>CANQSD010000007.1 GCA_947626385.1 uncultured Oscillospiraceae bacterium | reverse complement strand
CTCCGGGGCACCGGCGTCACCGGCAAGGTCCTGGAGAAGCGCCTGGACAGCGTCTACATCACCGTCAACAAAAACGCTATCCCCAATGACCCGGAGAAGCCCTTCGTCACCAGCGGCATCCGCATCGGCACCCCCGCCGTCACCACCCGGGGCTTCAGGGAGGACGAGATGAAGACCGTCGCCCACTGCATCGCCGCCACCGCCCACGACTACGAGGCCACCGCGGAGGAGACGCGGCGGACTGTCAATGAGCTGTGCGCGAGGTTTCCGTTATATTAAGGAAAACGGGCACGGGCGGGTTCTAAACCCGCCCGTGCCACGTTGCGTGACGGGAACGGTTCCGAAAATTCGTACCCGTCCCCGACACGGCTGCCCCTCCCTCTGGGAGGGGGCAGGGGGTGGGTGCGATTATCTGAGCGGTCCGATAGACGTCCCCACCCTGGCCATCGCTTCGCTCGGGCACCCCTCCCGGAGGGAGGGGCTTTGGCGGGTGCGGGTTGTCGGGACCGCTCTATCGTCCCACGCTCGCTACCCCCCTGCCCCCCTCCTACGAGGAGGGGGCGAAAAAGGTTTGCGCCGCTTTGCGGCGCAATTTTTATAAAAGCGGCGCGAAGCGCCGCAACCTTATTCCCCTTGACCCCTTTTTTGGAAAAAGGGGTGCCGCCGTAGCGGCGGGGTATTCGAGCCCTCGTCCCCCGTCCTAGCCTTCCCCGCAAGGCGGGGAAGGTGGCGCCCGCAGGCGCCGGATGAGGTGGGTCCGTTCATCGCAGCCACCCAAAGCCCTTCGGCTCCCACCTCACCCTCCCCCTCCCCGCCCTGCGGGGAGGGCCCTAGGACGGGGGTGGGTACGGTTATTTAGGCAGTCGGGTAGACGGAACCACCCCGGCGCTTCGCGCCACCCCTCCGTAGGAGGGGCAAAAAGGTGCGTTGACGGAACGGTTCCGAAAAATTGAGCCCGCCCCCGTCTCAGGGCCCCCTCCTCGTAGGAGGGGGGCAGGGGGGAAGCGAACGTAGGGTGACAGAGCGGTTTAGACAAATCGCACCCGCCTCCGACTACGTTGCCCCTCCTACGGAGGGGACAGCCGTGAAGCGGCAGGGGTGGTTCGTGTGGCGGCGGGGCGGGTGGGTGGGAAATATAAAAAATGCGGCGAAGCCGCAAACCTTTTTTCCCGCCGCCATCGATTATATTTCCCGGCGGCATGTACGTCGGAAAAAATACCTTTTGTTTTGCGGAGTGTGCGGCCTGGGGTCCCCGGCGGGCGAAGCCCGTTGGGGGGAGGAGGAGCGATGCCAGCGCCTGAGCCCGACCGAAGGGAGGGCGAAGTAAAGCGGCATCAGCGACGACGAGGCCGTGCGCGGAGCAAAACAGCAGAAAAAAATTTTGGAAATGTCCGCAGACATTTCCAAAATTTTTTTCGCACGTTCCCCCCTTGGCATTGAAAGGGCGAAGCCCTTTCAAGCCAGTTTACTCCAGCTCAAACGCTCCCGTGTAGAGCTGATAGTACGTTCCCTTTTGGGCGATGAGCTGGTCGTGGGTGCCGCGCTCGATAATGCGGCCGTGGTCGAGGACGATGATGGCGTTGGAGTTCATGACGGTAGAAAGGCGGTGGGCGATGACGAATACCGTCCGGCCCTCCATGAGGCGGTCCATGCCCCGCTGGACCAGGGCCTCGGTGCGGGTGTCGATGGAGCTGGTGGCCTCGTCCAGGATCATCACCGGCGGGTCGGCCACGGCGGCGCGGGCGATGGAGATAAGCTGGCGCTGGCCCTGAGAAAGGCGGGCGCCGTTATTTGTGAGCATGGTGTCATAGCCCTCGGGAAGGCGCATGATGAAGTCGTGGGCGTTGGCGAGCTTCGCGGCCTCGATGCACTCCTCGTCTGTGGCGTCCAGCTTGCCGTAGCGGATGTTGTCCATCACCGTGCCGGTGAAGAGGTTCACGTCCTGCAAGACCACGCCCAGGGACCGGCGCAGGTCGGCCTTCTTGATCTTATTGATGTTGATGCCGTCGTAGCGGATCTTGCCGTCCTCGATGTCATAGAAGCGGTTGATGAGGTTGGTGATGGTGGTTTTCCCCGCGCCGGTGGCGCCCACAAAGGCCAGCTTCTGGCCGGGCTTGGCGTAGAGGCTGATGTCGTGGAGGACCTGCTTATCCGGCACGTAGCTGAAGTCCACCTGGTCCATGACGATGTCGCCCTTGAGCTCCGTGTAGGTAACGGTGCCGTCGGCCTGGTGGGGGTGCTTCCACGCCCAGTGGCCGGTGCGCTGTTCCGATTCTGTGATGGTCCCGTCGGGGGCGATGTTGGCGTTTACCAGGGTGACGTAGCCCTCGTCCGTCTCGGGCTGCTCGTCCATAAGGTCGAAGATGCGCTCAGCGCCCGCCAGGGCCAGGACGATAGCGTTGATCTGGTTGGAGATCTGGGCGATGGGCATGTTGAAGCTGCGGGAGAGGATCATGAAGTTCAGGAACGCGCCCAGCGTTAGGAGTTTCCCGCCGGAGGAGACCGCCAGAAGGCCGCCCACCACGGCGAGGATGGCGTACTGGATATACCCCAGGTTGTTGTTGATGGGCCCCATGGCGTTGGCGTAGGCTCCGGCGGTGTAGGCGTTGCGGCAAAGCTCGTCGTTGAGGCCGTCGAACTCCCGCTCACAGGTCTGCTCGTGGTTGAAGACCTTGACGACCCGCTGGCCGTTGATCATCTCCTCCACGTAGCCGTTGACCCGGCCCAGGGCCTGTTGCTGCTCCAGGAAGTATTTGCCGGAGCGGCTCACCACCACCTTCGTCACCAGAACAATGGCGAAGACGGTGAACACCATGACGAGGCACAGGATCCAGGAGGTGCGGATGAGGTTCACCGAGACGACCACCAGGGTGATGATGGAGGAGGCGCACTGGGGGATGGACTGGGACACCATCTGGCGGAGGGTGTCGATGTCGCTGGTGTAGCGGGACATGATGTTGCCGGCGGTGTTCTGGTCGAAATACCGCAGGGGGAGCTTTTGCATCTTGGTGAACATCTCGTCCCGGATGACCTTCTGGGTGCCCTGGGCCACGGAGACCATCAGGAAGTTATAGAGCCACGCGCAGAAGATGCCGACGACCAGCACGGCCGCCAGCTTCAGAAGGAAGCGGCCGATGGCGGCGAAGTCCGCCTCGCCCGCGTCCACCATGGGCAGGAGGTAGTCGTCCACCAGGTCCCCCAGGGCCGTGGCGCTGCGTGTCTGGGCGTAAGCGGTGACGACGATGCAGACCAGGACGATGACGAGGACGGGGATGTACTTTTTCATGTAGCTGAGAAGCCTCAGCAGGGTCTTCTTGGGGTTGCGGGCCTTGCGCCCGTCGCCGCGGGGTCGAATGGGGGGCATCAGTCCTCGCCTCCTTTCACTTGGGAAGAATAGACCTCCTGGTAGATGGGGGAGGTCTTCAAAAGCTCCTCATGGGTGCCCATGGCGGCAATGGCGCCGCCGTCCATGATGAGGATGATGTCCGCGTCCTGGACGCTGGCCACCCGCTGGGCGATGATGAGCTTGGTGGTGTGGGGGATCTCCTCGGCGAAGGCCCGCCTAATCATGGCGTCGGTCTTGGTGTCCACGGCGGAGGTGGAGTCGTCGAGGATGAGGATCTTGGGCTTTTTGAGAAGGGCCCGGGCGATGCACAGCCTCTGCTTCTGGCCGCCGGAGACGTTGGTGCCGCCCTGCTCGATGTAGGTGTCGTAGCCCTTGGGGAAGCTCTGGATGAACTCGTCGGCGCAGGCGAGCTTACAGGCGTGCTCCATCTCCTCATCCGTGGCGTCCGGGTCGCCCCACCGGAGGTTATCCTTGATGGTGCCGGAGAAGAGCTCGTTTTTCTGCAAAACCATGGCGACACTGTCCCGCAGGACCTCCAGGTCGTAGTCCCGGACGTCCACGCCGCCCACCTTCAGCGTCCCCTCGGTCACATCGTAGAGCCGGGGGATGAGCTGGACCAGGGTGGATTTACTGGAGCCCGTGCCGCCCAGGATGCCCACGGTGGCGCCGGCGGGGATGTGGAGGTCCACGTCCCGCAGGGCCATGTTTTTGGCCTTGGCGGAGTATTTGAAGCTCACGTTCTCAAAGTCGATGGAGCCGTCGGGGACCTCGGTGACGGCGTCGGCGGGGCTTGTGAGGTCCGGCTCCTCGGTGAGGACCTCATAGGTGCGCCGGAGGGGCGCGCGGGACATGATCATCATGACGTAGACCATGGAGAGCATCATGAGGGAGGAGAGGACCTGGGTGGTGTAGGTGAACATGGAGCTGAGCTCACCGGTGGACAGGCCCAGATCCGGGTTGTTGCCGGAGGCGATGACCATCTTGGCGCCGAACCAGCTGATCGCCAGGATGCACCCGTAGACGCAGGTCTGCATCACCGGGTTATTGAGGGCCAGGATCTTCTCCGCCTTGCAGAAGTCCTTATAGATGGACTCGGAGATGGTGGTGAACTTCTCCGTCTCCTTGTCCTCCCGGACGAAGCTCTTCACCACGCGGATGCCGTGGACGTTCTCCTGAACGGTGTTGTTCAGCTTATCGTAGGTGCGGAAGACCCGGTCGAAGATGCTGTGGACCAGGGGCACCAGCAGGAGCAGGATGACGATGAGGATGGGCATCGCCACGCAGTAGACGAGGGAGAGCTTCACGGAGATGGTCATGGCGGAGATAAAGGCCAGGATCATGGTCATGGGGGCCCGGATCGCCATACGGATCATCATCTGGAAGGTCATCTGCAAATTCGCCACGTCCGAGGTCAAACGGGTGACGATGGAGGCGGTGGAGAATTTGTCGATGTTGGAAAAGCTGAAATCCTGGACCCGGTAGTACATATCGTGCCGCAGGTTCTTGGCAAAGCCGGTGCCGGCCTTGGTGGCGAAGGCCGCCGAGGCCACGCCGAAGAAAAGGGAGCATAAGGCGCATAAGACGAGCAGCGCCGATTGGACCAGCACCACCCGCATATTCCCCAGCTCGATGCCGTAGTCGCAGAGCTTGGCCATCACCCGGGGGATGGTGACCTCCATGGCTACCTCGCCAATCATGGTCAGGGGCGCCATGACGGCGGCCAGCGTGTATTCCCGGACGCACCGGGACAGTCTTTTGATCAAAGCGTTCAGTCTCCTTCCTGACGGCGTCTGCCGTCGTCTCTGGCGTTGGCTACCAGCTTATCCAGGAGGGCGTGGAGCGTCTCCAGCTCCCGGGGGGTGAAGTTGGAGGTCAGCCGCGCCTCCATGTCGTCCAGCCGCGTCTTGGTCCGCTCGGCGGCATAGATACCGGCCTCGGTGATGACGATGCGCTTCAAGCGCCCGTCGTACTCATCGGAGGCAAAGCTCACGTACCCCTTTTCGCAGAGCCGCGCCAGAAGCCCCGTGGCGGTGGGGTGCTTGATGTTGAAGCGCTCCTCGATGTCGTGCTGGCAGGGGGGCGCGTCCTTCTGGCGGCTGAGATACCCCAGCAGGAACGACTGCATCCCCGTGATGCCCAGCTCCTGGGTGCTCTCGTCGGCGATGCGCCGGAAGCTGTTGGAAATGACCTTCAGCTTTGGCCCCAAACGCGCGGGTGCTGACTGCAAAGCGTTTTCCGTTGCCGATCACCTCACAAAAAGTAGCAAGCGACGAAGTTCCGTCGCATGCGTCCTATTATAGAGCCTTTTTTTCGCAAGTTCAATGGTCAAAGAGAAGATATGGAGTGGAAATTTCCGAAGGAATATGGTAAAATTGACGTGCGAAGTGGGCCGCCGTGGGCGGCGGCCCGTACAGCAGAAAAGAAAGTCGATCAAAACGCCGTACGGGCCGCCGCCCACGGCGGCCCAAAAGGTGAGAATATGGATTATTTTACCGTAGAACTGACGGACACCCAGCTCCAAAATCTCTCCTCCCTGGCCCTGGCGCATCTGGGGGACGCGGTCTATGAGCTGATGGCGCGGACATACCTCGTCTCACGGGGCCGGGAGACGAACCACGGCCTTCACCGGGCCACCGTGGCGCTGGTGCAGGCCCCGGCCCAGGCCGCGGCGGCGGCGAAGCTCCTGCCGCTCTTCACCGAGGAGGAGGCGGCGGTCTACAAGCGGGGCCGCAACGCCAAGACCCACGCCATTCCCCACGGGGCCACCCTTCAGGAGTACCACGCCGCCACGGCGCTGGAGGCGGTGTTCGGGTATCTCTACCTAAAAGGGCGAAGGGAGCGCTTAAACCAGCTCTTCGCCGCGATCATGGAGGACGGCCATGGGATTTGACGCGTTATTTTTGAAGGGCCTCGGCCGGGAGCTTTCTCAGGAGCTCACCGGGGCGAAGATCGAGAAGATCCAACAGCCCGCCCGTGGGGCGGTGGTCCTCACCGTCAAGGGGGAGCGCCGCCGGGACCTGATGATCGGCGGGGCCGCCGGCGCGCCGCGGGTCTACTTTACCGAGGCCGCCATCGACAAGCCCCAGGAGCCACCCATGTTCTGTATGCTCCTGCGCAAGCACCTCATCGGCGCGCGTATCCTGGAGGTCGCCCAGCCGGCCACGGACCGGGTGCTCACGATGCGTCTCGCCGCCCCCGGCCTCTTCGGGGAGGGGGAGGAGCGGGGGCTCATTTTAGAGCTCATGGGCCGCACCGCCAACGTCATCCTCACCGACGGGGAGGGCGTCATCACCGACTGCCTCTACCGGGTGGGCTCGGCGGAGGAGAAGCGGGCGGTCCTGCCGGGGATGCGCTACCGCCTCCCGCCCATGCAGGAGAAGGCGGACCTCCTGACCATGCCCGACGAGGCCGTGGCCGCCGCCGTGGCGGGGTTCGAGGCCGACCGGGAGGCCGACCGGTGCGTGGTGGGGACGTTCCTTGGCTTCTCGCCCCTGACGGCCAGGGAGCTTTGCCACCGCGCCTACGGCGACGTGTCCCCCCGGGTCTTCGAGATCCGGGAAAAGGACGGCGGCGCGGCGCTGACGCGGGAGCTTCTGGCGGCGCGGGACCGGGTAAACGCCGGGGAGACCGTCCCTTCCATGGTCGCTGGCCCGGACGGGGAGCCGCTGGACTACAGCTGGCTGGCCCTCACCCAGTACGGGGCGGGGTACGCCCTCACGGAGTTTGAGAGCTTCTCGGCGCTGCTGGACGCCTTTTACGCCCGGAAGGACGCCCAGGACCGCCGCCGCCAGCGGGCGCGGGAGCTTTTGAAAACCGTGAAAAACGCCCGCGACCGCCTTGCGCGCAAGCTGGAGGCCCAGCGCCGGGAGCTTGCGGATACGGAAAAGCGCGACTGGTACCGGGAGTGCGGCGACCTCATCACCGCCAACCTCTACGCCATGAAAAAGGGCCAGACGGAGCTGGCGGCGGAGGACTTCTACGCCCCGGAGGGCGGCATACGCCGCGTCGCTCTGGACCCCCTGAAGACCCCCCAGCAGAATGCCGCCAAATATTATAAGGACTACGCCCGCGCCAAGAGCGCCCGGGCGCATCTGACGGAGCAGATCGACGCCGGGGAGGGGGAGCTTGCCTACCTCGAGAGCGTCCTGGAGGAGCTGGACCGGGCGGAGACGGAGCGGGACCTTGCGGACATCCGCCAGGAGCTGACGGAGGGCGGCTATCTGCGCGCCCCGGCCAAGCGGGGCCAGCCCAAACGCCAGCCCAGCCAGCCCATGCGCTTTCGCTCCACCGCCGGCCTTCTCATCCGGGTGGGCCGCAACAACGCCCAGAACGACGCCCTGTCCCTCCGGGACAGCGCCAAGACGGACCTGTGGCTCCACGCCTCCAAGCTCCACGGCGCCCACGTGGTCGTCTCCTGCGAGGGCAAGGCCCCGGACGAGCAGACCGTCGCCGAAGCCGCCTCCCTCGCCGCCCTCTACTCCGAGGGACGGACCGCGGCGAAGGTGCCGGTGGACATCACAGAGATAAAGCAGCTCAAAAAGCCCGCCGGCGCCCGCCCCGGCATGGTCATCTACCACACCTACCGCACCCTCCTCGCCGCCCCCGACGAAGCGCTGGCGGAAAGACTGAGGCAAAAATAGCCCCGCGCGCCCTTGTCCGGAGCGTGCCAACAGACGACCCGCGGGCCGCCAAAAGAGGCGACCCCAATAAATTGCCCCTACCTCCCGACACGGTTGCCCCTCCAAGGTCGGGGACAGCCGCGAAGCGGCAGGGGTGGTGACGCGGCGCAAGCCGCGCTCCTTTCCCCGCCGCGCGCGTGCGGAGTGTAGCACCACCCCGGTCTCGCTTCGCTCGGCCACCCCTCCGTAGGAGGGGCAAAATATCCCCTCATCGATCATTTTTCCGGCGGCATGTACGTCGGAAAAAATACCTTTTGTCACGGTGAGTGTGCGAGCGCAGCGAGTGCGCGAACCGTGACAGCAGAAGCTCCCTCCCTGAATTCCGCAGAATTCAGGGAGGGAGCTTCGCACGTTTCCCCCTAAAAAATAAAGGGGGCAAAGCCCCAATGTCATTAAGTTAACATTCCTCCCCCTACTCGTTAACACAATGATTACGCACGCCAAACGGAATGATTAGAGGCAGAAAAAGTGAAAAGGCTCTCCGGCTTTTGGGGCCGGGGGGCCTTTTTCGGGGGATATGGATAGATTTTAGCGGAAAGTGCTTGCAATTCGGGCGGGAACGCTGTAAAATAAGAATCAGAAACGCGAAAGCGGCAGGACACGGCGGGCTGGAACCCCGCCATGTCCCTATGCGAGTGTCTACACCACTCAACACAACAGTCGAAACGACTGCACCACGTTCCTATTATACCTGTGTCTCCGTGCTTTTTCAAGGGCGGAAATCGGGTTTTAATGGGGTTTTGTGTGCTTGCTTTTTAAGCGGTGTTGAGGTTAAACGCTCAACGCCGCTTTTTGCGTTTCCGGCACCGTCCCGGCGGGGGGACCTCCCCCCGTCCGGCGGCGCTGCCGGAAATAATTTTTGGAGGAAAGAGACATGAAAAAACTGCTTGCGCTCCTGCTGGCGCTGGCGCTCGCGCTGAGCCTCGCCGCCTGCGGGACGGGGGACGACGGTTCTGGCGACACCACCGGCGGCGCGAAAGAGACCGACAAAACCGAAGGGTCCAACAAGACGGAGGAACCCGGCAAGACCGAGGGGTCCAAGGAGCCGGACGCCACGGACGGCGAACAAAAGCCGCCGGCCGACCCCGACAATCCCCTGGGACTTTCCGAATCCACCCTCGCGTTCATCAAGTCCATCAACGTAGACAACGCCGAAACCATGGGTATGTGCGGCGCGGATTTGACGTGGTATTATCTCAACAACGTCCTCGTCATCCGCGGCACGGGGGAGATGACGAACTTCTGGGGCGAATTTACCAGTTGGAATACAAACGGCTATCATGCGAACCCGGGTCCCTGGGCAGATATTGCAGGTAAGGTCATCACGCTCTATGTCGATGAGGGCATTAAGACCATTGGCAACGGGGCGTTTCTTAGCATGGGCAACCTCAGCCTGGCAATCCTGCCGGACGGCTTGACAAAAATAGGCGATGGAGCGTTTTTCTATTGCACGGATATGAAGACTGTTGTATTGCCTGACAGCATTGAGGGAATCGGGAATTATGCGTTTGCTTCGTATAAAGATGATGAGGACGATATGGGCTCTCTTGAGTCCATCTGGCTTCCCAGCGGGTTGAAAACCGTTGGTGACTATGCTTTCAGCTATTCAGGATTGAAGTCGGTGGAAATCCCCAAGGGCATAGAGACAATAGGTGAGAGTATGTTTGAAGGATGTCAGCTTTCCTCTGTCACATTCCCGGAAAGCCTCACCGAAATCGGGGACGACGCGTTTTATAAATGCCCGCTTACATCGGTAAACTTTTCGGAAGGTATCACCTCCATTGGAGATGGTGCATTTGCTTGTTGCGAGCTGACTTCCGTGACAATTCCAGATTCGGTTACATATTTAAATGGTTTTGAAGGCTGTCCGCTTACATCAGTGACCATTCCGGAAAACGTCACAGAAATTGGGAAGTTGGCATTTAACGGCTGTCCCCTTACATCGGTGACCATCTCGGATGGTGTCAAAGAAATTGGACATCATGCATTTTGGAACTGCCAGCTTACGTCGGTGACCATTCCAGCTAGCGTCACAGATATTGGCGAGATTGCATTTAACGGCTGTCCGTTGACCTCCGTAACCTTTCTGGGTGACGCGCCCGTAATATACAATGGAGCGTTTCCGGACGGCACGACTGTCTATTACTCCGGTGCCGGCTTTGAAGAGTATATCAAAGAGTTCCCCGAATATAACTGGGTCAAGCACTAACCCCCACCCCAAACACGCCGCCCCGCGCCATCCGGCGCGGGGCAATTAATTTCCAGTTTACGCCGCCGAATTTGGCATATTATGGTCCTGCTCCTCCTTCTTATTTCCAGCCGTTTTATCAAAAAACTCTTTATTATTTCACCGTCATTTCTTGTATAAATTCTTTCTAAATAAGAAAAGATTTGCGTAATAAGGCCCTAAAATGGCTGTTTTGGGGGTAATTTTACGGGTTTTTGAGAAAAAGGCCATCACGCCGCCACGCGATAGGTGAAGCCGGGGAAGGACTTGGGCCGGAGGTTTCGGGCGTCTGCGCGGTTCGGTCGGACCGGCTCGGTGTACTTCGCAATTTCCAGCAAAAGCTTCTCCCCGTCTCCCTCCGGGGCGCGGAAATAGTCGCGGCACAGCGCCATCGCCATCTTCATGTTGACCGCGTATTCGTGAACATTCGCCGCCTTGTTCTGAACGACAGCGCCTCTTACGATACGGGAACAGAAATTAAACATCGTCAGAGCCCCATAAATTTCCTGCCACACGGAATTGACGTTCTTGCTGTGCAGGTTCACGAGCCCGATATTGTACTTGAGCTGTCTAAAGCTCGTCTCTATACCCCATCGCGCGTGGTAAAGCTCCTTTAGCTCGTCGGGCGTGATGCTCCGTGGCAGGGAGGTAACAAGCGTCTCGTATTTCCCCGTATCGAGCATGAACCTCACGACGCGGAATTTGAGGGGATATGGGCTTGGAAAGTCCCAACGCGCGGGGCGGGTCGTGGAGTTCTGTTTGTACGTCCTTTTTGGAACTTGCAAAAGGATATAGCCGTTTTCCTTGTCCCGCTTCGTTTGTGTCGTTGTAATCGTCATAGACAAGTCACGGTCAAGCGGCATCATCGGTAGCTTTGCGACTTCCCGCATCGCTCCAGCGCCGTCTTTGACACGCAGGAGAAAGTCCACGTTCATAAGGTGGGCAATCAAATTATAGCTTTCGTAGCCCCGGTCCATAACTATCAGTGTCTTATCCGGGAAACGGCGGGCATTAAGCATCCAAACAAGCGCGCCTATCTCGTCCATGCTGGGCTGTGGTTGTAGGACACAATCGTAGTAAGTCTTGTTCAAAACGTCATAAATCGGGTTAATGTGCGTCTGGCAATAGCCCTTTGGGTTGCTGGCGTTGCAAACAAAGCAAGGGGAATCCGGGTCACATGCCATATTGACCGTGGAGCCGTCCACGGCGAAAATACGGTAGCCCCGATATGTTTCCGGGTCGGGGTGGAATCTGTTGAAGTCCAGAAGGATTTTACGGAAAATGTTAAACTCGACTTTCCCGCGCTGTTGAACAAAGGCGGAGGCGGAAACATCGAGGCCGCAGTCATGAAGCTCCTTGTTGAGACTTCCGCCCTGCATACTGATTATGGTTCGCAAAAGGGTTTCAAGGGGGAGTTTGCGGTTTCGGCTGAAGTCTGTCAGCCCTCCGGGGACATAGCCGCCGCGCAGGAGAGAGGCGGAATGAATCGCGCGGTCAAGCTCGGCTTTGACGGTTTCGGGAAGTGGGGTCGTCATGGGGGTAGCTCCTGTATTTTGATACGCATGGCCGCATTTGCGCCATACATCGGCGCGTGAGCGTCGAACAGGAGGGATGCGTTTATAAGTCCGTGATTTTATATTTCAAGCCCATTATACTGGCAAAAAAGCAGAAAAGGTTAACAAAAAGTGAACATTTACGATAAAGCCAAAACGTGGCAAAAATCATTTTTGATACGTAAACAGGACTTGTTGATATAGGGCGGTAAGCATTGTTTTTGGGAACGGGTATTTGAGAAAACTGGGTGCAAAGAGATTTTCTGATACATCATCGGGACTTGTTGATAGGGGTAAGCAATCATTCGGATTTTTCGCGCTATTGGCACATTTGGGATGAGCACCGAATTTTTTATGCTTTCAAAGGACTGGTTGATATTTTCCCATTGTTGGGTTGGGGCGCTAAAAAGCACAGAAAAATTTTTTGACGAAACACTTCTGCCTTTGCAGGAGGCGTCCCATAGCGTGATTTTTGCATCTACCTCATTTTTTGCATCATTTCGAGGACATGTTAAGATTGGGATAGAAAAAGCCCGCTTAATCCATCATATTCCGATTTTCCGCACAACCGTCGTTTTTTACATCGTCGCACAAACTTGTTGTAATGGAACCACATATCATTCCGTATGGGCTCTTTTCTCAAAACCGCGTAACTTTTACATCATTCCCACGACTTGTGGATACCTCCACAAATCATAGAGCGCACAGCAACAACGCCGTGCGCTCTATGCGCGTCTTAACTTAACGCCGCTGGCCCTTTCGGCAAAATGCCGATTTGGGGTAGGGTTCTTAACTTAATGACATTGGGCAAAGCCCCCTTTATTTTTTACACGCATCCCTGTGCCTTCATCGCCTCGGCGACCTTGAGGAAGCCGGCGATGTTGGCGCCGGCCATGTAGTTGCCGGGCATACCGTACTCCTTCGCGGCGCTGTCGCAGGCGGCGAAGATGTTCTTCATGATGCCGTGGAGCTTGCTGTCCACCTCCTCGAAGGTCCAAGAAAGCCGCGCGCTGTTCTGGCACATCTCAAGGCCGGAGGTGGCCACGCCGCCGGCGTTGGCGGCCTTGGCGGGGCCGTAGAGCATGTTGCTCGCGAAATAGACCTCGATGGCCTCGGGGGTGGAGGGCATGTTGGCACCCTCGGAGACGCAGTAGCAGCCGTTCTTCGCGAGGATCTCGGCGCTTTCCTTGTCGATCTCGTTCTGGGTGGCGCAGGGCAGGGCGATGTCGCAGGGAATGGTCCAGATGCCGGAGCAACCCTCGTGGTACTCGCTGCCGGGGTGGGTGGCGACATACTCGCGGATGCGCTTGCGCTCCACCTCTTTAAGCTGCTTGACGGCGGCGAAGTCCATGCCGTTGGGGTCATAGACGTAGCCGTTGGAGTCGGACATGGCGACCACCTTGGCACCAAGCTGGGTGGCCTTCTGGAGGGCGTAAAGCGCCACGTTGCCGGAGCCGGAGATGACCACGGTCTGGCCCTCGAAGGACTTGCCGTTGGCCCGGAGCATCTCATCGGTGAAGTAGCAAAGGCCGTAGCCGGTGGCCTCGGTGCGGGCCAGGGACCCGCCGTAGGGGATGCCCTTGCCGGTGAGGATGCCGGACCACTCGCCGGTGAGCTTCTTATACTGGCCGAACATATAGCCGATCTCCCGTGCGCCGGTGCCGATGTCGCCGGCGGGGACGTCGATGTCCTTGCCGATGTGGCGGTAGAGCTCATTGATGAAGCTCTGGCAGAAGCGCATGACCTCGTTATCGCTCTTGCCCTTGGGGTCGAAGTCGGAGCCGCCCTTGGCGCCGCCCATGGGGAGGGTGGTCAGGCTGTTCTTGAAGATCTGCTCGAAGCCCAGGAACTTGATGATGCCGATGTAGACGGAGGGGTGCAGGCGGATGCCGCCCTTGTAGGGGCCGATGGCGTCGTTGAACTGGATGCGGTAGCCGCGGTTGACCTGGATCTTGCCCTGGTCGTCCACCCAGGGGACGCGGAAGATGATCTGCCGGTCGGGCTCCACGATGCGCTCCACCACGTTGGCCTCCACCAGGTCGGGGCGCTTTTCGATGACGGGCTCCAGAGACTCCAGCACCTCCGTGACGGCCTGGATGAACTCAGGCTCGGCGGGATTGCGCTTCTTCACGGTCTCCAGAACGGAGAGAAGATAGGCGTTCTTCATATGGGAAACCTCCAAAATTAAAAATTCATCACAAAAAAAGAACGGCCTTGCGCACGCGGGCAAAAGCCCGCGACGCCCTTGCCGTTCACGACGTTCATTTTATTCCTTTAAAGCATCGTTGTCAATGGGCAATCCATATAAAAATGAATTTTCATTTATAAAATCTTGCAAATAATAGACGAAGGGCCGCTCTCCCGCCCTTGCGCCGGGGAATTTTATGTGGTATTTTTATGATATGACCGTAACCAACAGTCCTTTTTCGCGAGTTTAGAGGTGAGGAGGTGAGACGCGTGGAGGATTCCGAGATCGTGGGGCTTTACTGGGCGCGCGACCAGAGAGCCGTCCACGAGACGGCGGCGAAGTACGGGCGGCCGCTGAAACGGCTGTCCGCCAACATTGTGGGGGACGAGCGGGACGCGGAGGAGTGCGTCAACGACACGTACATGGCCGCCTGGAGCTCCATGCCGGAGCACCGGCCGGAAAGGCTGGGGGCGTATCTTGCCAAGCTCACCCGGAGGCTGAGCCTCACCCGTTTGCGCGCCCGCCTTACACAAAAGCGGGGCGGCGGGGAGGCGGAGGCCGCCGTCGAGGAGATTGCGGAGATCCTGCCCGCCGGGGAGGACACGGAAAAGGCGGTGGAGACGGCGGAGCTTGCCCGGGCGCTGGACCGCTTTCTGGACGGCCTGCCGGCGAGGGAGCGGAGCCTTTTCCTCCGGCGGTACTTCGGCTTTGAGGACATGGCGCGCCTGGCCGGGGACGTGGGGATCAGCGTAGGCGCCGTCAAGCAGTCCCTCCACCGGACCAGAACAAAGCTGCGGACCTTTTTGGAAAAGGAGGATTGGTTATGAAGAAAAACGATTTGGTAGACGCTATCGGCGAGATCGACGAGCGGCACATAGAGGCGTCGGGGACGCTGACGCCCCGAAGGCGCAAAACCGGCTCGTTGAAGCGCCGCTGGACGGCGCTGGCCGTGGCGGCGGCCCTGCTTTTGGCCGTGGGCGTAGGGGGCTTCGCCGCGTGGCGGCGGCATCGGAGCGGCCTCACCCCGGACGACACTCTGCGCGTCCCCGACGGGGTGGTGAGACTGGCAAAGCCCGACTATCCCCGGCGGGTGGCGTACACCAGGTCCACCGTGGACGAGTGGCGGGAGCAGAAAAACGCTCTACGCCTGACTGCGGAGGAGCGGGAGACCTTTCGGCACTATCTGGACGCCGCCGTGCCGGCGTTTTTGGGGGGAGCGGCGGGGGAGAACGCTGTCTGCTCGCCCATGGACATCTACATCGGCCTTGCCATGCTCACCGAGACCGCCGGCGGCGGGACCAGGGACCAGCTGCTCACACTTTTGGGACAGAACAGCGTGGAGGACCTGCGCGCCGCCGCCAACCGGGCCTTTAACGCCCTCTACGTCAACGACGGCGTGACCTATCTGGAGCTCTCCGCCTCCCTGTGGCTCCGGGACGGTATGAGCTATGATAAGGGCGTTTTAAAGACCCTGGCGGACAGCTACTACGCCTCCGCCTTCTCGGGGCCCATGGGCTCAGAGAGCTATAACGGCCTTCTCCAAGACTGGCTGAACGGCCACACCGGGGGGCTTTTGCAGGACAGAGTGGGCGGCGTGGAGCTGGGCCCCGACACGGCCCTTGCGCTGGTGTCCGCCGTCTCCTATAAGGACCGGTGGTACTTTGACGAAGCCCTCACGGCACCCGGCGATTTCCACGCCCCGGACGGGGACGTGACCGTGGACTTTATGCACCAGACCATGTCGGAGGGCGACTATCACTGGGGCGACAAGTACGCCGCCGTCACCAAGAGCCTGGGGAACAGCACCATGGTCCTGCTCCTCCCCGACGAGGGCGTGACCCCGGAGGAACTCCTCTCCGACCCGCAGGCCCTGGCCCTGCTGAACGGCCGCTTCGACAACGAGCGCCGGGGCACCTACAAGGTGGAGCTGACCCTGCCCCGGTTCGACGTCTCGGACGACGGGTTGCTCAACGACGCCCTCAAGGCTCTCGGCGTCACGGACGCCTTTGACGTGAACGCCGCCGACTTCTCCCCCCTGGCCGCCGTCCGCTCCGACGGGACCCCGGCCCGGCTTTATCTGAGCCGCGCCCTCCACGGGGCGAGGGTCAAGGTCAACGAGGAGGGCTGTGAGGGCGCGGCCTACGCGGTGTTCGAGATGCTCGACGGCTCCGCCGCGCCCCCCGTTGAGACGGAGAAAATCACCCTCACCTTCGACCGCCCCTTCCTCTTCGCCGTCCTCCAAAACGGCCTGCCGGTCTTCACCGGCATCGTCAACGAACCGTGAGAACCCCTCAGTCGCTTCGCGACAGCCCCCACGGGGGAGCTTAATAACCTCCCCCGTGGGGGAGGTGCCGAGCGAAGCGAGGCGGAAGGGTTCTCCCGTCTTAGCCTTCCCCGCAGGGCGGCTGCGCCCGCAGGCGCCGGATGAGGTGGGTGCGTTTAGTCGAAAACGTTCCGGTATCGCACCTGCCTCCCGTCACGGTTGCCCCTCCCTTGGGGAGGGGGTAGGGGGTGGGTGCGTTTTCAGAGCGGTGGGGTAGTCGTCCCCACCCTGGCCGTCGCTTCGCTCGGGCTCGTCGTCGCTGATGCCGCTTTGCTTCGGGCTTCCTTCGGTCGCCCTCAGGCGCTGGCATCGCTCATCTCCGGCCTAAGAGCCGCCGCTACGCGGCGGTTGGCCTCCGAAACGCGCCTGCGGGCGCAGTCCTCTCCCCAGCGGGCAACAGCCCGCCGGGGACCCCGGAGGAGGGGCTTTGGCAGGTGCGGATTATCGGGACCGCTCTGTTATCCAACCTTCGCTTCCCCCCTGCCCCCCTCCTACGAGGAGGGGGCTTTTAATACTAATATCTAATTAAAAGAAGACACCGAGCGGCGAGGATTATTCGCGTCAGGCAAGGAAGACGCCGCAGGGAATACCCATTGGTATTTCCAAGGCGGCTGACGCCGCATGACGCGAATAAGACCGTTGCGAATGGCTTGTTTTAATTAGATATTAGTATAAAAGGTTTGCGGCTTCGCCGCAGTTTGGATTTGCCCGCGCGGCGGGGACGACCCTTCCGCCTCGCTTTGCTCGGCACCTCCCCCCGTGGGGGAGGCTAAAACGGGCGGGTTTAGAACCCGCCCCTACAGTTTTTGGCTGTTTTCAAGCAGCGCCGTAGGGGCCGCCTCTCTTGGCGGCCCGCGTTGCGATAACCTCCGATGTCGGTCAAAAGGGATACCCTTCCAAATCCCCTGTAGGGGCGGACCCATGTGTCCGCCCGTCCCCACGTCGCGGGACAGGAACGGTCCCGATAACCCGCACCCGCCCCCGTCTCAGGGCCCCCTCCTCGTAGGAGGGGGGCAGGGGGGAAGCGAGCGTAGGATGACAGACCGGTTCCGACAATCCGTATCCTTCCCAATTACGCCGTACGGGCCGCCGCCCACGGCGGCCCACGTTGCAGGGTTTGGATTGTCCCCGATGAACACCGTAGGGGCCGCCTCTCTTGGCGGCCCGCGTTGCGATAACCTCCAATGGAATTTTATTGAGATAACCTTCCCTATCCCCTGTAGGGGCGGGTTCCAAACCCGCCCGTGCCACGTTGCGCGACGGAATGGTTTCGATAAAACGGGAAATGCCGGTTATCGGGGGGATGGGCCGCCGTGGGCGGCGGCCCGTACGGCGGTGTTCGGAGCGGGTCAGTTTTCGATAGGCGGCGGCCTCTGCCCGGAAAAACCCCGCGCGTTCCCCTTTCCCGACAGGCAAAAATATCCCCCAGGGCGTTGGAGCCTTGGGGGATATTTCTGTTTTTCGCGTTTAGTCCTTCAGGGGGTTGCCCTTGCCGTCCTTGTTGATGGAGCCGGTGAGGATCATGATGCCCTCCACAAGGCCCCAGATCTCGCTGGCGACGGCCAGAAAACCGCAGCTCAGAATGGAGATGAGCAGCTGCGCCACGGCCTTGCCAGTGTAGCCCAGGTAAAAGTTGTGGACGCCCAGGGAGCCCAGGAAGATGCCCAGAAGGCCGGCGGCCATCTTGGACTTCTGCGGGACCAGACCGGTGGGGGCGGCCAGAGACACGCCGCAGTTGACGCAGACCACCGCGCCGGGAACGGTGTTGGTGCCGCAGTTGGGGCAGAAGTTGGTGCCGGAGCCCCTGGGCACGCCGCACTTGACGCAGACGACGGCGTTGTTGTCCATGACGTTTCCACAATTCCTACAATACATTTTCTTTTCCTCCTCAAAAATGTAGAATTTTCAGCCGGGGATAAAAAATTTCAGGAGCGCGGCCGCATAGGAGACGGCCACGCAGCTCAACAAGAGGGTGACGAGCGCCGTGTTCGCCCGGACCGAACGGACGAGCCGCCCGTCCTTCAAAAGCAGCAGGAAGAAGAAGGGCACGGTCCAAAAGGCGCTGTTGTAGGAAAACGCCCCCCGGAGGTCCAGCCGCAAAAGACTCAGATACGCCCTGGTCATGCCGCACCCCGGACAGGGAAAGCCAAGGTACGTCAGGATGGGGCAGGGGACCCCCAGAAGGTAGACCGCCAGCAGAACCCCGCCGCACAGAACAAGAAACGCCAGCTTCAGGAAAAAAACGGTTTTTTTGGACATGACAGACCGCACCGCGCTAAAGTTTATGAACTATGTGTGAATTATAGCAGACCGTGTGACAAAATGCAACTTTTTTTTCAAAAGTTTTCAAAAAAGGGGGGACTTTTTCAATAAAAAAAGGGGCGGACCTTTCGGCCCGCCAAGAAATAGGGTTGTGGGATAAAGATATGAGCTTACGGTCTTCGATGGGAAAATTTCGAGGATCGGATAAGCTGTGCTTTTATAGTAGCGCATTTGGGACAAAATGTAAATAGGAAGTTTTGTCGAATCGGCGCTTTTTTC
Organism: uncultured Oscillospiraceae bacterium; assembly: GCA_947626385.1. GTDB lineage: Bacteria > Bacillota > Clostridia > Oscillospirales > Oscillospiraceae > RUG626. Next base: position 13,162 of record CANQSD010000007.1, on the reverse strand, counting down.
AAGCCCCGGCGTGAGCGCTTGCAACGGGCGGCGGGGGGTGGTATAATGGACCTCATACAACACGACCGGGGAGGCGAGGCTTTGGCGGGGACATTCTGTATGGGCCTTCTGGCCCACGTGGACGCGGGGAAGACCACGCTGTCCGAGGGGCTTCTATACTGCGCCGGGGACATCCGGAGGCTCGGGCGGGTGGACCACGCTGACGCCTTCCTCGATAACTTCGCCCTGGAGCGGGAGCGGGGCATCACCATCTTCTCCAAGGAGGCGCGCCTGACCATAGGGGAGCGCACCGCCACGCTTCTCGATACGCCGGGGCACGTGGATTTTTCCGCCGAGACGGAGCGGACGCTGGACGTGCTGGACTGCGCCGTCCTGGTGATCTCCGCGCCGGAGGGCGTCCAGAGCCACACCCGCACGCTGTGGGGGCTTTTGCGGCGGCGGGAGATCCCTACCATGGTGTTCGTCAACAAGATGGACCTGCCCGGCGCGGACCGGGAGCGGGTGCTGGCGGAGCTCACGGCGCAGCTGGGCGACGGCTTTTTTGAGCCGGACCGGCCGGACCCGGAGGCCCTGGCCCTGACGGACGAGGCGCTTCTGGAGGAGCATTTGGAGAGGGGGACCCTCTCCGACGCCTCCCTCAACGCCGCCTTCGCCCGTGGGCACGTCTACCCCTGCTACTTCGGCGCGGCGCTGAAGCTCCAGGGCGTGGAGGAGCTGCTGGTGGGCCTTGCGCGCTTCGCCCCGGTTCGGGACTACGGGGACAAATTCGGGGCCAGGGTCTTCAAAATTTCCCGTGACGCCGAGGGCAAGAGGCTGACGCATATGAAGGTCACCGGCGGGGTCCTGCGGGTCCGGGACACCCTCTCCGGCCATGGCTGGGAGGAGAAGGTCACCCAGCTGCGGGTCTACTCCGGGGCGAAATTCACCCCCGTGGACGAGGTACGCGCCGGGGAGGTGGCGGCCGTCACCGGCCTTTCGGCCACCTACGCCGGGGAGGGGCTGGGGGAGGAGCCGGACGGCCGCGCGCCGGTGCTGGAGCCGGTCCTGAATTACGAGGTCCTTCTCCCGGACCGGGCGGACATCCACAGGGCCCTGGCCCAGCTTCACGAGCTGGAGGAGGAGGAACCGGAGCTCAGGCTTCTCTGGGACCGCCGTTCCGGGCGGCTCAACGCCCAGATCATGGGCCGCGTCCAGCTGGAGGTCTTAAAGCGCCAGGTGAAGGACCGGTTCGACCTGGACATTGCCTTCGGCCCCGGCGCCATCATCTACCGAGAGACGGTGGCAAACCGCGTGGAGGGCGTGGGCCACTACGAACCCCTGCGCCACTACGCCGAGGTCCACCTCATATTGGAGCCGGGGGAGCGGGGCAGCGGCGTCGAGATCGCCTCCGCCGTGCCGCCGGACACCCTGGCGGGGAGCTGGCAGCGGCTCATTTTGACGCACCTCAGGGAAAAACAGCACATCGGCGTCCTCACCGGCTCGCCGCTGACGGACGTGAAGATCACCCTGGCCTCCGGCCGGGCGCACCTGAAGCACACCGAGGGCGGGGACTTCCGGGAGGCCACCTACCGGGCGGTGCGCCAGGGGCTCATGGGGGCGCAATGCGTGCTCCTGGAGCCCTGGTACGACTTCCGGCTGGAGCTGCCGGCGGAGAACGTGGGCCGGGCCATGGCGGACCTCACCCTGGCCGGCGCGGCCTTCGAGCAGGGGGAGGGCGCAGCGGGACTTGCCGTCCTCACCGGCTCCGGGCCCGTCAGCGCCCTCCGGGAGTACCCGGCGGAGGTGGCGGCCTACACCCGGGGACAGGGGCGGGTCAGCTTTGTCTTCCACGGCTACGAGCCCTGCCGGGACCAGGACGCGGTGGTGGAGGCCGTCGGCTACGACCCGGACGCGGATATGGACAACCCCTCCTACAGCGTCTTTTGCGCCCACGGCGCCGGCGTCACTGTCCCCTGGGACGAGGTGCCCCGGCGGATGCACCTGCCCAGCGCCCTGGCCCCGGCCCCCACACTGGGACCGCCCGCCGAGGTCCGGGAGGCCGCCGCCCGGTACGTGCGTCTGGTGGCCACGGACAAGGAGCTCATGGCCATCTTCGAGCGCACCTACGGGAAGACGGAGCGGGGCGAGGAGGCCCTGCGCCCCGCGCCGAAGGAGCCCAAAAGCGCCCCCAAGGAGCCGAAGCGCCCCAAGCCGCCCCAGAAGGACGGGCTGGAGTTCGTGCTGGTGGACGGCTACAACGTCATCTTCGCCTGGCCGGACCTCAAGCGTCTGGCCGCCCAAAGCCTGGACGCCGCCAGGGAGCGGCTCATCGAGCGCCTGCGCAACTACCAGGGCTTTAAGCAGAACGCCGTCATCGTGGTCTTCGACGCCTACAAGGTGAAAAATAACCCCGGCAGCGTCCAGCACCTGGGCGGCGTCAGCGTGGTGTACACCAAAGAGGCGGAGACAGCGGATATGTACATCGAGCGGGCCGCCTACGACCTCAGTAAGCGCCACAACGTCCGCGTGGCCACCTCCGACGGGGCCGAGCAGATGATCATCCTCGGCGCCGGCGCCCTCCGCGTCCCCGCCCTGTCCTTCGAGTCCGAGGTTTTGGAGGTGGAGCGGGCGATTGGGGAGTATTTGAAGGAGTATAACGGGTAAAAACGTGGGGGCAGGGTGCGGGTCATCGATGCCGCCCTGTCATCCCACGCTCGCTTCCCCCCTGCCCCCCTCCTACGAGGAGGGGGCGAAAAAGGTTTGCGCCGCTTTGCGGCGCAATTTTTTAAATGCGGCGCAAAGCGCCGCAACCTTATTCCCCTTGACCCCTTTTTCGGAAAAAGGGGTGGCCCCGCAGGGCCGGGGTATTCGAGCTTGTTGAGCGTCGCTGGGGCTTCCGATAATCGGATTGCAGCACCACCCCGGCCTCGCTTCGCTCGGCCACCCCTCCGTGGGAGGGGCAAGAGAAGGTGCGATACTGGGACGGTTCCGCCAAATCGCACCCGCCCCCGTCTCGGAGCCCCCTCCTCGTAGGAGGGGGGCAGGGGGGCAGCGAGCGTGGGATGACAGACCGGTTCCGATAAAACGCACCAGCCTCCGACACGTTAGCCTCTCCAACGGAGGGGACAGCCGCAGAGCGGCAGGGGTGGTTCCGCCCCCGCCCCCATTTTTCATTCCCCCGCCAGGGTCACCATGGCATAGAGGGCGCCCTTTTTCCGCATGAGGTCCGCGTAGGGGCCCTGCTCGACGAGCTTGCCGGAGCGCAGGACGAATACGGCGTCGTACCGGCTCAGGAGGGCCGGGTCCAGGCGGTGGGTGACCACCAGGCGCGTCAGGCCCCGCAGGTCCAAAATCGCCTCCGTCACCGCGCGGGCCGTCTCGTTATCGAGGGCGGAGGTGGCCTCGTCCAGAAGGAGCACCGGCGTGCCCCGCAGGAGGGCGCGGGCGATGCTGACCCGCTGGCGCTCCCCGCCGGAGAGGTCCCGGCCGCCCTCGCCGCAGCGGTAGTCCCCGCCCTTCTCCCGGAGGACCGGGGCAAGGCCGGAGCGCTCCACGGCGGCTTCCACCGCCTCGTCCGGGAAGTCCCGGAACATGGTGATGTTCCGGCGCACCGTGTCGTCGAAGAGGAACACCGACTGGCCGATGAGGCTCATGAGGTCGTAGAGGCTGTCGGGATCGATGTCCCGGAGCTCCCTCCCGTCCACGGTGAGGGACCCGGCGTAGTCCGTCGAGGCGCCCATCAGGAGGTTTAAGAGCGTGGACTTGCCCGAGCCGGAGGCCCCCACCAGGGCGTAGCTGCGCCCGGCCTCCAGCTTCATGGAGAGGTCCTTCAGGACCGGCTCGCCCTCCCCGTAGCCGAAGGTGACGTTTTGAAGCTCGATGCCGTCCCGCAAAACGGGCTCCACCGCCTCCCCGGAGCGGGAGACGTTTTCCGAGACGACGGTCCCCAGCTTGCCGATGAGCCCACGGGCGGCCCTGAGCCTGGCAATCTCCTGGGGAATATTCTGGACGGCGAACAGGAGATTGCTGATGAGATTGACAAAGATGAGCACGGTCCCCGGCGTGATCCTCCCCCGGATGGCCAGGAGCGCCCCGAGGAAGAAGATGCCCAGCTGCATCACCACCGCCGAGAGCTCCCCGGCGGCGCTCATGGCGGACGCCCACCAGCGCCGGTCCTCGCGGGCCCGCTCCACCGCGTCGTTGGCGGCCTTGAACACCTGGGCCGTCTCCTTTTCGGCCTTGAAGCTCTTGATGACGGAAAAGCCGCTCAGAAGGTCCTTCACGGTCCCCACAAAGCCCTCGTTTTGATCGCTGACGGCCCGCTCGCGCCTTGTAAGGCCCGGAGAAAAGAGGAGGGACGTGACGATGGGCAGGAGGCTCAGCGCCACGGTGATCACCGTCAGAAGGGGACTGCGCCGGAGCATCATCCAAAGCGCTCCCACGATCCCCACGGGCCGGGGGATGAGCCAGAGGACCGTTTCCAGATAATCGGTTTGCACCGTCTCCACATCGGAGGTCAGCACGGCCAGGTAACGGCCGGTGTTCTCACGGGAGAAGGCGCTGATGGACTTGTCGGATATGTCCCGGAAGGCCAGAGCGCGATACTGTGATACGGCCCGGCGGAACAGCCCCGCCCTGAGGCGGGCGTGGGCGAGCTCCGCCGCCAGGAGCGCCGCGAGGAAAACGGCCGTCGGCCAAAGCACCCGCGAAAGCCGCGCCGCCTCCCCGGCCTCTACGATGTCGATGACCTCCCCCAATATCCAGGAGATAACGAGCGGCGGAAGCTGCAGCGCTATGCCAAAGACAGCGACGATGAAAAACCGCGGGCGGTTTCTCTCCAGCATGGCCCGGATATAGGGCCGGGCGGGGTCAGGGCTTTTCATGGTCCGCCTCCTTGCGGTCCAGGGACTGCCCGCGCAGGATGTTGGCGGTAAGATAGGTGTGGTTTGCCTGCGTGAGCCAGCGGGCCAGATCGAGAAACGCCACGAGGCTCCCGTCGTCCATGAAGGCGTAGGCGTTTACCGGGCCCTCCGGTAAGGTGATCTCCTGCCGGACCATCTGGCCCAGCACCCCTTCCAGGGCGTCCAGCACACGCTCCGCGTCCTCCGGGGAAAGCCCCGTGTCACGGGCTACCACCGACGGGACGAAATAGCTCTCCCCGCTGCGGCAGAAGTACCGCAGCGCCTCCAGCGCCCCGGGCGCGGCCAGAACGGCAAAGAGCTCCCGGTATTTTTCGTCGTCCAGAAGGTATTTCTCATAGCCGCCCTCCGGCTCCGGAAAGACGCCCATAAAGGAGAAATCCTCCGCCCCCACGCCGAGGATGTAGCCGCTGCGCGTGCCAAGGACGGTGCGCATGAGAATGGCGTCCTGCTCGGGCATATCGAACTGGCAGGTGTCGGGATAATCGATTTTGATCCGGCCCACCAGGGATTCGCTGACGCCGTACAGGGCCGACTCCCACAGCAGCCGGTTGATTCGTGAAAGCCGCTCGCCCTCGGGCAGAGAGTGGAGCCACCCGAGAAAGGCTTCCTTCATATCCCGCACCTCGCCGCCCTCGCGGCCGAAGAGAGCGTCCACCGTGACGCCCAGCCTGTCCGCGATGGCCGGCAGCAGGGACACGTCCGGCGCGCCGCCGTTCTCCCACTGGCTCACCGCCTGGGTGCTGACGCCGATGGCCGCGCCCAGCTCCCGCTGAGTGAGCCCCCGGACCTTCCTGAATTTCTGTATCTGATCGCCTAAAAGGCTTATATCCATGGTTCGCACCTCCATATTATCGTCCCTTGCAAGCGACGCTTTCATACTATCTCATCCGGCGCTTGATTTCAAGAGACGTAAGCTTGTGAAAAATCAAGCGGCGCTTGTATAGACCCCCAAAATAAAGGCCGCGCGGAACGAGCGTCCGCGCGGCCAATGGGCAGAGATAGCCCCTTTAAAGCGTTACAGGGAAAAAAGTACAAAAATCAAGGCAGGGGTTTATGGGCCCCTGTCGGCGCGGAGGGGAGTAAAGTCAGCCGCGTTCGGCGGCTTTGCGCCGGTTGGCCAGCCCCTCCATGAACTGGTCCTCGGCGGAGACGATGCGCTTGGCGTAGGGCACCAGGAAGGCGCCGCTCTCGGTGAGCTCCACACGGCGTGTGGAGCGGTCAAAAAGTGAGACGCCCAGCTCGCTTTCCATTTCCTTGATGTGCCGCGACAGAGTGGGCTGGGACATAAACAGGTGCTCCGCCGCGACGTTATAGTTCTTGACCTGTGACAGTACAAGAAACTCGCGAATATGATGAAGTTTCAACTTTTTCAACCCTCTTTTTGTGCTCGGAAATCTTCCGCCCCGCGGCGGCCGCGGGGGTGTTGAATTTTATTCCAGACAAACTATAGCACAAAAATGACGATTAAGCAATCATTCATGCAAAAAATACATTAATTTCCCAAAAAAAGTATTAATCCGTCAAAGCATGGCGGCGGCTTTTTGCCCGCGGCATATTGGGGCAAGCCGGTTCATAAGCTTTGCCGGGGTGATAAATATGCGAAAAAAATTCAGCGAACTGTGGAAAAGGCCGGCCTTTCGGCGCACGGCGGCGCTGGCGCTGGCGGCGGCGCTCATCTGCGGCGGCGCGGCTCTCTGGGCGCTGGGGGGCGGCGGGGAGGCGGCGGAGGCGGCCAACACGCGGCTTTTGCCCATTTACAGCGTGGAGCGGGACCAGAAGATGGTGTCCCTCTCCTTTGACGCCGCCTGGGGCAACGAGGACACCCAGACGCTCATCGACATTCTGGGCAAATACAGCGTGAAGGTCACCTTTTTCGTGGTGGGCCAGTGGGTGGATAAGTACCCCGAGTCCGTGAAGGCCCTCCATGAGGCGGGCCACGAGGTGATGAATCACTCCGACGACCACGCCCACTTCAATACCCTCAGCGCCGACCAGATCGTGGCCAACGTCAACGCCTGCGCCGACAAGCTGGAGGCCGTCACCGGCGTGCGCCCCACGCTGTTCCGGCCGCCATACGGGGAGTACGACGACCACGTCATCGCCGCCGTGAGGAGCATGGGCGTGGAGCCCATCCAGTGGGACGTGGACTCCCTGGACTGGAAGGACCTCTCGGCTAAGGAGATCTACAACCGCGTCACCACCAAGGTCCGGCCGGGTTCTATCGTCCTCTTCCACAACGCCGCCCTCCACACGCCGGAGGCGCTGGAGGACATCGTCAAGTTCCTGCTCAGCGAGGGGTACACCATCGTTCCCATCAGCCAGCTCATCCTCACCGGCCCCTACACCATCGACCACACCGGCCGCCAGTTCCCGGCGGGAGGTTAACCCCCCGCCCCGTCCCCTCCCCCACGGGAGGGGGTTACTTTAGTTTACTAAAATGTTCCACGTGGAACATTTTAGTATAGTAAAGTATCGGAGCTTTTGGCAGGCTCCCCTTGGAGAATGCACCATCTCTAGCCCCTCCCAGGTCGGGGTGGTTCCATCTATCCGACCGCCCTAATTATCGCACCCGCTCCCGTCCCAGAGCCCTCCCCGCAGGGCGGGGAGGGGAGGAGCCAAGCCTGCGCCTGAGCCCTGCCGCTTGCGGCGGGGCGAGGTAAAGCGGCTTGCGCGACGACGAGGACGAGGGCTCGAATACCCCGCCGCTGCGGCGGCACCCCTTTTTCCGAAAAAGGGGTCAGGGGAACAAGGTTGCGGCGCTTTGCGCCGCGTTTATAAAAATTGCGCCGCAAAGCGGCGCATCCTTTTTACCCTCCTTTGGGGCAAAGGGGGGTAGGGGGGATTCGAGCCCCCGTCCCCGCCGCGCGGAAAATTAAAACTGCGGCGAAGCCGCTCCTTTTAAGCCCCCTCCTCGTAGGAGGGGGGCAGGGGGGAAGCGAGGGTGGGATGAAAGAGCGGTATCGAAAAAGCACCCGCCCCCGACGAAGAGCATTCCCCCTTGCCGCCGGCTGGCGGATGGGGTATAATGGGGGCATTACACGACGGGAGAGGGACGTATGGAGCATATCGACGTTTTGGCGAAGGAATTTCAACTAAAGCCCTGGCAGGTGGGGGCGGTGGTGGAGCTGTTGGACGGGGGGAACACGATCCCCTTTATCGCCCGCTACCGCAAGGAGGCCCACGGGGGCGTGGACGACCAGACGCTGCGGGCGCTGGCGCAGAGGCTGGAGGCCCTGCGGGGGCTTGCCAGGCGGCGGGGGGAGATCGAAAAGACCCTGACGGAGCTGGGGGTCCTGACGCCGGAGCTTTCGGAGGCCCTGGCGGGGGCCGGGACGCTGGCGGAGCTGGAGGACCTCTACCGGCCCTACCGCCCCAAGCGGCGCACCAGGGCCAGCGTGGCGCGGGAGCGGGGGCTGGAGCCGCTGGCGGCGTGGCTTTTGGCCCTGCGTGGGCGGGGAGACGTGGCCGCCGAGGCGGCAAAGTACGTCACCGACGACGTGCCGGACGGGGAGGCCGCCCTGGCCGGGGCGCGGGACATCATCGCCGAGCAGATTTCCGACGACCCGGCGCTTCGCCGGGAGCTGCGGGAGATCGTTTCGCGGGAGGGCGTCCTGCGGTCTGTCGCCGCCACCGAAGAGGACAGCGTCTACGCCATGTACTACGACTTTCACGAGAGCGTGGCCCGGATGGCGCCCCACCGGGTGCTGGCGGTGAACCGGGGCGAGCGGGAGGGCTTTTTGAAGGTGAGCCTCCAGGTCCCGGAGGACAAGCTTTTGCCCAAGATCAAGAGGGCGTATATGAACCCCGGTTCCGCCGCCATGGGGGAGGTCGCCGCCGCCTGTGAGGACGCCTGGAGGCGGCTCCTCTTCCCGTCCCTGGAGCGGGAGGCGCGAAGCGAGCTCACCGACCGGGCCAACGCTGGGGCCATCCGCGTCTTCGCCGACAACCTCCACGAGCTCCTGATGCAGCCGCCGGTGAAGGGGCGGAGCGTTTTGGGGGTGGACCCCGGCTTTCGCACCGGGTGCAAGCTGGCCGTGGTGGACGAGACGGGAAAGGTGCTGGAGACGGGCGTGGGCCACTTCACCCTGCCCCGTCAGGAGGCGCAAAAGGAGCAGGCCGCGCGGCTCATCAAGGCCATGGTGCGCCGGCACGGCGTCACCGCCATCGCCATCGGCAACGGCACCGCCTCCAGGGAGTCGGAGCAGTTCATTGCCTCGCTTCTCCCGGAGCTTCCCGGCGTGGCCTACGCCATCGTCAGCGAGGCCGGGGCGTCGGTGTACTCGGCCTCGCCCCTGGCGGCGGAGGAATTTCCGGACTTTGACGTGTCCCTGCGCTCGGCGGTGTCCATTGCCCGCCGGCTCCAGGACCCCCTGGCGGAGCTGGTGAAGATCGAGCCCAGGGCCATCGGTGTGGGGCAGTACCAGCACGATCTGAAGCAGGCGGAGCTGGCCGCCGCCCTGGACGGCGTGGTGGAGCAGTGCGTCAACGGCGTGGGCGTGGAGCTCTCCACCGCCTCCGCGCCGCTTTTAGCCCGCGTGGCCGGTATCGGGCCGGCGCTGGCGAAAAATATCGTGGCCTACCGGGAGGCAAACGGCATCCCCGACAGGGCCGCCCTCAAAAAGGTGCCCAAGCTGGGCCCCAGGGCCTTCGAGCAGTGCGCCGGCTTTCTGCGCGTGGCGCAAAGCCCCGAGCCCCTGGACGCCACCGCCGTCCACCCGGAGAGCTACGGCCCGGCCAAGGCGCTTTTGAAAACGCTGGGCTTCGACGCTGGGGCCCTCCAAAAGGGCGGCATTCCCCACATCGGCGAGCTGGCCGGGGCCTATGGCCTGGAGAGGCTGGCCGGGGAGGTGAAGGTCGGCGTTCCCACCCTGAAGGACATCCTCACCGAGCTCCAAAAGCCCGGACGGGACCCACGGGACGAGCTTCCGGCGCCCATTTTGCGCACGGACGTTTTAGAGATGAAGGACCTGCGCCCCGGCATGGAGCTCACGGGCACCGTGCGGAACGTCATCGACTTCGGCGCTTTCGTGGACATCGGCGTCCATCAGGACGGACTGGTCCACGTCTCCCGCATGGCTGACACCTTTGTGAAGCACCCCTCCGACGTGGTGAAGGTGGGGGACGTGGTGAAGGTCTGGGTGGTGGACGTGGATATGCAGAAGAAACGCATCGCCCTCACGATGGTGAGGGGAAAGGAGTGAGCCTATGCGACTTTATGAAAACCCCCGCCGGACCGGTGAAAACCGCCTGCCGGCCAGGAGCTTTTATATCCCCGGCGGCGTCAGCGAGGTCACGGACCTTAACGGGACCTGGCGGTTTCGCTTTTTTGAAAGCGACGGCGACGTCCCCGCCGTGATCGACCGGTGGGACGCCATTCCCGTGCCCTCCTGCTGGCAGCTTCAGGGGTACGAGGCCCCCAACTACACCAACATCAACTACCCCTTCCCCGTGGACATGCCCTACGTGCCGGACGTGAATCCCTGCGGCGTCTACGAGCGGGATTTTACGCTGGACAGGCTGTGGGGACGGGTCTATTACGTGCTGGAGGGAGTCAGCTCCTGCGCTTTCGTCACCGTCAACGGGCGGTACGCCGGCTTTACTCAGGGCAGCCGCCTCCGGGCGGAGTTCGACGTCACGGACCTTGTCCGGGCGGGGGCAAACACCCTGCGGGTCTATGTCCTCAAGTGGTGCTGCGGCAGCTACCTGGAGGACCAGGACGCCTTCCGGTATAACGGCATCTTCCGGGATACCTACCTTCTCCAGAGGCCGGAGGGGCACATCGGGGACGTGGAGATGATTCCCAACGCCCGCTCCATTCATATCAAAATCGAGGGCCCCGCCCATGCGCGGGTGCTGGACGGGGACAGGGTTTTGGCGGAGGGGGATTTCGTGGATGAGTACGACTTCGCGCCGGAAAACCCCGTCCTCTGGAACGCGGAAAAGCCCCGCCTCTACACGGTGGAGCTGGAGCGGTTTGGGGAGATCATTACCCTCCGGGCCGGTCTGCGGGATATCGCCGTCTCGGATAGGTGCGAGCTTCTTGTCAACGGCGTGGCCGTGAAGCTCCACGGCGTCAATCACCACGACACCAGCAAGCTCCGGGGCTGGTGCCAGTCGGAGGCGGAGCTGCGGGCGGACCTTACGCTCATGAAGTCTTTGAACATCAACTGCGTGCGCACCTCCCACTACCCGCCCCACCCGCGGTTCGTGGAGCTTTGCGACGAGCTGGGGCTTTACGTGGTGCTGGAGACGGACATCGAGACCCACGGCTTCGCCGACCGGGTCCCCGGCGCCAACGGGTACGATAACTTACCGGGCGAGTGGCCCTGCACCGGTGAGGAATGGCGGGAGGAATTCCTCTCGCGCCTCCAGCGGGCGGTGGAGACCTTCAAAAACGCCCCGTCGGTGCTGATGTGGTCCATGGGCAATGAGAGCGGCTATGGGGACAACCACCGGGCCATGCTGCGCTGGGCCAAGGAGCGCGACCCCTCGCGCCTGACGCACTACGAGGGGGCCACCGGGGACGGGCACGCGGATCTCCCCGACGTGGTCTCCCGGATGTACCCGCCAAAGGAATGGCTGTCCGCCGCCGCCCAAGACAGCGCCCTCCAAAAGCCCGTCTTCCTGTGCGAATACGCCCACGCCATGGGCAACGGGCCGGGGGACGTGTGGGATTACAATGTGCTTTTTGACAAATACCCCAAGCTCATCGGCGGGTGCGTCTGGGAGTGGGCCGACCACGTGGCCATGAGGGACGGCGTCCAGTGCTACGGCGGCGATTTCCCCGGCGAGATCACCCACTCCGGCAATTTCTGCTGCGACGGCATGGTCTTCGCCGACCGGACCCTCAAGGCCGGGTCCCTGGAGGTCAAGGCCGCCTACCAGCCCATGGAGACGCGCCTTTCCGGCGGGAGGCTCCAGGTCCGCAACCGCCTGGACTTCACGAACCTCCGGGAATATGTGCTCACGCTGGAGCTGGAGCGGGACGGCGAGGCGGTCTGCCGGGAGAGCCGTGTTCTGGACCTCCCGCCCCACGCCTGGGCGGAGCTGGACATCCCTCCTGCGCCGGAAAACTGCCGCCTGGGCGCGCACCTCATCTGCCGCCTCACCAAAAACGGGGCGGAGGCCGCCGCCACCAGCTATGAGCTTCCCTGCCCGCGCCTTGCGGAGACGCCCGCCGCGCCGCTGGCGCTCACGGAGGACGAAAAGGCCGTTTACGCCGCCGGGCCCGGCTTTGCCTATGTCTTCTCCAAGGTCCGGGGGACCTTCACCAGCGCTGTGATCGACGGCGTGGAGCGCCTCGCCGGCCCGGTGGAGCTCACCTGCCTGCGGGCCCCCACGGATAACGACCGGGAGATCCGGCGCTTCTGGCTTTGGGAGGACGAGTGGACCGGCGAGAACTGGGACCGGACCTTCACGAAAATATACTCCGTTGTCCGGGAGGGGAACCGCGTCCGCGTCGCCGGGTCCCTGGGAGGCGTCTCCCGCGTGCCGGCCGTACGGTTCGAGGCGGCGTATGATTTCCTTGCCGACGGGCGGGTGGAGGCGGAGATCGCCTGCCACGTCCGGGACCGGACGTTCCCCCTGCCGCGGCTGGGCTTTGAGTGGACCCTCACCGGCGACGGGCGGTTTGTCTACTACGGGCTGGGTCCGAGGGAGAACTACTCCGATATGCGCCACGCCGCCCTTCCGGGGCGCTGGGAGAGCGACATGGAGCGGGAGTACGTCCCCTATGTTCGCCCCCAGGAGCACGGCAACCACACCGGCGTCCGGGAGCTGACGGTGAGCGGCCTCACCTTCACGGGGCGGGAGAGCTTCGAGGCCAACGTCTCGGCCTACACCGCCCACGACCTCCTGGCCGCCCGCCACACCGACGAGCTCAGGGCCGACGGCCGTGTCCACCTGCGGGTCGATTACCGCGTGGCGGGCCTGGGCTCCAACTCCTGCGGCCCCGCCCTGGACGAGCGGCACAGGATCGCCGAGAGGGAGATACGATTCGCCTACGGTTTCGGGCCGGAAAGGTGAGGGGAGACGGGCGGGGCGGGAGTGAGTTGATGGGAACCGTTTCCGTCATCCCACGCTCGCTACCCCCCTGCCCCCCTCCTACGAGGAGGGGGCTTTAAAAGGTTTGCGCCTGCGGCGCATTCTCGATTTTATTGCGCCGGAGGCGCAATTTTTATAAAAGGGGCTGTGAAAAAAGTCCCGTAAAAAAGGAAGAGAGTTATCAAGGAACCCCCTGGTAACTCTCTTCTTTTTTTGGT
>CANQSD010000006.1 GCA_947626385.1 uncultured Oscillospiraceae bacterium | reverse complement strand
GGCGCCTTCAAGCCCCGCACCTCCCCCTACTCCTTCCAGGGCCTCCACGGCGAGGGCATCCGGCTTTTGAAGCTGGCACGGGAGGTCACGGGCCTTCCCATCGTCACCGAGCTCATGGACGCCTCCCACCTGCCTCTTTTCGAGGACGTGGACATTATTCAGGTGGGTGCCCGGAATATGCAGAATTTCGAGCTTTTGAAGCTCTTAGGCCACATCGACAAGCCTATCCTCTTAAAGCGCGGCCTTGCAAACACCTACGAGGAGCTTTTGATGTCCGCTGAGTACATCATGGCCGGCGGCAACCAGAAGGTCATCCTCTGCGAGCGGGGCATCCGCACCTTTGAGACGTACACCCGCAACACCCTGGACGTCTCCGCCGTGCCGGTGCTCAAGAAGCTTAGCCACCTGCCCGTGATCATCGACCCCAGCCACTCCGCCGGCAAGTGGGAGCTGGTGGACCCCCTCTCCTGCGCCGCCGTGGCGGCGGGGGCCGACGGCCTCATCATCGAGGTCCACAATGACCCGGCCCACGCATTGTGCGACGGGCCCCAGTCCCTGAAGCCCGCCGTCTTCGACGCGCTGGCCCACAAGCTCCGGGCCATTCATGAGGTCGTTTCCGCTCAAAAATAAGGGAGTTGATCGTATGTCAACCATCGGCATTGTCGGCCTGGGGCTCATTGGGGGCTCCATGGCCAAGGCCATTAAATTTCACACTGACCACACGGTCCTCGGCGCGGACCTGGACCAGGACACCATGGCCCTGGCCTTCGCCTCCGGGGCTATCGACGGGGAGCTGGACGGGACGAGCCTGGGTTCGTGCGATCTCCTGCTCCTGGCCCTGCCGCCGGAGGCGCTGATCGCCTGGGCGCAGGCCAACGCGGCAAGCATCGCCAGGAGCGCCGTGGTGGTGGACCTGTGCGGCGTCAAGCGGCTCATCGTGGACGCCCTGCGGCCCCTGGCCCGGCGGTACGGCTTTGCCTACGTGGGCGGACACCCCATGGCGGGTAAGGAGCGCGGGGGCTTCAAGCACGCCACGGCGCTGCTCTTCTCCGGCGCGTCCATGATTCTGACACCCGACGAGACCACCGGGGCGCCGCTTCTGGAGCGGCTCAAGACCTTCTTCCTCGCCCTGGGCTTCGGGACCGTCACCTACGCCACCCCCGCCGAGCACGACAGGATTATCTCCTACACCTCCCAGCTTTGCCACATCACCTCCTCCGCCTTCGTCAAATCCCCCACGGCTCAGACCCACATGGGCTTCTCCGCCGGGTCCTTCCGGGACATGACACGGGTGGCGTATCTCGATGAGGCCATGTGGACCCAGCTTTTCCTGGCCGACGCCGACTACCTCACCGGGGAGCTGGACACGCTCATCACGCACCTTCAGGAGTACCGGGACGCCCTGGGCGACCGGGACCGGGAGCGGCTGCGGGCCCTTCTCCGAGAGGGCCGGGAGCTCAAAATGACGGCAGGAGGGACTTGAGATGGACGTTATGACCTTACACGTATCCGCCGGCGGCGGATACGATATCCTCATCGACCACGGCGTTCTGGACCGGGCCGGCGGGCTCATCAAGGCCGCCCTGCCCCGTGCCAAACGGCTTTTCGTGGTCACCGATACCAACGTCTCCCCTCTCTACGGCCCGCGCCTTGTGGCGTCGCTGGAGATCGAGAGCTTCGAGGTCCACACCTATGTCCTCCCCGCCGGGGAGACGTCCAAGAGCGCTTCCAATCTCGTGGCCCTCTGGGAGTGGATGACCGCCCACGGCGTCACCCGCACCGACGGCGTGGTGGCTCTGGGCGGCGGCGTGGTGGGGGATCTGGCAGGCTTCGCCGCCTCCACCGTCCTGCGGGGCGTGGGGCTGGTGCAGATCCCCACGACCCTTCTGTCCCAAGTCGATTCCTCCGTGGGCGGCAAGACGGCCATCGATCTCGCCACCGGCAAGAATCTGGCCGGGACCTTCACCCAGCCGCGCCTCGTCCTCATGGACCCGGAGGCGCTGCGCACCCTGCCGGACCGGGAGTTTGCCGCCGGCATGGCGGAGGTCGTCAAGTACGGCTGTATTTGGGACGCGGCGTTCTTTGACTTTTTGAAGGCCCGCCCCTCGCGGGAGGCGCTGATGGCCGATATCGGCCGCGTTCTCCACATCTGCTGTGACATCAAGCGCCAGGTGGTGGAGACGGACGAGCACGACACCGGCCTTCGGATGATCCTCAACTTCGGCCATACCCTGGGCCACGCCTACGAGCTGGCGGGGGGCTACGCCCGCTGGATCCACGGCGAGGCCGTGGCCGCCGGCATGGTGACGGCGGCGAAGCTTGGCGTGGCGCTGGGCGTCACGGACCCGGACGTGCCGGGGCAAATCGAGGCGATCCTCACGCCCCTGGGCCTGCCTACAGCCATTGACTGCGCTTTCAGCGACCTTGAAAAGGCCGTGGGCATCGACAAAAAGAGCGCCGGGGACGACGTGACCCTCATTCTGCTTGAGAAGATCGGCGCAGTCCGGCCCCTGAGGCTCCCCAAGGCGCAGGTCCTGGACGTCCTCGCCGAAATGCGCGGGAGGTAAGGATGGACATACGTATCACGCCGTGCCCCCTCCGCGGGGCGGTGACGCCGCCCCCCTCCAAGTCCCTGAGCCACCGGGCGCTGATCGC
The DNA here is from genome assembly GCA_947626385.1 of uncultured Oscillospiraceae bacterium. GTDB lineage: Bacteria > Bacillota > Clostridia > Oscillospirales > Oscillospiraceae > RUG626. Next base: position 32,251 of record CANQSD010000006.1, on the reverse strand, counting down.
GGCGACGCTGGCCGGGTCGGCGGAGCGGGTGACGAATCTGGCGGATTCCCAGGACATCAACGCCACGCGGCGGTGCCTGGACGCCCTTTTTGACGTAGAAAACGGCTTCCCCGTCCTTGACTGCGGGGAATCCGGCTCCACTCTGCGGTTTCTCATCCCCCTGGCGCTGGTCCTGCGGGGCGGGGCGCGGTTTACGGGGCGCGGGCGGCTCATGGAGCGGCCCCAGGAGCCGTATTTTGCCATTTTCCGCCAAAAACACATCCACTTCGAACAGACCGGCGGCGAGCTCTTTGTCTCCGGCGTGCTGACGCCGGGACGGTACGAACTCCCCGGCGATGTGTCCAGCCAGTTCGTCACGGGCCTCCTCTACGCCCTGCCGCTGACAGACGGCGGCAGCGAGATCGACGTCACCTCCCCGCTCCAGAGCCGGGAGTACGTGACCATGACGCTGGAGGTCCTGAAAAGGTACGGGATTTCCGTGGAAAACCACGGTTTTTCCCGGTTTACCGTCCCCGGAAATCAGCGGTACGTCCCCGCGGATTATGCCGTGGAGGCCGACTGGTCCCAGGCGGGCTTCTGGTACGCCGCCCGGACGCTGGGGCACGACGTGGCCGTCCTCGGCCTGGACCCGGCCTCCCCTCAGGGGGACAAGCTGGCGGCGGCATACAGCGAGGCCCTGCCCGACACCGTGGATCTGTCCCAGATCCCCGACCTCCTGCCGCCCCTGGCGGCCATGGCGGCGGTGAAGGCGGGCACGACGCGCTTTGTGAACGCCGCGCGGCTCAGGATGAAGGAATCGGACCGCATTGCCGCCACAGCCAATATGCTCCGCGCCTTCGGCGTCAAGTGCGAGGAGGGGCCGGACTTCCTCGCCGTCACGGGGACGGACAAGCTTTCCGCCGGCACCGTGGACGGCGCGGGCGACCACCGGATCGTCATGGCCGCCGCCATTCTGGCCACCCGCGCTAATGGGCCCGTCACGATTCTCGGCGCGCAGGCCGTAGACAAGTCCTACCCCGCCTTTTTTGACGACTTTAGAAAGCTTGGAGGGATCGCGGATGTCCTCTGAAATCGGAAAAGCTTTGAAGATCTCGGTCTTCGGCCAGTCCCACGGCAAGGCCATCGGCGTCGTCGTGGACGGCCTGCCCGCCGGATTCAGGCTCGACGAGGAGGCGCTGTACGGCTTCCTCTCCCGCCGCAAGCCGGGGACCTCGCGCCTGACCACCCAACGACGGGAGGACGACCGGCCGGTGTTTCTCTCCGGCCTTGCGGACGGCGTCACCGCCGGGTCACCCCTTTGCGCGGTCATTGAAAATACCGACACCCGCTCCGGCGATTACGCCGATTTCACCGATCTGCCCCGCCCCTCCCACGCCGACTACACCGCTAAAATGCGCTACGGCACGGACGTGGATATGCGTGGCTCCGGGCATTTTTCCGGCCGCCTCACCGCCCCCCTTTGTATCGCCGGGGGCATTGCCAGGCAGATTTTAGAAACCAAGGGCATTTACGTGGGCGCGCACCTGCTCTCCGTCGGGAAGGAGCGCGACGAACCCTTCCCCCTCCGCCCCACGAAGGCGCTCTTTGATGCCGTGGCGCAAAAGCCCATCCCCGTCCTCTCGGACGAGGCCGGGGCGCGGATGGCCGCCGAGATCGAGGCGGCGCGGGCGGAGGCGGACAGCGTGGGCGGCGTCGTCGAGTGCGCCGCCGTGGGCCTCCCCGTGGGCCTTGGCTCGCCCATGTTCGACGGAGTGGAAAACCACCTCGCCGCCGCGCTCTTCGGCGTCCCGGCGGTGAAGGGCGTGGAGTTCGGCGCGGGCTTCGAGGCCGCGGCCATGCGGGGAAGCGAGCACAACGACCCGTACATCGTGGAAAACGGTGAAATCTGTACCGCCAAAAACGACGCCGGCGGCATCATCGGCGGCATCACCACCGGGATGCCCCTGGTCCTCAAATGCGCCATGAAGCCCACCCCCTCCGTCGGGAAGCCCCAGCAAAGTGTGCGCCTTTCCACCATGGAGCCGGAGGAGCTCACCGTCAAGGGCCGCCACGACCCATGCGTGGCTGTCCGCGCCGTCCCGGTCATCGAGGCCGTCACGGCCTTTACCCTGTTAGACATACTTTTGGAGGAACAAGGATATGGAAATGACTGAGATCCGCAAAAAAATCGACGGGATCGACAGCGAGCTTCTGAGGCTGTTCCTGGACCGCATGGAGCTGTCCCGCGAGATCGCCGAGGTGAAATCCAGGGAGGGCCTGCCCATCCTCAACAAGGAGCGGGAGCGGGAGATCCTGCGGGCCGTACAGGAGCGCTCCGGGGACTTTGACCTTTACTCCCACCGGCTCTTCTCCACGGTGCTGGAGCTGAGCCGCACCTATCAGCGCACCTTTTTGAAGACCGGCTCCCACGTGCGCGACTTCATCGAGAAGTCCCTCGCGGAGACTCCTGAGCTCTTCCCGGAGACGGGTCTGGTGGCCTGTCAAGGGGTGGAGGGGGCTTACTCCCAGATGGCGGCGGACCGGATGTTCCCCCGTGGGAACATCATCTACTTCAAGACCTTCGAGGCCGTCTTCGACGCGGTGGAGTCGGGTCTTTGCACCTTCGGGATTTTGCCCATTGAGAACAGCTCCAACGGGTCCGTCCGGGCGGTCTACGACCTTCTCCAGGTGAAAAACGTCTCCATTGTCCGCTCCGAGCGGCTTTGCATCTCCCACGAGCTGCTGGTAAAGCCCGGGACGAAGCTTTCCGACATCCGCAAGATCGTCTCCCACGAGCAGGCCCTGGGTCAGTGCGACCGGTTCCTCAAGTCCCTGGGGGACAAGGTGGAGGTGGAGAAGGTGGAGAACACCGCCGTGGCCGCCAAATATGTCTCCCAGTGCCCGGACAACACCGTAGCGGCCCTCTCCAGCTCCAACTGCGCCGAGCTCTACGGCCTGGAGGCCCTGGACTGCGGGCGCATCCAGAACTCCGATAACAACTACACCCGCTTCATCTGCGTGGCCAAAAAGCCCGTGGTCTACCCCGGCGCCAACCGCATCACCCTGGTCCTCTCCTGTGAGCACCGCCCCGGCGCGCTCTACGATGTGCTGAGCCACATCTCCGCGCTGGAGCTGAACCTGATAAAGCTGGAGTCCTGCCCCATGGTGGGCCACGACTTTGAGTTCCTCTTCTTCTTCGAGATCGAGGCCAGCGTCCGCGACCCCAAGGTGGTGGATATGCTGGAGAGTCTGGAGCACTCCTGCCGGTCCCTCCGGTATCTGGGCAACTATCAGGAGGTCTGAGATGTACCGTATCTTCGGCCTCATCGGCGGCAAGCTGGGGCACAGCTGGTCGCCCCAGATCCACGCCGCCCTGGGGTGCAAGGGGTATAAGCTCTACGAGCTCCCCCCCGAGGAGCTGGAGGGCTTTTTGCGCCGTCCCGACCTGGGGGGCGTCAACGTGACCATCCCCTACAAGCGGGAGGTGTTCAAGTACGTGGACAGCGTGGAGCCCACGGCGCTGGAGATCGGCGCCATCAATACCGTGGTCAACCGGGGCGGGAAGCTCTACGGCTATAACACCGACATCGACGGCCTCCGGTACGCCCTGCGCCGGGGCGGCATCGACCCCAACGGCAAAAAGGTGGCCATTCTCGGCTCCGGCGGCACCTCCCGCACCGCCACGGCGGCGGCGAAGGCCCTGGGCGCGCGGGAGATCGTGGTCATCTCCCGCTCCGGAGAGAATCACTACGGGAATCTGGAGCGCAATGCCGACACCCAGATCCTCATCAACACCACTCCCGTGGGCATGTACCCCAATTGCCCCGCCGCGCCTATGGACCTGCGGGCCTTTCCGCGCCTTCAGGGCGTGATGGACGTGGTCTACAACCCCATCCGCACCGGGCTTCTCATGCAGGCCGAGGAGCTGGGCATCCCCCATGCCGGGGGTCTTGCCATGCTGGTGGCCCAGGCGAAGGCGGCGGAACAGCGGTTTTTCCACAAAAGCTTCGAGGACGCCGCCGTTGAAAAAATCGCCGCGTCCCTGGCCAGGGACGTGACCAACATCGTCCTTATCGGGATGCCCGGCTCCGGCAAGACCACCGTGGGCAAGTTTGTCGCCGCCCTCTCCGGCCGGGAGCTGGTGGACATCGACAAGCTCATCCTGAAACGCGAGGGCGTCCGTCCCGGCGACATCATCACAAGCCGGGGCGAGGCGGAATTCCGGAAGCTGGAGACATCGCTTCTTCGGGAGGTCTGCGCCTCCGGCGGGAAAATCGTCACCACCGGCGGCGGGTGCGTCACCGTCCCGGAGAACTACCCCCTCCTCCACCAGACAGGCCGTATCTACCGCATAGAGCGGCATCTGGAGGAGCTATCCACCCGGGGCCGGCCCCTTTCCGCCGGGGGGATCGAGGGCCTCCGGGCGCTCTACGCGGTTCGGGACCCTCTCTACGCCCGCTTCGCCGATGTGACCGTCCAAAATAACGGCGCCCTGGAGGACGCCGCCGAGGAGATCTGGAGGGATTTTTGTGAAAATACTGGTGCTTAACGGCCCCAACCTCAATATGCTGGGCATCCGCGAGCCCGCCATTTACGGCAGCGCCACCTACGCCGACCTCGTGGCCTTGATCCGCGCCGAGGCGGACAGGCTGGGGGTGGAGGTGGAATTTTTCCAGTCCAATCACGAGGGGGCCCTGGTGGACGCCATCCAGGGCGCTTACGGGCGCGCGGACGGCATCGTCATCAACCCCGGCGCGTATACCCACACCAGCGTCGCCCTCCTGGACGCCGTCAAGGCCGTGGGCATCCCCACCGTGGAGGTCCACATCTCCGACCCCGACACCCGGGAGGACTTCCGCCGTACAAGCTACATCCGCGCCGCCTGCGTCATGACCGTCAAGGGCCACGGCTTCGAGGGCTACCTGGAGGCCCTGCGGTATCTTGCCGGCGGGGCAAATTGAACATCACAGCGTTCCCCATTTTTGTGCAGAATGTCCTTTGACCACGGCGTCAAAAAGTGCTACAATACAAACCGAACGCGCGGCATCTGATGCGTAAGTCCAGCTCAGATGCCGCGCTATTTTTTTGTCTGGAAAGGAAATCTCTATGGAAACCAACCAGTTTTTAGGCTCCCAGAGCGTGGGGAAGCTCATGGCGCGGTACGCCGTGCCCTGCGTCATCTCCCTGCTGGTGGGGGCGCTTTACAACATCGTGGACCAGATTTTCATCGCCAACACCTCGTATCTGGGCTCCTACGGCAACGCGGCCAACACGGTGGTCTTCCCGCTGACGGTCATCGCCCTGGCCGTCGCCGTCATGGCCGGGGACGGCTGCTGCGCCTTTGTGAGCCTGAGCCTTGGCATGGGCAAGCCGGGAGACGCCAAAAGGAGCATGGGCAATTGCGTGGTGATGCTCACCGCCGGCGGCCTTGCCCTGTGCGCCCTCTATCTTCTTTTCGCCGACCCCATCATCACCGTCTTCGGCGGCACCGTGAACGCGGAGACCTTCCGGCTCTCCAAGGAATACTTCTTCTGGATCAGCCTGGGCATCCCCTTTTACGTCTTCGGCCAGGGCATGAACCCGGTGATCCGCGCCGACGGCGCGCCGCGCTTCGCTATGGCCTCCACCCTGGCCGGGGCGGCGCTCAACACCATCCTGGACCCGGTGTTCATCTTCGTCTTCCGCTGGGGCATGACCGGTGCGGCAGTAGCCACAGTGCTGGGGCAGCTTGTCACGGCGGCGCTGTCGGTGTGGTATCTCCTCCATATGCGCGTCATCAAGCCCGGAAAGGGCGACTACGTCCCCGACCGGCACATCTGCGCCCGGACGCTGACGCTGGGTATCACCAGCTTCCTGTCCCAGATCTCTCTGGTGGCCGCCATGGCCGCCATCAACAACATGATCCGCAAGTACGGGGCCCTGGACCCGGTGTTCGGGCAGGCCCAATACGCCCAGATTCCCATGGCGGTGGTGGGCATCGTCATGAAGTTCTTCCAGATCGTCATCTCCGTCGTGGTGGGCATGGCCGCCGGGTGCATCCCCATCGCCGGCTTCAACATGGGCGCGGGCCTGAGGCATCGCGTCAAGGCCCTGTTCACCCGGCTTTTGATCGCCGAGGCCGCCGTGGGCCTCGTTGCCCTCGTCATCGTGGAGTGCTTCCCCCAGGCGCTCATCGGTCTTTTCGGCGCGGCCCACGAAAGCGCCTACTATACGGACTTCGCCGTCCGGGCCTTCCGGATCTACCTTTGTATGGTGGTCTTCGCCTGCGTCAATAAGGCGTGCTTCATCTTCCTCCAGGCCATGGGCAAGGCGGCGGCCTCCACGGCGCTTTCCATGGTGCGGGAGATCCTCTTCGGCGTGGGCTTTGCCCTGCTCCTCCCCCTCTTCTGGGGCCTGGACGGGGTCCTCTACTCCATGCCCGTCTCGGACCTCCTCACCTTCCTCCTGGCCGCCGTCCTCATCCGCCAGACCTACCGGGAGCTCGGCGCCCCAGGACAGGCAAAATTAGCACTCTCATGTCAAGAGTGCTAATTTTCACAAAAATTTCATAAAAATTCCATCCATTCTTCATAATCCGGGACTACTATAAGCTCGTAACAAGGGCAAGAGCCCAGGAACCGACACCCGGTCCGCCCCATCGGGAATCTTTAAAGTCAGGGCGGGCATACTAGGAATATTTGAATGGAGGAATTTAAAATGTTTGAACTCAGACCCTTCCACCGCAATCAGGACATCACCTACAACCCCTTCAAGGCCATGGAGGACTTCGAGAAGCGGTTCTTTGAGGACCCCTTCACCGGCTTTTTTGAGACGGGCGACATCGCCGAGTTCAAGACCGACATCTCCGATAAGGGCGACAGCTACCTTCTGGAGGCCGACCTGCCCGGCTTTGAGAAGAAGGACATCCACTTGGACATCTCCGGCGACGTCCTGACCATCAACGCCGAGCGCCACTCCGAGCACGAGGACAAGGACAAGAAGGGCAACTATATCCGCCTGGAGCGCTCCTACGGCCAGTACAGCCGCCAGTTCGACATCACCGGCATCGACGCCAAGGCCATCAAGGCCAAGTACGAAAACGGCGTCCTGAAGCTCACCATGCCCAAGAAACAGCAGCAGCTCCCCGAGAGCCACACGCTGGAGATCGAGTAAGGCTGGCATTTGAAGGCCGCGAAGCGGCCTTCAAATGCCAAAGGGGAACGTGCGAAACTCCCTCCCTGAATTCTATGGAATTCAAGGAGGGAGTTTTTGCGTGACAAAAGGGATTTTTCCCGACGTACACGCCGACGGAAAAAATGATCAATTGGGGACTCTTCAGTCACGGCCTGCGGCCGTGCCAGCTCCCCCTTGGGGGAGGTGGCGCGAAGCGCCGGAAGGGCCCGCCGCCGCACGAACCACCCCTGCCGCTTCGCGGCTGTCCCCTCCGTTGGAGGGGCAACGTAGTCGGAGACGGGTGCGATTTGTCGAAACCGTTCTGTCGTCCTACGCTCGCTTCCCCCCTGCCCCCCTCCTACGAGGAGGGGGCCCTGAGACAGGGGCGGGTGCGTTTTATTGGAACCGTTCCCTCAACGCACCATCTCCAGCCCCTCCTACGGAGGGGTGGCCGAGCGAAGCGAGGCCGGGGTGGTGCTGCAATCCGAATATCGAAAGCATCAGTTACGACCAACGGGCTCGAATACCCCGCCGCGGCGGCACCCCTTTTTCCGAAAAAGGGGTCAGGGGAATAAGGATGCGGCGCTTCGCGCCGCGTTTATAAAAAATTGCGCTACACAGCGGCGCATCCTTTTTAAGCCCCCTCCTCGTAGGAGGGGGGCAGGGGGGAAGCGAGGGTTGGATGACAGAGCGGTTCCGATAAACCGCACCCGCCAAAGCCCCTCCCTCCGGGAGGGGTGGCCGCGCGAAGCGACGGCCAGGGTGGGGACGTCTAGCGTTTTTTCATTTCTAATTCTCAAGCTCGGCATTCAAATAGGTCGAGAGCAGGCGCAGGGCCGTTTGCCTTTCTTTGGGAGGACAGGCCCTCAATCTTTCAAACAGCTCCTCCTGCCGCGGGCTTTCGGCTTCTTTTTCTTCCACCAAAAGCTCATCCGGCGTAACATAGAGCGCCTGGCAAATTTGCAGGAACGTCTCCAGCCTCATATTCACGGTCCCGCGCTCTATATCGGCATATGTGCGGTCGGATATCCCGGCTCTTTCCGCCATCTCAGCCTGCGTGAGCCCCATCTTTTTCCTCAGCGCCAACAAGCGGTTCCCTATTTCACGCATTCCCAATAGACGCACGCTTTTCACCCACCTTAATTCCTCTTAATATGAATTTTAGTTCCTTTTTGTCTTGACTAATAGGAAGAATCGTGTCATAATTTTAGGAAGATTAGTTCCTGTTACTAGGAAGTCACGGTGGTGAGCTGTGTTATGGGATAAGGCAGGCTTTATAAAACACTCCGCATCAGGTCCATTGGCGCTCCTCAAGATCTCAATCAAACTAAAGAAAGAGAGGCTGTACATAAATGAACGCGTATCTGTCCGCTGAAGACAAAAAAGATATCAACAACGGCTTCCTATTCGGAACGCTTTTAGCCGTTTCAGGAGCTGTCGGCGCCTTAATAACTGCTCTGATGTACCGTATTGCCGGCTTTCGCGGCTTCTTTCCTCCGGTTTCCGACGTCCTGCGTCCGGGAGCGGACCTGCCTCAATTGGTATGGTTCTTTGTCGCTTTTTTAGTCCTCGGGTTCGCTCTTCTCTGCCTTGCGATCTATGTGAAGAGCAGTCTTCTGTGTGCGGCAGTTGAGGCTTCAGCCGATTCCTCCGATACGCCGGTCGTCCTGTGCCGGCTCAAAACGAACCGGGGACTTCTTAAATATATCCTGCTCTCGCTTATTACGTTTGATATCTACGCCCTGGTCGTCATGTCCGGGATCTCCTCCGACATCAACGTGATTGCCACTCGCTATGATAAGAAGAGGACGATGCCTTTCCTGCTCATCCTTTTCCTTTTTTCCTGGCTCACCCTCGGCATCGCTCCGCTGGTATGGAGCCACAGGCTTTGCAGCCGGATCGGGTCAGAGCTGGCGCGTCGCAACATTCCCTATACATTGAACGCAAAGACCTTCTGGCTTTGGGAGGTGTTAGGCAGTCTCATCGTGGTCGGTCCGTTTATCTTTATGTATAAGCTTCTCAAATCCATGAATCTGCTCTGCCTAGATTATAATAAAAACAGGTGAGATCGGACAGAAAAAGCGCGGAAGGGATAGCTCCGCGCTTTTCTCTGAAAATCATATCAGCTTAAACAGCACCAGCACGACCCCGTACACCACGCTGCTGGCGATGCCGAAGACGATGACAGGGCCGGCGATGATGAACATTTTGGCCGCCGTGCCGGTGATATAGCCCTCGGTCTTGAACTCCAGGGCCGGGGAGACGACGGAGTTGGCAAAGCCAGTGATGGGCACCAGTGTCCCGGCGCCGGCGAATTTGGCGATGTCGTCGTAGAGCCCCACGCCGGTGAGCAGGGCGCCCAGGAGGACCATGATGATGCTTTCGGCAATGGCGGCGCTCTCCTCTGATAGGCCGACGGCCTTCATGCCGTCCAGGATCCCCTGCCCCAGACAGCAGATAAGCCCGCCCACCAGGAAGGCCTTCAGCATATTCGGGATAAGCTTGGAGTTAGGCGTCACCTTCTTGACGTAGGCGGCGTACTCCTTGTTGGTCATTTTCATGGCTGCACCTCGCATTTGATTTTGCCTTTAGCTTTTCCCGGCGGGCCTCAATTATGCAAAACTAAAAATACCGCCCTTTCCTTACGAAAGAGCGGTATTTTTACGCGTTCAGGCGCTTACACCAATTCGATGACGGCCATCTCGGCGCCGTCGCCGCGGCGGGGGCCGGTGCGGGTGACGCGGGTGTAGCCGCCGGCGCGGGTGGCGTACTTCTCGCTCAGGTCCTTAAAGACCTTGGTGACCACGTCCTCGCGGGTAATGAACTCCAGGGCCTCCCGGCGGGCGGCCAGGGTGCCCTTCTTGCCGAGGGTTATCATCTTCTCGGCCAGGGGCGCGACCTCGCTGGCGCGGGTGAAGGTCGTCTCCATGCGGCCCTTGTCAAGGAAATCCGTGACGAGCTGACGGAGCATGGCCTTGCGCTGGTCGGTGGTCCTGCCGAGCTTACGTGTTCCGGGCATATCTTTCTCCTCCTTCTTACCAGAGTGACTTAGTTATTGTCGTCGCTGGCGAGGGAAAGACCCATCATAGCCAGCTTGTGGATGACCTCCTCCAGAGACTTGTGGCCCAGGTTGCGGACCTTGATCATCTCGGACTCGGTCTTGGAGATCAGCTCCTCCACGGTGTTGATGTTGGCGCGCTTCAGGCAGTTGAAGCTCCTCACGGACAGGTCCAGCTCCTCGATGGTCATCTCCAGGACCTTGTCCCGCTGCGTCTCGCTCTTCTCCACGATGAGGCTCTTGGAGCCGGCGGCCTCGGAGAGGTCGGTGAACAGCGTGAAGTGGTCGCAGAGGATCTTGGCGCCCATGCTGACGGCGTCCCGGGCGGAGATGGTCTTGTCCGTCCAGACCTCCAGCGTCAGCTTGTCAAAGTCCGTCATGTTGCCCACGCGGGTGTTCTCCACCGTGTAGTTGACCTTCAGGACCGGGGTGTAGATGGAATCCACGGGGATGACGCCGATGATCTGCTGGGTCTGGGCGGCCTTGTTGCGCTCGGCGCTGACGTAGCCGCGCCCGTGGTTCATGGTGAGCTCCATGCGCAGCTGGGCGTCGGGGCCCAGGGTGGCGATGTGCAGCTCGGGGTTGAGGATCTCCACCTCGCCGTCGGCCTTGATGTCGCCGGCGGTGACCTCGCCCTCGCCGATGGCCTCGATGTAGACGGTCTTCTCACCCTCGTTGTGGAGCTTGGCGATGATGCTCTTCAGGTTCAGGACGATCTCGGTCACGTCCTCCTTCACGCCGGGGATGGTGCTGAACTCATGCTGGACGCCGGAGATCTTGACGCTGGTGACCGCCGTGCCGGGGAGGGACGAGAGGAGTATCCTGCGCAGGGAGTTTCCCAAGGTAATGCCGTAGCCGCGCTCCAGGGGCTCCACGACATACTTGCCGTAGGAATCGTCCTCCGGGGACTCGATGCACTCAATACGCGGCTTTTCAATTTCGATCAAATAAATACCCTCCTTTAAATTGTGCGCTAACGACCGGTTTCCTTCGCGGATGAGGGTTTACGGATCACTTGGAATAGAGCTCGACGATGAGCTGCTCCTCCACGGGCAGGTCGATATCCTCACGGGTGGGGTTGGTCAGGACCTTGGCGGAGAGCTTGGAAAGATCCTTCTCCAGCCACTTCGGCGGGGTGACGATGACGGCGTCCTCGCCGGTGAGGCGCTTGAACATGGGGCTCTGACGGCTCTTCTCGCGGACCTCGATGACGTCGCCGGGCTTGACGAGGTAGGAGGGGATGTCCACTCTCTTGCCGTTGACGTTGAAGTGTCCGTGGTTCACAGCCTGACGGGCCTCGCGGCGGGTCATGGCAAAGCCCAGACGGTAGATGACGTTGTCAAGACGGCGCTCGATGGTGGTCAGCAGCACCTCGCCGGTCTGGCCGGGGGCCTTGGCGGCCTTCTCATAGTAGAGACGGAACTGCTTCTCCAGGATGCCGTATACGAACTTGACCTTCTGCTTCTCATTGAGCTGCATGGCGTACTCGCCCTGCTTACGGCGCATCTGGCCCTTGGGGTCGCGGATGGTGTTGGACTTGGTCTTCGCCGTGTATCCCATGTAAGCAGGAGAAATGCCCAGCGCCTTGCAGCGCTTCACGATGGGCTGCATATTCTTAGCCATAGTATGATCTTCCTCCTTCTTCGATTACACGCGGCGGCGCTTCGGGGGCCGGCAGCCGTTGTGGGCGATGGGGGTCACGTCCTTGATCATGGTGACCTCGAGGCCCACGGTCTGCAGGGCGCGGATGGCGGCCTCACGGCCGGAGCCGGGACCCTTGACAAAGACCTCAACGGTCTTCAGGCCGTGCTCCATGGCGGCGCGCGCCGCGGTCTCGGCAGCCGTCTGGGCGGCAAAGGGAGTGCTCTTCTTGCTGCCCCGGAAGCCCATCCCGCCGGCGGAGGCCCAGCTGAGGGCGTTGCCGAAGGAATCGGTCACGGTGACCATGGTGTTGTTGAAGCTGGAGCTGATATGCACCTGGCCCTTTTCAATGTTTTTGCGCTCACGGCGACGGGTGCGGACGACCTTGCCTTTCGTGTTTCCTGCCATGACATATCCCTCCTTTACTTCTTCTTATTGGCGATGGTGCGCTTCGGACCCTTGCGGGTACGGGCGTTCGTCTTGCTTCTCTGGCCGCGGACGGGCAGGCCCCTTCTGTGGCGGGTGCCGCGATAGCAGCCGATCTCGGTGAGACGCTTGATGTCCAGGGCCACCTGGCGGCGAAGATCGCCCTCCACCACATAGTGATGGTCGATGCACTCACGAAGCGCGGCCTCCTGCGCCTCGGTCAGGTCCTTGACGCGGGTGTCGGGGTTGATGCCGGTCTCTTCCAAAATCTTTTTCGCGCTGGTCCTGCCGATGCCGTACACATAGGTGAGGCCGATCTCGACCCGCTTGTCGCGGGGCAGGTCAACGCCGGAAATTCTTGCCATACTTTATGACCAATCCTTTCTACGTTTCGTCGTGGGTGCTGTTAACCCTGGCGCTGCTTGTGCTTGGGGTTCTCGCAGATGACCATGACTTTTCCCTTGCGCTTGATGACCTTGCATTTCTCGCACATGGGTTTGACTGAAGGTCTGACTTTCATATTGTCCTTCCTTTCATTTCGCGGGAAATTTGTTTATTTCGTGCGCCATGTGATCCGCCCGCGGGTCAGGTCGTAGGGGCTCATTTGGACCGTGACCTTGTCGCCGGGGAGGATCCTGATGAAGTTCATGCGGAGCTTTCCGGAGATATGGGCGAGGATCATATGTCCGTTGCCGATATCCACATTGAACATCGTGTTGGGCAGGGACTCGACGACCGTACCCTCCAGCTCGATAACGTCATCCTTCGCCATTTGGCATACCTCCTTTTTCGTCGGCGCCGAGCTTTGCGGCCAGCGCCCTTCTCAGCTCGCTGTTGGTCACCTTTTCGCCGTCCCGGAGCTTCTGATCCGTCCTGTCGGCGGAGCGCTCCACGAAGGCAAGGTGCTTGAGCTTTTTTCGTTTCGGTTTTTCCAGTCTCCGGTCCCGTCCGTTGACGATGGACGCGTAGTTCTCCTCAAGTCCGGTGACGAAGAAGAGCTCTCCGCGGTCGCGTCCGGCCAGGGATCGGACCACATCCGCTTTCTCGATGGCCATCTCACGCCTCCGGTTCCGGGAGCGTCAGAATCTCCGGCTCCCCGTCGGTGATGAGGATGGTGTTCTCGTAGTGGGCGGCGCGGGACCCGTCCCGTGTCACCACGGTCCAGCCGTCCCCCAGGACCCGGACGGGCCAGGCCCCGGCGGCCACCATGGGCTCCACGCAGATGGTCATGCCCTTCACGAGCCTCGGCCCGTGTCCGGGCTTGCCGAAATTGGGCACCTCAGGCTCCTCGTGCATCTCGGAGCCGATGCCGTGGCCCACGTAGTCGCGGATGACGGAAAAACCATTTGCCTCCACAAACTGTTGGACGGCCGCGCTGATGTCGGAGACCCGGTAACCGGGCCGGGCGTATTTCAGCCCCTCGTAAAACGCCTGCCTAGTGATTGACAGGAGCCTCACGTCCTCCTCCGAACGCGGCTTTCCCGCTATGAAGGTGGCGGCGCAGTCCCCAATGAAGCCCTCGATGCCGGCGCACAGATCGATGCTCACAACGTCTCCGTCGCGGATGACCCGTTTTCCCGGAATGCCGTGGATCACCTCGTCGTTGACGGAGATGCACACGCTGGCCGGGAATCCGCCGTAGCCCAGGCAGGAGGGGATCGCGCCCTGGGATCTTATGAAGCTTTCGGTCGCTTTGTCGATTTCCTTGGTGGTCACGCCGGGGGCGATCATCTTTCCCGCGTAGATGCGGGCAGCCGCGGTGATTTGAGCCGCCCGGCGCATTTTATCGATCTCCCGGGGAGTCTTGATCCGTATCATGCGTTAGATCCCCAGGGCCTCGAACACTTTTTCGGAGGTGGCCTCGATGGTAGCCTCCCCCTTCACCCGGAGGAGCTTGCCGCGGGCCTCGTAGTAGGCCAGCAGCGGCTCGGTCTGGGCGTGATACACCGCAAGGCGGTTCTTCACCGTCTCCGGCATGTCGTCCTTGCGGATGGTAAGCGCTCCGCCGCAGGCATCGCAGACGCCCTCCACCTTGGGGGGATTGCTCTCCACATGGTAGGTAGCGGAGCAGACGGAGCAGGTGCGCCGGCCGGACATACGCTTCTCGATGACCTCGTCGGGCACGTCGATGCACAGCGCCTTGTCCACGTGGATGCCGTTCGCCTCCAAGGCGTCGGCCTGGGCCGTGTTCCGGGGAACGCCGTCCAGGATGTAACCGTTTTGGCAGTCGTCCTTGGCCACGCGCTCGGCGACGATACCGATGATCACGTCGTCCGGGACGAGCCCGCCGGCCTCGATGATGGCCTTGGCCTGCAAGCCCACGGGCGTGCCCTCGCGGATGGCGGCGCGGAGGATGTTTCCGGTGGAGATGGTGGGGATCCCAAGCTTGCGGGAGATGATGTCCGCCTGGGTGCCCTTACCGGCACCGGGGGCTCCCAGAAGTATGAGCTTCATGCAGAACACTCCTTAATCGTCTTCCTGCCGTCCCTCCCCCGTCTCCGGGAGAGGGACGGCGTCGGTTTACTCAAGAAATCCCTTGTAGTTGCGCATGATGAGCTGGGCCTCCAGGGCCTTCACGGTCTCCAGAGCCACGCCCACGACGATGATGAGGGACGTGCCGCCCACGCTGATGCCGGAATTGCCGGCGGTGGGGAACACGGCGCCCACGATCAGGGGCACCAGGGCGATGACCGCCAGGTAAATGGCGCCGAAGAGGGTGACCTTGTTGAGGACCTTGGCGATGAAGGCGCTGGTGGGCTTGCCGGGACGGAAGCCGGGGATATACCCGCCGTTTTTCATGAGGTTATTGGAGACCTCGATGGGGTTGAACTGGATGGTGCTGTAGAAGTAGCTGAAGAAGATGATCAGCAGGAAGTAGATCACCATATAGAGGGGGCTGGTCTGGTTGAAGAGCCGGAGGAACGTGCCCCACCCGCCTTCAGACAGGCTGGTCTTGTTGAAGAACATACCGATGGTGGCGGGGAGGCTGGCGATGGAGCCGGCGAAGATAACGGGCAGCACGCCGGACATATTCACCTTCAGAGGAAGGTGGGTGCTCTGGCCGCCGTAGACCTTGCGGCCCACCACGCGCTTGGAGTACATCACGGGGATGCGCCGCTCGGCGTTGGTGACGATAACGATGAGGACGATCATGGCAAGACCGCCGATGATCATCAGGGGGTACATGACCCACAGCCTCCAGTTGGAGGGGTTGCTGATGAGGTTGTTGAACATGGTGACCACTACGTTGGGCACCCGGGCGATGATGCCGGCGAAGAGGATCATGGAGATACCGTTGCCGATACCGAACTCCGTGATCTGTTCGCCCATCCACATTACAAGGCAGGAGCCGGCCACCAGGGTCGCCACGATGACAAGGCCGGTGAGGAAGCTCTCATCTGCCAGCGCGTTGTTGCTGGAGAGGAGCACATAGTAGCCATAAGCCTGCAAAAGGGCGATGCCCACGGTGGTGTAGCGGGTGATGTTCTCCAGCTTGCGCTTGCCTTCCTCGCCGCCCTCCTTGGAGAGGCGCTCCAGGGCGGGAATGGCGATGGCAAGGAGCTGGATGATGATGCTGGCGTTGATATAGGGCTGGATGGAGAGGGCGAAGACCGTTCCGTACTGGAAGGCCGAGCCGCTCATGACGTTATAGAGCCCCAGAATGGTGTTGCCAAGCTCGGTGGACTTGAAGGCCGCGCTCAGCGCGCCTGCGTCGATGTGGGGAACGGGAATGGCGCTGCCCAGACGGAAGAGGATGATCATAAAAAGCGTGAAGAGCAGCTTTTTACGAAGCTCGATGACCTTCCAGGCGTTCTTTAATGTCTGGATCACTCAGATCACCTCAGCCTTTCCGCCAGCCGCCTCGATCTTCGTCTTGGCGGTCTCGGAAAAAGCTGAAGCTTTGACAGTGAGTTTCTTGGTAACTTCGCCGTTTCCGATGACCTTGACGCCGTATTTGACGCCGGAGAGGATGCCGGCCTTCTCGAGGGCCTCCACATCCACCGTCGCGCCGTCCTCAAAGCGGTTGAGCATGGATACGTTCACTGCGTCCAGGGGCTTTGCGAAGATGTTGTTGAAGCCCCTTTTTGGGATACGGCGGGCAAGGGGCATCTGGCCGCCCTCAAAGCCCACGCGGACCCCGCCGCCGCTGCGGGCCTTCTGGCCCTTGTGGCCGCGGCCGCCGGTCTTGCCGTTGCCGGAGCCGATCCCGCGGCCCTTCCTCCACGCCTTGGCGGTGGAGCCGGCGGCGGGAGATAAGTCGTTGAGTTTCATGTTCGCTTACCTCCTTATTTCTCTTCGGTGACCTGGAGGAGGTAGCCGATCTTGGCGATCTTCCCTCTGGTCTGGGGGTTGTCGGGCTGAGTCGTCTCATCGCCGATCTTCCGGAGTCCCAGGGACGCGGCGGTGGCGATGTGCTTCTCGATCCTGCCGTTGAGGCTCTTTATGAGCTTAATGTTCAGTTTAGCCATGTCAAGCCCTCCTTAGCCCACGATCTCTTCGGGGGCCTTGCCGCGGGTAGCGGCAACCTGCTCCACGTTGCGGAGCGTCTTCAGGCCCTGCATGGTGGCGGCCACGACGTTGGCGGGGTTGTTGCTGCGCAGGCACTTGGTACGGATGTCCGTGATGCCCGCCGCCTCCACCACCGCGCGGACGGCGCCGCCGGCGATGACGCCGGTACCGGCGGGAGCGGGCTTCAAGAGCACGCGGCCCGCGCCGAACTGGCCGATGACCTCATGGGGGATGGTGCCGCCCTTGAGGGTGATGTGGGTGAAGTTCTTCTTGGCGTCCTCGATGCCCTTGCGGATGGCCTCGGAGACCTCGGCGGCCTTGCCCAGGCCGAAGCCCACCTTGCCCTTGCCGTCGCCCACGACGACCAGAGCGGAGAACTTCATGATGCGTCCGCCCTTGACGGTCTTGGAAACGCGGTTGAGGGAGACGACCTTCTCGATATACTCGCTCTTGACCTCCTCGCGGTCGCGGCGGTTTCCTCTTTGATTGCTGCTGTAAGGCATATTCGTTCCCTCCCTGCGTTAAAAGTTGAGTCCGCCCTCGCGGGCGCCCTCGGCCAGCTCCTGGACGCGGCCGTGGTAGATATAGCCGCCGCGGTCGAAGACCACGTCCTCTATTCCCTTGGCCCGGGCGCGCTCGGCGATGAGCTTGCCCACCTTGCGGGCGCCCTCCTTGTTGGAGCCGCTGCCTTCAAAATCCTTCTCAACGGAAGAAGCGGCGCACAGCGTGACACCCCTGGTGTCGTCGATGATCTGGGCGTAGATGTTCTTCTCGCTGCGGAACACGTTGAGTCTGGGGCACTCCGGCGTGCCGGAGATCTTGGCTCTGACTCTCTTATGGCGCTTTAAGCGCTGAGCGTTTGTATTGGGTCTGTTGATCATTTAGGCACACCTCCTTTTATTTACCAGTCTTGCCTTCCTTGCGGCGGATGACTTCGTCTGCGTACTTGATGCCCTTGCCCTTGTAGGGTTCCGGGGGCCTCTTGTTCCTCACGTCCGCGGCGAACTGGCCGACAAGCTGCTTGTCGACGCCGTGGATGACCACCTGGTTGGGGTTGGGAACATCGATGCCGATGCCGTCGATCTCAGGGACGATGACCTGATGGGAATAACCCAGGTTCATGACCAGGTTCTTCCCCTCCTTGGCCGCGCGGTAGCCGACGCCGTTGATCTCAAGAGTCTTGGAAAACTCATGGGTCACGCCGTGGACCATGTTGGCAAGGATGGTACGGGTGAGGCCGTGGACGCTGCGCTCGAATTTCTCGTCGTTGGGGCGCTTGACGTGCAGGACCGCGCCGTCCTTCTCGATGGTCATCTCGGGGCGAAGGGTCTTGGTGATGGTCCCCTTGGGGCCCTTCACGGTGACGACGTTGCCTTCGGCGATCGTCACGTCCACACCCGCGGGGATGGCAATGGGAGCTCTTCCGATTCTGGACATATTCTTCTACCTCCCTTACCACACGAACGCCAGGACTTCGCCGCCGACGTGCTCTTTCCGAGCCTGCTTGTCGGTCATGACGCCCTTGGACGTGGAAATAATGGCGGTGCCCAGCCCCTTGAGAACATAGGGGATCTCGTCCGTGCCGGCATAGACGCGAAGGCCCGGCTTGGACACACGGCGCAGGCCCTGGATGACCTTCTCGTTGCCGTTGTACTTCAGGGTCACCTTGATGACTCCCTGGCCGCCGTCCTCGGCGATCTGGAAGCTCTTGATGTATCCCTCGTCAAGCAGGATCTGGGCGATGGCCTTTTTCATGTTTGAGCAGGGGATATCCACAGTGGGATGCTTTGCGGAGTTGGCGTTGCGGATGCGGGTCAACATATCCGCAATGGGATCGGTCACTTGCATGTTTACTGTTCCTCCTTGATCAGAGTTACCGCTCACGCGGTTCAGGCGGCGAGGTATCCACGGCAATAACGTGATTGCCGCGGACCTTTCGCCATCCTATTTACAAATAAAAGTACCTCTTTGGCTCCCCCTTGGGGGAGCTGGCACGGCCGAAGGCCGTGACTGAAGGGTAGCTCCCCCGTGGGGGAGCTGTCGCGGCCGAAGGCCGTGACTGAGGGGTCACCAGGAAGCCTTTTTCACACCAGGAATTTCTCCTTTGTACGCGAGCTCCCGGAAGCAGATACGGCAGATGCCGTAGTTTCTGAGGTAGGCGTGGGGCCTGCCGCAGATCTTGCAGCGGTTGTACTTGCGGGTGGAGAACTTGGGATCTCTCTGCTGCTTGAGGATCATCGATTTCTTGGCCATAACTTCTCTCCTCCCTTAGTTTCTGTAGAACGGGGCGCCGAGGAGAGTCAGGAGCTCCCGGGCCTCCTCGTCCGTCTTGGCGGTGGTGCACATCACGATGTCCATGCCGCGGATCTTGTCGATCTTGTCGTAGTCGATCTCGGGGAAAATGAGCTGCTCCTTGATGCCGAGGGCGTAGTTGCCGCGGCCGTCAAAGGAGTTGGGGTTGATGCCGTGGAAGTCGCGGACACGGGGCAGGGCCACGTTGAAGAGGCGGTCCAGGAACTCCCACATCCGGTCCCGGCGGAGGGTGACCTTCACGCCGATGTTCATTCCCTCGCGGATCTTGAAGTTCGCCACGGACTTGCGGGCCTTGGTGACCACGGCGTGCTGGCCGGCAATGGCGGATATCTCCTTAACCACGCTGTCGGTGACCTTGGCGTTGTCCTTAGCGTCGCCACAGCCCACGTTGATGACGATCTTGTCAAGCTTCGGGATCTGCATGACGCTCTTATAGCCGAACTTCTTCATGAGGGCGGGGGCGATCTCCTCGTTGTACTTTGTTTTCAGTCTGGGCATGATCTATCCTCCCTCTCTCACATGGACGCGCCGCACTTTTTGCAGACGCGGACCTTCTTGTCGCCGTCCATCTTATGGCCGACGCGGGTGGCCTTGCCGCACTTGGGGCACACGAGCTGGACCTTGGAGACGTAGATGGGGGTCTCCTTCTTGATGATCTCGCTCTGCTCCTCCTGACGGCGGGCCTTCTGATGGCGCTTGGCCACGTTCACGCCCTCCACGATGACCTTGCGGCCCTGGGGATCGGCGGAGATGACCTTGCCCTGCTTGCCCTTGTCCTTGCCGGACAGGACGACGACGGTGTCATTCGTTCTAATGTTCATTGTCTGGCCCTCCTCAAATGACCTCGGGAGCCAGGGACAGGATCTTCATGTAGTCCTTGTCGCGCAGCTCGCGGGCGACGGGCCCAAAGATGCGGGTCCCGACCGGGTTCTTGTCGTCGCGGATGAGCACCGCGGCGTTCTCATCGAACCTGACGTAGGTGCCGTCGGCGCGGCGGACGCCCTTGGCGGAGCGGACGATGACGGCGCGGACCACATCGCCCTTCTTCACCTGGCCGCCGGGAGCGGCCTTGCGGACGGAGGCCACGATCACGTCGCCGATGTTGCCCCACTTGCGCTTGGCGCCGCCCATCACGCGGATGCACTTGATCTCCTTGGCGCCGGTATTGTCGGCGACCTTCAGATAAGACTCCTGCTGTATCATTTATGCCGCCTCCTTACTTCGCCTTCTCCACGATCTCAACGAGACGCCAGCGCTTCTCCTTGGAAAGGGGCCTGGTCTCCATGACGCGGACGGTATCGCCGACGCCGCACTCGTTGTTCTCATCGTGGGCCTTGAGTTTGTAGGTCCTCTTGACTATCTTCTTATAGAGGGGATGGGGGACGCGCTCGGCGATGGCGACGACGATGGTCTTGTCCATCTTGTCGGACACCACGCGGCCGACCCTGGTCTTCCGGGAAGACGTTCTTTCTTCACTCATTTACGTTACCTCCTCACTGCTCTACGGACTTCTCGCGGATGATCGTCTGGACGCGGGCAATGTCCTTCTTCACCAGATTGATCCTCACGGGGTTGTCGAGCTGGTTCGTAGCGTGCTGCATACGGAGCGTGAACAGGTCCTTTTTCAGGTCCGTGAGCTTGGCCTCAAGTTCCGGGACGCTCATTTTTCTGACTTCAGTTGCCTTCATCTCATTCACCCTCCTCGGTCTCACGGGCGACTATCTTTGTCTTGCAGGGCAGCTTGTGGGCGCCGAGGCGCAGGGCCTCCTGGGCATCCTCGGGGCTGACACCGGCGATCTCAAAGAGGACGCGGCCGGGCTTTACCACCGCCACCCAGTACTCGGGGGCGCCTTTACCGGAACCCATGCGGGTCTCGGCGGGCTTGGCGGTGACGGGCTTGTCGGGGAAGATCTTGATCCAGACCTTACCGCCGCGCTTTGTGTAACGGGTGATAGCCACACGGGCGGCCTCGATCTGATTGGAGGTGATCCAGGAAGGCTCGGTGGCGACCAGGCCCCACTCGCCGTAGGTCACGGTGTTCCCGCGGGTAGCGACGCCGGTCATGCGGCCGCGCTGCTGCTTACGGTATTTGACTCTCTTCGGTAAAAGCATCAGTTGTTTCCTCCTTCTCTAGGAGTATTGGGCGCCGGACGGGGACCCCGGTTCTGGAAATTGCCCTGGGGGCGCGGCCCGTTCTGACGGTCCCTGTTGAAGCCCTGGCCCTGGGGACGGGGGCCTCTCCGGTCGTCCCGGCGCTCGCGGCGCTCACGGGGAGGACGGCTGGTGTCCATGGTCCGGGGGGTGGTGCGCAGGGTGGAGCTGAGGATCTCGCCCTTGTAGATCCAGACCTTGACGCCGATGCGCCCGTAGGTCGTGGCGGCCTCGGCGAAGCCGTACTCGATGTCGGCGCGCAGGGTCTGCAGAGGGATGGTGCCCTCGTGATAGCTTTCGGTGCGGGCGATCTCGGCCCCGCCGATACGGCCGGAGAGCTTGATCTTGATGCCGCGCACGCCCATCCGCATGGCGCGGCCCATGGCGTTCTTCATGGCCCGGCGGTAGCTGGCGCGCTTCTCCAGCTGCAGGGCGATGGACTCGGCCACCAGCTGAGCGTTGGCGTCGGGGCTCTTCACCTCGATGATGGAGATAGCCACGGTCTTGCCCAGCATCTTCTCCATATCCTGGCGGAGCTTCTCGATGTCCTGGCCGCCCTTGCCGATGACGAGGCCGGGACGGGAGCAGTGCAGGAAGATCTTGACCTTGGAGCTGTCCCGCTCGATCTCGATCTTGGGCACGCCCGCCTCATAGAGGCGCTTTTTCAGGTACTTGCGGATCTTGTGGTCCTCAACGATGAGGTCGCCCACTTTATCGTCTCTGGCGTACCAACGGGAATCCCAGTCCTTGATAACGCCCACGCGCAGTCCGTGAGGATTCACTTTCTGTCCCATGCTTACGCCTCCCTTTCCTTCAGAACGATGGTGATGTGGCTGGTGCGCTTATTGATGCGGTAGCCGCGGCCCTTGGAGACCGGCTGCATCCGCTTGAGGATGGGGCCGGGGTTGGCGTAGGTCTCGCTGACGTAGAGCTTCGCGGGGTCCATGCCGAAGTTGTTCTCGGCGTTGGCCATGGCGGAGTTCAGGACCTTGACCATGATCTCGCTGGCGGCCTTGGGGGTGTTCATCAGAATGGCGCGGGCCACATTGGCGTCCTTGCCCCGGATGAGATCGCAGACGATCGTGCATTTGCGGGGGGAGATACGCGCGTATTTGATCTGTGCTCTAGCTTCCATGTCTGTCCTCCTTACTTCGCGGCGGTCTTGCTGCCGGAGTGGCCCCGGAAGGTACGCGTCGGAGCAAACTCGCCCAGCTTGTGGCCCACCATGTCCTCGGTGATGTACACCGGGATGTGGCGGCGGCCGTCGTGAACGGCGATGGTGTGGCCGACAAAGGAGGGGAAGATGGTGGAGGCGCGGCTCCAGGTCTTGAGGACCTTCTTGTCGCCGGTCTTGTTCATTTCATCGACTCTCTTTAAGAGCTCGGGAGCCGCGAAGGGTCCCTTTTTGATGCTTCTGCTCATTCCTTAGTCCCTCCTTACTTCGAGTTGCGGCGCTTGACGATGAACTTGTCGGTGCGGTTCTTCGTCTTGCGGGTCTTGTAGCCGAGAGCCGGCTTGCCCCAGGGGGTCACGGGGCCGGGACGGCCGATGGGGCTCTTGCCCTCGCCGCCGCCGTGGGGGTGGTCAACGGGGTTCATGACGGAGCCGCGGACGGTGGGACGGATGCCCATGTGGCGGACACGGCCGGCCTTGCCCAGATGGACGTTGGCGTGGTCGATGTTGCCCACCTGGCCGATGGACGCCATGCAGTCGAGCCGGATATACCGGTACTCGCCGGAGGGGAGGCGCACCTGCGCCATGCCGTTCTCCTTGGCCATGAGCTGGGCCGCCGCGCCGGCGGAGCGCACCAGCTGCGCGCCGCGTCCGGGGTAGAGCTCAATGTTGTGGACGATGGTGCCCACGGGGATGCTCTGGAAGGGCAGGGCGTTGCCGGGCTTGATGTCGGCGTCGGGACCGCTCATGACGGTGTCGCCGGCCTTGAGGCCCACGGGAGCCAGGATGTAGCGGCGCTCGCCGCCTTCAAACTCCACCAGGGCGATATAGGCGCTGCGGTTGGGGTCGTACTCCAGGCGCAGGACCGTGCCGGGAACGCCGACGTTGGAGCGCTTGAAGTCGATGACGCGGTACTTGCGGCGGTTGCCGCCGCCCTTGTGGCGGACGGTGATGCGGCCGTAGCTGTTGCGGCCGGAGTGCTTCTTGAGGACCTCGGTCAGCGCCCGCTCGGGCTTGGCCTTCTTATCGACTCCGTCGAAGCCGGAGACGGACATGTGCCGCCTGGACGGAGTAGTCGGTTTGTAATTCTTTATAGCCATTTCCTTATCCTCCCTTATACCATGCCCTCAAAGAACTCGATGGGCTTGGAGTCGGCGGCGAGCCTCACCACGGCCTTTTTCCAGGACTTGGTGTAGCCCAGAGGGTACCGGCCGGTCCTTTTGGCCTTGCCCCGGACGTTCAGGGTGTTGACGGAGTCGACCTTGACGGAGAAGATCTCCTCCACGGCGCGCTTCACGTCGGCCTTGGTGGCGTCCTTGGCGACCTCGAAGACGTACTTCTTCAGGTCAATGGCCTCCATGGACTGCTCGGTGATGATGGGGCGGACGATCACATCGTAAGAGGTTTTCATTACGCGTACACCTCCTGGATTTTCTCAAGGGCGGCCTTGTCCACCACCAGCTTGTCGGCGTTGACAAGGTCATAGGCGTTCAGGATGTTGGCGGGGGTGGTGAGCACGCCGGGGATGTTCCTGGCGGAGAGGACCACGTTGCGGTCCACGTCGGCGGTGACCACGACGGCCTTTTTGTCCGCGCCGATCTTATCCATGAAGGCCTTGAAGGTCTTGGTCTTGACCTCGTCCAGCTTCAGGCCGTCCACCACGATGACGTTGGCCTCCTGGGCCTTGTCGGAGAGGGCGGAACGAATGGCCAGCGCCCGGACCTTCTTGTTGACGGAGAAGCCGTAGGTACGGGGCTTGGGGGCGAAGGCCACGCCGCCGTGGGTCCAGTGGGGGTTGCGGGTGCTGCCCTGACGGGCGCGGCCGGAGCCCTTCTGACGCCAGGGCTTGATGCCGCCGCCGCTGACCTCGGCCTTGGTGAGGGCGCTCTGGGTGCCCTGGCGGAGGTTGGCGAGATGATTGCGGACCACGGTGTGGATGGCCGTCACGTTGGGCTCGATGCCGAAGACGGCCTCGGAGAGCTCAATATCGCCAATGACCTCCCCGGCCATGTTGACTAATGTTGCTTTAGGCATATTTCAGTCTCTCCTTTCTCAACCACGGGCAGAACGCTTCTGCGGGTTGGAGCTGACGGTCTGGGCCGGGCCCTTGACCTTGCTGCGGTTGATGACGGTGTTCTTCAGGGTGACGATGCCGCCCTTGGGGCCGGGCACCGCGCCGCGCACGGCGATCATGTTGAGCTCAGGGTCGATGGCCACGATGTCCAGGTTCTGGACGGTGACCTGCTCGTCGCCCATATGGCCGGCGCCGATCTTGCCCTTGTAGATGCGGGAGGGGGTGGAGGTGGAGCCCATGGAGCCGGCGTGACGGTGCACGGGGCCGCCGCCGTGGCTGGTGGGGGTCCGCTGGGCGTTGAAGCGCTTGATGGCGCCCTGATAGCCCTTACCTTTGCTGGTGCCGGTGATGTCCACCTGGTCGCCCTTCTGGAACATGTCGGCCTTTATCTCGTCGCCGACCTCGAACTTGGAGCAGTCCGCCAGGCGGAACTCCTTGAGGTGCCGCTTGAGGCCGACGCCGGCCTTCTTGAGGTGCCCGATCTCGGGCTTGGTGAGCTTCTTCTCGGCCACGTCCTCAAAACCGAGCTGGATGGCGTCGTAGCCGTCCTTGTCCACGGTCTTGACCTGGGTGACCACGCAAGGGCCCGCCTCGATGACCGTGACGGGGACGACCTTGCCGGCTTCATCGAAGATCTGGCTCATGCCGACCTTTTTGCCGATGATGACCTTTGTCATTTCCATTCTTGATCTATCCTTCCTTTATAAGGTTATTGGTCGACGGCCTGGGCTTTCAGCAACCGTAGGCCCTTCCGCCGACATGACCCTGGCCGCTTAACGCAAGTCGCGGCCAATGGGTGTAAACTGAGGTTTTTTGGCGCCCCCTCTGGGGGAGCTGGCACGGCGTCAGCCGTGACTGAAGGGGCCCTCCTTAAAGCTTGATCTCGATTTCCACGCCGGCGGGGAGCTCCAGGCTCATCAGCGCCTCCACGGTCTTCTGGGTGGGGGAGACGATGTCGATGAGGCGCTTGTGGGTGCGGCGCTCGAACTGCTCGCGGGAGTCCTTGTTGACGTGGGGAGAGCGCAGGATGGTGACGACCTCCTTCTTCGTGGGCAGGGGGATGGGGCCGGAGACCTTGGCCTCGGTCCTCTTCGCCGTCTCCACGATCCGCTCGGCGGCCTGGTCGATGAGCTGGTGGTCGTAAGCCTTGAGTCTGATGCGGATGGATTTCTTTGCTGCCATGATTGTTTCCTCCAAAACGTACATTTGATAGTACGGTGAAAAATTTTCCGTCCACGGTTCCGTGCGTATCACTTCTGCCCACAAAAAGCGCCGGACGAATCCGGCTGACCTTCTGCTCAGACGATATACGCTGTTATCGTCCCTAGTACAGTAAATCTTTCAGCCGCCCGATTGCGTCGTCGCTGAAACCGCTTTACCTCGCCCTCCCGTTGGTCGGGCTCAGGCGCGGGTTTCGCTCCTCCTTTCCGTCCGCGACCCGTTTCACTGGGCTCGCGGCCGGGTGGAAAAGTTTCCAGCTTCGACCGGACATACTCCCCGGAAGTTACCGCTTTCGCGCAATCTCCCGGATCATCGCAGTACGCGCGTGGGCAAACCTCGCCCACAGGCGCTTTGATAGAATACCAAATGTCCCGCGGCTTGTCAAGAGAAATTTTTGATTTTTTGAAAATTTTTTGTATCGCGGCTTCTCAGGCCAAAACCCGCCGCCAGTAAGTGAGGACTATGGTGAGAGCGAAGGCGTCGAAGACGAGATACGCGAAGAAGCACAGCCAAAGGCCGAAGCGGGCCAGCGGCCGGCGTCGGAAGTGGTAAAGCGTCCAGAGGGACGCGGGGATGAGGATGAATTTGAGCCCCAGCGTCGCCCAGGGGGTGCCGAGGATGCCACCCAGGAAGGGGTTCATCTCGAAGCTCCCCGGAATGAGGCGCAGGCCGAAGGTGGTGTAGATGAAGTCAAGAAGGCTCAGGATCTGCGTCCCGACGGCCAGAGCCAGGTAGCGGCGCGAATGGGGGAAAGGGGTGTCCATGGGGGCGGCCTCCTAAAAAAAGCGTCTACGGGGGCCGGTGTGACACGGGGACGGTTCTTTGGTTCCACCAGTGTGCGCACTGGTGTTACAAAAGAAGCCGTCCCCTTTGTCCCACCTACTCAGTAGAACAAACGCAAAAAGAATCTATCGATAAGGAAGCACCTTCCCGCGGGACTGAGGGACGGTTTTTTCGTCACACCGTAGCCGTAAGGCGGAGGTGGGACTAAAGAACCGTCCCTCTGTCACGCCCGCAGGGGGTTGGATTATATTATGTCAGGCTGTGACGAAGTTGGGACAAAAGAACCGTCCCCTTGTCTCTCCCAAAAGAACCGTCCCCGTGTCCCTATGTCAATGAATTCTTACAGGTATTTCCAAGTACCCGTTCAGCGTATCTTTCTGAACGTTGATTTTCAATGTGGCGTTACCGGAAGCCAACGCTGTCAGCGTGCCGTCACTGGTGACGGAAACGATTCCATCCCCCGAACTGATTTCAAAGGTCACTACACATCCTGCCGGAATATCGCCGGACGGGGAGATCTGACAGGTATTATGTTCTTTTTCAATGTTGCAAAGGATAATACTGGAAGGCACGGAAGTTACTCTAATTCTCTTAGTAGAAGCTTGTACCGTATAACTGCACGATACCGTATGCTCTTCCTCAAACGGGCAGGAGGTAACGGTCCCGTTGAAAGCCTCCGGCATTTTGCCCGGCGTCCAGCTCTCGTCATCGATCGGGTCGGCTTTACAGTTTCCGTTGGAATAGACCGTAATAACGATTCCGTTCATGCTGTCAGTATATTCATTCATTTTTTCCAGGACTTTTCCGCTTGGGCCAAAGGTATTCGGATTTGTCATATCAGCCTTGTTGAGTACCAAATCCTGCTGTTTGACCACTTCACTCATTATCCCAAGGAAGCTGTCAGCGTCAATCTCCGCCTGGGTCTTACCGTTAGACACTTCCTTGGTGTAATACTCGTTATAACGCTGCCTGAGTACAGGGTCAGAATTGATTTTTCCTTCAATCAACTTGCTTGAAAATGCCTCTGGATCCTCGGCCATAAATTTTGTCAGCAAGTCTTCTGCGTCTATATCTTTTGTGAAATCAGCGGTTATGTCGGGATCGTCAAGGTAAGAGACAAGCGCATATTGCGCCGCATAGACATAAGCAATGGCGTAAATCTCGGAAGCACCGTCAGAAGCGTTAAACTGCTTATTCAGCAAAATATAATCTCTCTCACCAAAGACCTTTTTAACAAAATCAGGGTTATCATCGGACGCTTGCGCTGTAAATAGAACCGTTGCGTTGGCAAGGGCAGTTCCATTCTTAAATATGTCGTCTTTGCTTCCGTATCCCAGTCTTTCTGCCAGTTCATCAAATTGATCAGCGGCTCCATCGCCGTAAAACATATTTATCTGCGATTCATTGACGTTGACGCCCGCAAGAAAGCTTGCCATCTGCGTTACACAGCTGTTTACGCCCTTGAGCAACTCTGTGTTTCCGATTTTTCCAAAGTTAGAGCCAAAGTAGTTGCTGCCGTTCCCGTTTTGCCATTTGTCCCAGGAAAGCTTCAACGAATCTGCGTAATTCTCGCCAAAGGCGTCTTTAAGGGCGGTGTCAACAAAAGTGCTTCCCTCAAGCCCTTCAATCACAAAAGCACCCTTATCCGGGTACAGGTTGATTTGACCAACCGGAATGGGGTTCCCTTCCTCGTCTACGGCGTCGAGCAGCGATGCGTCATATGCCGCCCCGACAGACATGGCGTGCTTGATCTCCCCAACAAGATTTTTGTCCACGCCCTTGTGTGCATACTCAATATACCCGTTGTACGCCACCACGCCGACGCCGGCTAAAATCGCCAGCACAGCGATGACGACCACCAGCTCCACCAGCGTGAAGCCCTTTTGATTGACCCGCTTTTGCATTGTAAAACCTCCTTACAAAGCTTCAGCTTGCACCTTCCCCGGTTGGAAGGGACATTATTGATATAATGTCAAACCGCTTGCGCCTGAAGGCGGAAAACCGGAGGGCCGCAGCCGAAAAGGAGGCTCTTACGCGGCGAAAATGGACACGCTTTCGCGCGACCGGCCGGTTTGGGCCTGTCGCGGCGTGGAATTTTTTGAATTTTTAAGAAAAAACCGTTGACATTACGCTTTTATGGTGCTACTATGTAGTGGAAGAATTTCATGAGGCTTGCGTTTTCCCCGGAAGGTGCGTGACATTATATCAATAATGTCGCGTTATTTTTTTGCCCATTCGGCTAAAGGATGAGGTTCAGGCGGTCTATGGCCCGCCGGTGCTCCGCGCCGGTGGTCATGATGTAGATGCGCGTGGTGTCGATGCTGCTGTGGCCGAGAAGGTCCGCCAGCTTCCCGATGTCCCGTTCCAGGGCGTAGAACATCCGGGCGAAGAGCTTGCGGAGATTGTGGGGGAACACCTTCGTCAGCGCCACCCCGGCGCGTTTCGCCAGCCGCTTCATGGACGCCCAGATGCTCCCCCGGCTCAGCGGCTGTCCGTTTTTGCCCAGAAAGATGGGGCCGGTGGTGAGGCCCTGCCGTTGAGCGAAGGCCAGCAGGGATTTTCTGAGCTTTCCGGGAAGCAGGATCTGCCTTGTCTTGGCCTTGCAGGTGACCTCCACCTCACCGCGCCTCACCGCCTCCACGGTGAACCAGCGCAGCTCGGAGACGCGGATGCCGGTGGAGCCCAGCGTCTCCACAAGCAGTCTTTCCCGTCCGGGCGACGCGGCCCGGACGAGCCGTTCGTACTCTTTTTTACTCAGGACCCTCTCCTCCGGGCAGAAGGTCCTTTTCTGTGTCCGCAGTCTCTTCGCGCCGCAGCCGTCCCAGCCGAGGAATCGGAACAGGGCGGCGAGGGAGGCAAGGACGGTGTTGACGCTTCCGGCGGCGTACCCCCTTTCCCGCAGGCGCTCCTTGAACAGGCGCGTCTCCTCCCCGGACGCCTCCCGGCCGTCCAGAAAGGCCGCGTACATCCTCACGCCGCGCAGGTAATTTTCCCGCGTGGCCGCGCTGCGCTCCTCCGCGATCAGATACGCCTCGAATCGCTCCATAAGCTGTGCCGCCACATACCGTTTTTCCATGTTGTCCTCCTTTGACCGTTCGATGTTATTCTGCCCCGCGGGGCACACCTCATCTATTCACCCAAAGAAGGAAAATGTCAAATGGGTTGCGGCCCTCCGCTGACCGGCGCTCCCTTGACAACCGGCCGCAAATTGCGTAAAATAATGTCTTGCCGAGAGGCCCCGGGGCCTCTTTACGCGGCATGGAGCTTCAAGGAGGCGCGGTATGGACATCGGCGGCGTCAAAGTCAATACGCGCCTTGTGCTCGGGCCCATGGCCGGGGTGACGGATCTGGCGTTCCGCGAGGTCTGCCGCGCCCACGGCGCGGGTCTCACTTACACGGAGATGATCAGCTCCAAGGCTTTGATGTTTCAGGACAAGAAGACCCTCAAGCTCATGGAGCTGGGCGAAGGCGAGCGCCCCGCCGCGGTGCAGCTTTTCGGCTCCGACCCCGTGTGCATGGCGGAGGCGGCGGCCAAGGTCTGCGAGGTCTCCGACTGCGACTTCATCGACATCAACATGGGCTGTCCCGTGGGGAAGGTGGTCCGCTCCGGCGACGGCTCGGCGCTGATGCGCGCGCCGGACCTGGCGGCGAAAATTGTGGAGGCGGTGCATAGGGCCGCCGACCGGCCCGTCACCGTAAAGCTCCGCAAGGGCTTCGACGCCGGGAGCGTCAACGCCGTGGAGCTGGCGGTCCTTTTGGAGAGCGCCGGGGCGGCCATGATCGCCGTCCACGGCCGCACCAGGGCGCAGATGTACTCAGGCCGCGCCGACTGGGACATAATAGGAGAGGTCAAGGCCGCCGTCTCCGTGCCCGTCGTCGCCAACGGCGACGTGTTCACGGCGGAGGACTGCGTACACATTTTAAAGGTAACCGGCGCGGACGCGGCCATGCTCGCCCGCGGCGCCATGGGCGACCCCTGGCTCTTCGACCGGTGCCGCGCCGCTCTGGAGGGACGGGACATCCCCGCTATGCCGCCCTATTCCCGGCGGGTAAAAACCGCCGTGGGGCAGTTTGAGCGCGCCGCGCAGATCGAGGGCGAGAAATCGGCGTGCCTCCAGGCCCGGAAGCACTTCGCCTGGTATCTCAAGGGGATGCCCCGCGCCTCCTTTTTCAAGGAAAAGGTCATGAGCGTGTGCACCCTCGCGGACATATACGACGTCTCCCGCGGCATCCTGGACTTTTTGCGGGACGAGGAGAGGAGGGAAGCCCATGACAGCCGATGAGGAGGCCCGGATCGTCCGCGCCGCCGCGCGGGGGGACGAGGCCGCCTTTGAAAAGCTGGTCCTGGCCCACCAGAAGCACGTCTACTCCCTGGCGCTGAAGCTCACCGGCAGCGCCGAGGACGCCATGGACGCCTCCCAGGACGCCTTTTTGAAGGCGTTTCAGAACCTCCGTTCCTTCCGGGGCGAGAGCCGCGTGTCCGTGTGGCTCTACCGCCTCACCTACAACGCCAGCATGGACATCCTCAAAAAGTCCCGCCGGGGGACGCTGGTCCCCCTCCCCGCCGACGAGGAGGGCGCGGAGCTGGAGATCCCCGACCCCTCCCCCACCCCGGACGAGGAGGCCCTGCGCCGGGAGGAGCTGGAGGAGGTCCGCGAAGCCCTTGGGCAGCTGGACGAGGACAAGCGCAGGATCCTGCTGATGCGGGAATATAACGGCATGTCCTATCAGGACATCGCCCGGGCCCTGGGGCTGGAGGAGGGCACCGTCAAATCCCGGCTGGCCCGGGCCCGCGCCGCCCTTGCTGAAATTTTGAAAAAACGCGGAACTTTTCAAGCACCGCCACAGTCTAACAATCAGACCAACAAACGGAAGGGGTGACGCCGATGGGCGCGCATACGCGTTTTGAAGACCTCATATCGGAAAAGCTGGACGGCGTCATCACCGCCGCCGGCGAGCGGGAGCTCCAGACCCACCTGGCCTCCTGCCCGGACTGCCGGGAGCTCATGGCCGTCCTCTCCGCCGCCCACGAGGCGCTGGATTTTGAGGCGGAGCCGCCGGAGGAATTGAAAACGAACATCATGGAGGCCGTCCGGGCGGAGAAGAACCGGAAGAAGATCCGCCTGCGCGCCCTGGCCGGCGCCTTGGCCGCCGCGGCGGTGCTGGCCGTGGCGATCCTCCCCGCCGCCCTCCCCCGGCATGACAAGACGGAGGAGGCCGACATCGCCCCCGTGTCCCTGACGCGGGAGAACGACACCCCCGTGGCCGAGGACCCCGCCGGATACGCCGGTGACCCCACCGGCTTCCGCCTCACCCGCCCCGACGACCCGGACACGCCCCTCACCGTGGAGGAATATTGCGCCGCCTACGCCGCCGTGGCCTGGTTCGACGCCCTCCCGGAGGAGATCCTGACCGCCGCCCCCCAAACCCTCTTCCCCGACGGCTCTGTGGGCTGCGACCTGACGGAGGACCAGTTCCAGCAGCTCCTCCCCACCGCCCTCCGCGTCACCCACCCCTCCCCCACCGGCACCCAATACATGGCAGTCCTCGCCGCCGAGCCCCAATAACCCCCCTTCGCCGCGCCAAAAGCGCGGCGAAGGTTTTTTACGGCGGGGAAGCGCCGGAAGGGTTCCCCCGTCTTAGCCTTCCCCACAAAGTGGGGAAGGTGGCGCCCGCAGGCGCCGGATGAGGTGCGTGCGTTCATCGGAACCGCTCAAAGCCCTTCGGCTCCCACCTCACCCCTCCCCCTCCCCGCCCTGCGGGGAGGGCTC
>CANQSD010000005.1 GCA_947626385.1 uncultured Oscillospiraceae bacterium | reverse complement strand
AATAGAGGAAAATCGCCCTTCGCGATCCGCTGATCCTCGCCTTTTTCCATTTGTGGGGTGAGTTAATCAGCGGTTACCTTGGGGGAGGTGCCGAGCGCAGCGAGGCGGAAGGGTCGTCCCCGCCGCGGCGGGCAAATCAAAGAATGCGCCGCAATGCGGCGCAAACCTTTTAAAAAGCCCCCTCCTCGTAGGAGGGGGGCAGGGGGGAAGCGAGGGGTAGATAACTGAGCTGTATCGACAAAACGCACTACCCACCCGACAATGGGTACTCGGGCTATCCGTTGAAGCTCACCGAGATATCCCCGGACATGGTCTTGACGCGGACCTGGTTGGGGCCGGCGTAGCGGTGGCCGGAGATTTCCACGTCGCCGGTGTTCGTTTTGGTGGTCATGGTGTAGAGAGTGTCGGAGCCGGCCAGGGCCAGGTCCACGTCGCCGCTGACGGAGTCGACGCCCGCGCGCTCGCAGGGGACGGTGAGGTGCAGGTCAAGGTCGCCGCTGACGGTCCCGGCGGTCAGGCGCTGTGTCACCGCGACGTGTCCGGCGTCGGTGTCGCCGCTGACAGTCTTCAAATCAAGCTCGGCGGCGTTCAGGTCCTCGATGTCGATGTCGCCGGAGACGGTGGAGACGGAGATCTCCGGGGCGGAGACCTCGGTCAGGTCCACATCGCCGGAGATGGTGATGACGCTGAGCGGTCCCTCCATGCGGGCATACGCCAAAGTTACGCCGCCGGAGGCCAGCTTCACGTTGAGCCGCGCGGGGGAGACATTGCGGCACTCCACGTCCCCGGAGGCGGAGTTGACGCTGACGGCGGGCGCGGCGCCGGCGGGCAGGAGGAGCCTCAGGCCCAGCTCATTGGAAAAAGCGCCGTTGAAGTTGGGGATGGGCAAGGTAAACTCCCGGCCGAAGAGACCGAGGGTGAGGGACTTGCCCCACCGGCCGTTTTTGACACGCCGGACCGAGAGGTCACTCTCGCCGGAGATGTCGTAGCGCCAAAGCTGCGTGGCGGTGTACTCGATGTGGATGTCCCCGTCGGGGGAGGGGAGTATGCTGATATGGCCGGAGGTGTCCAGGACCTCGATCTTGCGGACGGCGAGAGGGGAGAAGTCGCGCCGCACCGTTCCCGGACGCACGGTCTCCCCAGTGGGGGCGCTGTCCTCCCGCTGCCAGGTGGTTTTCAGCTCCCGGACGATGTCCTCGACGCTTCCCATGGCGGCCACGGCCTCCTCCTCGGACATACCGTCCTCCATGCGGTCGTCGATGGCCTCGGAATAGAAGTTTACGGTGCGCTGGGCCTCCTCCGCCGAGGGGCAGAAGCGCAGCGCGCGGCACAGCTCGTCGAGAAATTCATATTTTTTCATGTTCCGGATCCCCCTTGATGTAGTTGTAGGCCCGCGTCACGTCCTCCCACTCGGCGAGGAAGGCCCGGATGCGCTCCCGGCCCGCGTCCGTGATGCGGTAGTATTTTCTCAGCCGCCCGTTGTGCTCCCGGGACCAGACGGTCAGCGCCCCGGCGGCCTCCAGGCGCTTTAAGATGGGGTAGAGCGTGGATTCGCTCATCGCCACGAAGGGGGAGATGTCCTTGATGATCTGATACCCGTAGGATTCCCCGTCCGACAGGGCCTTCAGCACGCACACCTCCAGGATCCCCCGGCGAAGCTGACTATCCATGGATACACCTCCTTACGCATTATACTATACGCCACGTAGTATCATATGTCAAGAGGTATTTTGCGCATTCTTGACATTCCGGCGTGGCGGTGATACAATATTTCCACGCCGGCAGGGCCTCCTTTTCTGAATACGCGGGTATGGCGGAATTGGCAGACGCGCAGGATTTAGGTTCCTGTGGCTATACCGTGTGGGTTCAAGTCCCACTACCCGCACCAAAGGTACGAAATCCGAACCAGGTCTTCGTTTGGGAAGACGGGTTCGGATTTTGTTTTTTTGGACCGGCTTATACTAATATCTAATTAAAAGAAGCCATTCGCGACGGTCTTTTTCGCGTCATGCGGCGTCAGCCGCCTTGGGAATACATACAGTATTCCCTGCGGCGTCTTCCTTGCCTGACACGAAAAATCCTCGCCGCTCGGTGTCTCCTTTTAAATAGATATTAGTATTATTCTTGACTGTTCCTTCCTTTTGAGTGATAGATTGACTGCACCCACTTCGGGCAAAATACAGTATCTTCACGCAAAAGAGGAGGAGTATCATGGAAGCCAGATTGATCACACCGGAGGTCATCGAGGGGTTCGAGGCGTCGCTTGCCGCCAGGGAACGCAGCGAACACACCATCGCAAAGTACCTCCACGACGTCCGCGCCTACTGCGCGTTTCTGGAGGGGCGGGAGGTCACGGCGGAGACCACCTGCGGGTTCAAGCAGGAGCTGATCGCCAGGCACTACGCCCCCAGCAGCATCAACACCATGCTGGCGTCCCTGTTCGCGTTCTTCCGGTTCAAAAAGTGGACGGACTGCGAAACGCAGCGGCTGGTCATCCAGCGGGACGCTTACTGCCCGGAGGACAGGGAGCTGACGCGCTCGGACTACGAGGCGCTTCTGGACGCCGCGAGAGGGCGGGACCGGCTCATCCTCGCCGCGATCTGCTCCACCGGCATCCGGGTCTCGGAGCTGGCGTATTTCACGCTGGAGGCGGTGAAGGAGCGGGAGATTCTTGTCACCTGCAAGCGCAAGACCCGGCGGATCATGGTGCCGGACGACGTGGGGCGGGAGCTGGAGCGGTACGCGGAAAAGGCCGGCATTGCCTCCGGCGTCATCTTCCGCGGCCGTCGGGGCAAGCCCCTGAGCCGGGGGCGCGTCTGGGCCATCATGAAGGCGGCGGCGGTCCGCGCCAGGGTCCGGGCCGCGAAGGCGTTTCCCCACAACCTCCGCAAGCTCTTCGCCCGGACGTTCTACGACGCCAACCACGATGTGGTGAAGCTGGCGGATGTTTTAGGCCATAGCAGCATCGAGACGACGCGTATTTACACCAAGTCCAGCGGCGCGGAGCATCGGAGGCTTGTGAACGCGCTTGGCCTTGCCCCGCGCTTCGACGCCCCCGCCGCGAAAAAGCCCTCCCGCGCGAAAAAGCGCGGGAGGGGAAAGAGGGCAAAAAAATAACGCAACATTATGGATATAATGTCACGCACCTTCCGGGGAAAACGCAAGCCTCATGAAATTCTTCCTCTACATAGTAGCACCGTAAAGCCATAATGTCAACAATTTTTTAGGAGTTTTTCAAAAAATTCCACGCCGCGACAGGCCCAGACCGGCCTGCCGCGCGAAAGCGCGCCCTTTTTTGCCCGGTAAGGGTCAGCTTTTCCGCCATAACCTCCTGACTTCACGCCTTCAAGCTCGGTCGGAGGGGACATTATATCCATAATGTCCCCTCCGACCGGGGAAGGTGCAAGCTGAAGCTTTGTAAGGAGGTTTTACAATGCAAAAGCGGGTCAACAGAAAAGGCTTCACATTAGTGGAGCTTGTGGTCGTCATCGCCGTGCTGGCGATTCTGGCCGGCGTGGGCGTGGTGGCGTATAACGGGTATATTGAGTACACCAAGAAAGGCCAGGACAGAGCGACCGTAGGAGAGATCATGCACGCGCTGGAGCTGGCAGACTACGCGGACCCCGGCCTGTTTGGACCGAGCGGCGGTGCGATGATTGCCCTGACGAATAAAGGTGTCCAGGCCGCCGGAGGACTTGAGGGTTCGGACATTGAGGGGGCGCTGAAGGATGCTTTCGGGGACCTCACGTCAACGAAACTGAGCTATGACGGCTGGAATGGTACGGTTGATACCGGTTTGATTGCCAAGTTGGGTGAAGAGAATTCAAAAATCGATGCTTACTTAGATTATCTGAAAGATCACACTGATGTCACGGCATCCTTTGCAGATGATATGACGCAATATTGGGAAACCTTTAACGAAGTTATCGAGGGCCTGAACAGTGGCAAACTTGGCGGGGGAATATTGGATTTGAAAGAGAAGAAGGACCACGTCGTCCAAGCGGTCGTCAATACATACACAGGCTTGACCGACGATGAGATTACCGAGATTGTTAACATGTGGAAAAGTGGGGTTTTTCAAGACAATATAAAAGGAAAAAAGATGGATGCCAGCGGAAGAGATTTGTTTTTAGCCAGACAATATTCTATCATCAGCTACGCCAGAAAGCAGAATCTCTCCCCCGAAATGAGAGCTGAGCTTGAGGCTTACCTGCAAGAAAACAAGCTTGAATTAGCGAACCCTATCTATCACTATAATAGTGCTACTGGCACTGGGTCAGTTAGCGCATTTTTGTGTACTTGCAGCGATAAAAAGCATAACACAGAATGGGCAAAGGTCTTTGCCGGTTACACAGACGAAATGGCCGAAGCCGATGCCAAAGCGTACTTGGGATTGATGGAGGCAGGCGCGGCCGTTGCGGATACAATGGAATCCGGCTATACGGATGATGACATTTTAAAGGCACTTACTCCTTATGTCGGAATGGTAGGAAATGTCCTGTCCGGTCGCGTCAAGCTTGAGAACATTAAAACGCTGGCTTCCAGCATTGGAAGTGGAGGAAACGCCATTATCGTAAATGCCACAAAGTCCAACGGCGTACTGTCCTTTTCTGTTTCGCCGGACGATGCGAATCCGAGAACGGAAAGCGGCAGCAAGAATGAAACAACGGAAAAGCCCACTGAGTGCGACAAAACAAGCCATACTCAATCAATAAATATAACTGCAACTTCTCTCGGAATATCGGTTAAAGATTCGAGCAGTAATACGATTGGCCAGGATGGCAAAATTGAGATCTGCAGTATTAATCCTGCGTACGGTTCTTGTAGCTTTACAGCTGCCGACGGTATAACAGTTACCGTAACGAGCGGCAATGAGTATATCAAAATTGAGGGCAATCAAATCATTGCAATTAAGACCGGCTCAGCCGAAATAACAATTTCTAATGGTAGTAAAACAGCGAAGCGCACTGTCGAGGTACACTGAGAGATAGTGTGTTGGCGTTGTAAATACAAGGATACCAGGGGACCAGGGGACGGTTCTTTTGTATCATTGAGCACAATTAAAAATGCACACCACCCCTCGTAGACGCTTTTGAAGCTCCCTGCCGCAGACGCGGCGGGGAGCTTTTCGATGCGATCACGGAAGGGAGGGGGAGAAACGCAAGCGCGGGATCAGAGTTGGTTTTGGAAGAAGCGGAAGGCGGAGGGGATGGGGTGATGGGCGCGGAGGGCGGCGGGGGTGAGCCAGGTGTAGGCGGGGGACATGACGGCGCAGGGGACGCGGTAGCCGCGCATACGCCACTCCACGTGGGTGAAGAGGTGTTTGGCCTCGCCGCAGGGGATGAGACCCTGGGGGGAGAGGTCCCGTAGGCGGGGGAGAAGCTCGTCGGGGGCGAGAAAGCCGTCGAGATTGGGAAACTCCCACATCCCGGCCAGGAGCCCCGTGTCGCCGCGGCGGCGAAGGGCGTAAAGGCCGTCGTGCTCCAGAAGGAGGACTGTTTTTTCCTCCACGCGGCGGTCCCGGCGAGGGGAACGCACGGGGAGAGCGGCGGCCTTGCCGGCCTCACGGGCAAGGCACAGAGCGGAAAGGGGACAGTCGCCGCAGCTGACGGCCTCACGGGGGAGACAGACCGTCTCGCCCAGCTCCATAAGGCCCTCCGTGAGCAGGGCGGCGTCCTCGCCGGAGGGGTAGAGGGCGCGGAGGAGGTCCGTGACGGCGGCGCGGGTCCTGGGGTCCAGGGCGTCGTCGTCTTTCGCCAGAAGCCGCAGGACGACGCGCAGGACGTTGCCGTCCACCGCCGGCTCCGGTTCGCCGAAGGCCAGGGAGGCGATGGCCCCGGCGGTGTAATCGCCGATGCCGGGGAGGCCGCGCAGCTCCCGCGCCGTGCGCGGAAGCTCCCCGCCGTAAGCTTCCATGATAAGCTTCGCGGCCTTTTGGAGATTTCTGGCGCGGCTATAATAGCCCAGCCCCTCCCAGAGCTTCATGAGCTCGTCTTCGGATACCTCGGCAAGGGCGCGCACGTCGGGCAGGCGCTCCATGAAGCGGCGGTAGTAAGGGATGGCCGCCTCGATGCGCGTCTGCTGGAGCATGATCTCCGACACCCAGACGGCGTAGGGCGTGGGCGCGTCCCGCCAGGGGAGGGGACGGCGGTTGGCGCGGTGCCATGTAAGCAGCAGCGGAATGGCGGCGGCAAGACGTTCCGATTCGGTCAAGAGATCGCCTCCTTTTTGACAAGTATACCACAACATGAAAGCGCGGGCAAGGAAAAAGCCCGGGGACCGTGGGGCCTCCCGGGCTTCGCTTGAAATTTCGCTTATTTCAGGTTGTTCTCCAGCGTCTCGAGGCAGTCGGAGAGCTCCTTGGGGAGCTTGCCCTCGCCGACCTCGCCGAAGAACTTGCGGATGTCGGCGGCCTCGGCCTTCCAGACGTCCTTGTCGATGGTGAGGAGCTCCTTCAGGGTGTCCTCGCTGACCTCGTCCTCGATGCCCGCAAGGTTGATGTCCTCGGGGCGGGGCATATAGCCGATGGGGGTCTCCACGGCGTCCACCTCACCGGCGCAGCGCTTCAGGATCCACTCCAAAACGCGCATATTGTCGCCGAAGCCCGGCCAGAGGAAGTTGCCCTCGTCGTCGGTGCGGAACCAGTTGACATGGAAGATCTTGGGGAGCTTCGTGACCCTGGGGTCGCGGCCCATGTCGATCCAGTGCTGCCAGTAGTCGGCCACGTGGTAGCCGATGAAGGGCCGCATGGACATGGGGTCGCGGCGGACCACGCCCACGGCGCCGGTGGCGGCGGCGGTGGTCTCGGAGGCGACGGTGGCGCCTACGAACACGCCGTGGTTCCAGTCACGGGACTGATAGACCAGGGGAGCGGTCTTGGCGCGGCGGCCGCCGAAGAGCATGGCGTCCAGAGGCACGCCCTGGGGGTTGTCATACTCCTTGGAAAGGCAGGGGCAGTTGCGGGCGGGGGCGGTGAAGCGGGAGTTGGGGTGAGCGCCCTTGGAGCCGTCGGCGGGGTCCCAGGGCTCGCCCTTCCAGTTGAGAGCGCCCTCGGGAGGATTCTTGTCCATGCCCTCCCACCAGACGGTGCCGTCGGGCTTGAGGACCACGTTTGTGAAGATGGTGTTCTTCTTGGTGGACAGCATGGCGTTGGGATTGGACTTCATGGAGGTGCCGGGGGCCACGCCGAAGAAGCCGTTCTCCGGGTTCACGGCCCACAGACGCCCGTCAGGGCCGGGACGGATCCAGGCGATGTCGTCGCCCACGGTCCAGACCTTGTAGCCGGCCTTCTGATAGCCCTCGGGGGGGATGAGCATGGCAAGGTTGGTCTTGCCGCAGGCGGAGGGGAAGGCGGCGGAGATGTAGTGGATCTCGCCGTTGGGGAACTCCACGCCGAGAATCAGCATATGCTCGGCCATCCAGCCCTCGTCACGGCCAAGGCAGGAGGCGATGCGCAGGGCGAAGCACTTTTTGCCCAGCAGAACGTTTCCGCCGTAGCCGGAGTTGACGGACATGATGGTGTTCTCCTGGGGGAAGTGGACGATATAGCGCTTCTCGGCGTCCAGATCGGCCTTGGAGTGCAGGCCCTTGATGAAGTCGGGGCTGTCGCCCAGGGCGTCGTAGACGTCCAGGCCCACCCTCGTCATAATGGCCATGGAGACGACCACGTAGATGGAGTCGGTGAGCTCGATGCCGTACTTGGCGAAGGGGGAGCCCACGATGGACATGGAGTAGGGGATGACGTACATGGTGCGGCCCTTCATGGAGCCGTCGTAGATCTCGTCCAGCATTTTGTGCATCTGGGCGGGGTCCATCCAGTTATTGGTGGGGCCGGCGTCCTCCTTCTTCTCACAGCAGATGAAGGTGCGGTCCTCCACGCGGGCCACGTCGTTGAGGGCGGAGCGGTGATAGACGCAGCCGGGAAGCTCCTCGCCGTTGAGCTTGATGAGCTCGCCGGTCTTATAGGCCTCCTGACGCAGCTCCTCCAGCTGCTCCTCGCTGCCGTTGATCCAGACGATCTTGTCCGGCTTTGTGAGGGCGGCCATCTTGTCGATCCATGTGAGGACTGCCTGATTGTTGGTGTACATACTTGCAAAAACCTCCTTGTAGAGATACAAATTTCACTGTGTATCATTCTACACTAAAGGGATGAAAAATTGCAACGTCAACATGACAAAATCTTCTCAAAGAAGCTTGAATTTTTGATATAGTTTACTTGCGAAAAAAAGGGCCCCGGCACAAAATCTTGTGTCCGGGGTCACCTGGAACCATATGGATTGCCGGGGATGGTGAATCGCCACAGCCAATTTTTCGCGTCCCCGGCGTAGTCGATGCCGATCCGGGGAGACGCCGACACGGGGAAGTCCCGTTCCCTTGCTTCCAGGGTGAGGAGGGAGGACGGGTCGTAGAGACGCGCGCCGTAGAGCGACTTGTCGATGCCCAGGGCCGCGCAAAGCTTGCCGGGGCCGGAGCAGAGATTTTTGAGAGCGGCGGTTTTTCGGCGCGCCCGCATGGCGTCGATGCCGTCCACGGGCTCCAGGGCGCGGAGCAGGACGCAGTCGGGGGAGGTCTCGGGCCCGCAGGAGATGTTGAGGCACCAGTACATACCGTAGATGAGGTAGATGTAAGCAAGGCCCTTGCCCTCGTAGAGCGCCCGGACCCGCTCAGTGCGGCCCCGGTAGGCGTGGGAGGCCGGGTCGGACGGACCGCAGTACGCCTCCGTCTCCACGATGACGCCCCGCGTCTCCACACCGCCCGCGCGTGAGATCAGGGTACAGCCCAAAAGCTCCCGCGCCACGGTGAGCGTGTCCCGGCGGTAAAAGTCCAGCGGCGCGATCACGGCAGGACCTCCCCGAGGGCATCGGTGAGGGCGGCAAATTCGGGGATGGACAGCGCCTCGCCCCGTACAGCCTCCGGAAGGCCCGCCCTGGCGACGGCGGAGGCGACGGCATCCTTGTCCACCCTCCCGGCAAAACCGGCGTAGAGAGCGTTCTGGAGCGTTTTACGGCGTTGATTGAAGGCCGCCCGGACGATCCGGAAGAAAAGGGCCTCGTTTACCTGCGCGGCGGGCGTCTCGCGCCGCCGGAGACGGAGGACCGAGCTTGTGACCTTGGGGCGGGGCTCAAAGCAGGCGGGGGGCACGTCGAAGAGGAGCTTCGGCTCCGTATAGAAGTTTACATAAATCCCGAAGGCCCCATATTCCGCCGTCCCCGGCGCGGCGCAGATCCGGCGGGCCACCTCCCGCTGGACCATCACGGTGATGTGTTCAAATAGGCCGCTGCCGATGAGCCTCGTGAGGATGGGGGTGGTGATGTTGTAGGGCAGATTGGCGCAGACGGCGGGGGTGAGGCCGGGGAGATGTTCGGTTACCAGCGCGGAAAGGTCCGCCTCCATGGCGTCCAGGTTGAGAACGGTGACGTTGGCCATCCCGCCCACGGTCTCGGCAAGCACCGGCATGAGCCGCGCGTCCACCTCCAGCGCCAGGACCCTGCCCGCGCGCTTTGCCAATTGAGCGGTAAGGCACCCCACGCCGGGCCCGATCTCCAGCACGCCTGTGTGCCCGTCCGCCCCCGCCTCCTCCGCGATCCGCTCCGGGACCCAGGAGGCGATCAGGAAATTCTGCCCCTTGGCCTTGGAAAAAAGAAAGCCGTGACGGTCAAGGAGGTTTGTCAGTTCAGCGAGGTTTGTGAGGTCCATGTCTTCAGATACTCCATAAGCTCGGAAAGCCACCGCGGACGGTAGTCGCCGATGGGGATGAGGCCGCCGTTTTCATATTCGGCGACCTTGACAAAGCCGTTGTAGTTGTCGTAGAGCTCCGCGTAGTCACAGCAGGGGAGGATCTTGGCGAGGGCTTCCCAACGTCCGGCGAAGCGGCGGAGGATGTCGTCCTCCCTGATGTTGTGGCCTCCGCGGCGGACACGGTTCTCCACCCGCTCCATGCAGTCCTCGGCGGAATCGAGGGCGATGTAAAAGAGCCGGACGGTGTAGCCAAGCTCCCGGGCACGCCTTGCTGTAAGCTCGGTCTTGCGGCCGGAAAGGGTCGTCTCCTGCGTGAAGCTCACGCCCCGCTCAAGGCAGTCGTCGATCTTCATAAGAGCGGTTTTGCCTCCGGAAAGCATGTCCCCGCCGAGGGAGGCGGTCAGACGGTCCACGTCGATGATGACGCCCAAATCCGAGCGGCGGCCACGGATGGAGCCGGTGAAGCTGGACTTCCCGACGCCGTTGATACCGCCGATGATGGTATATATTTTCATGTATATTCCACCTTAAATAACATTTTCAAGAATACGTCTAAGGCTATCATACCATTTTACCCGGCGGTGTCAAGATGACTGAGCTCGCGTTTTGCGTACATCCGGTAGACAACGAGGGAGAGGATGACGGTGAGGGTGTCGGCGGCGAGCTGGGACCAGACGAGGCCGTACATACCGAAGAAACGGTTGAGGATAAAGAGCATGGGGATGTTAAAGACGGCCCAGCGGGAGACGCCGAGGAAGAGGGCGTAGCCGCCCTTGCCGAAGCCGTTGAAGAGGTAGACGTGGAAAAAGCACAGGAACATCATCACCGTGGCCAGCACGCGGGCCCGGAGGAATTTGG
Source organism: uncultured Oscillospiraceae bacterium (assembly GCA_947626385.1). Taxonomy (GTDB): domain Bacteria; phylum Bacillota; class Clostridia; order Oscillospirales; family Oscillospiraceae; genus RUG626. Next base: position 24,783 of record CANQSD010000005.1, on the reverse strand, counting down.
CGCCTATGGCGGCGGTGGCGGGGGCGCCTTTGATGAAAAAGCGCATGATGGGGCCGGCAAAGAGCTCGTAGAGGGCGATGCTCACGGCGGCGCAGGCCAGGCCCAGCAGAAGCGAGAAGCGCTTGGTATCCGCCATGCGCCGGTAGTTTTTCGCCGAGTAGTTGTAGGCGATGATGGGCATCATGCCCTGGCAGATGCCGATGCCCACATTGAGGGGCAGGCGCTCTACCTTCAATACGATGCCGATGGCCGCCAGGGCCATGTCCCCGTAGCCGCTCATGAGCTTGTCGATGACCATGTAGTCCAGGTCAAAGAGCAGCGTGGCGATGGAGGAGGGGACGCCCACGGCGAAGATGCCCAGGATACTCTTTTTCTCCGGCAGGCCCTTGGGGCTTGTGAGGCGCAGAAGGCCGCCCTTTCGGCGCATACGGGCCAGGACCGCGATGAAGTAGACGCAGGCGGCGCAGTTGGAAAGGAACGTAGCCGCGCCGGCGCCCACCACCTCCATGCCTTCGGGCAGGAGCACGAACATGAAGAGCGGGTCCAGGCCGATGTTGATGACGCCGCCCATGGTGATGCCGAAGCCCGCCTTTTTCGATTCTCCCACGCTGCGGATGAGGGTGGAGAGGGTGTTGGAAAGGACCGTGGGAACGCCGCCGCAGACGATGACGAAGAAGGCATAGGCGCTGGCGTATTTGTAATTGGCGTCGTTGGCCCCCAGGGCGTACATCAGAGGCCGCATGAAGCACGCGACCCCCACGGAGAAGAGCGCCGCCGTCAGCGCCCCCAGATAGACGCAGAAGCTGTAGACCCGCCGGGCCTCCTCGGGCCGCTTTTGCCCCAGGAGCCGGGAGATCAGCGCCCCGCCGCCGATGCCGGCAAGGCCGGAGATGGACAGGGAGATGTTGAAGATGGGGAGGATCAGCGATACGCCGCCCACCATGAGGTCGCTGCCGGTGCGCCCGAGAAAAAAGGTGTCGGCCATGTTGTAGATGAGGACGATGAGCTGGCTGATGACCGTGGGCACGGCCATTTTCAGCACCGCCTTGGGGATGGGCAGCTCCTCAAAGACGGCGGTATTGTCGATGCTTTGTGACATAATGACGCCTTTCTGTGAAATGGGAAAAATTTCCGCAGGTCCTCAACCGAAGAGAAAACGCGTGGGCCGCGTCCGGCGCGTCGCAAGGCCGAAGGCCAGGGAGAGGAGCGCCGTGGCGGCGGTGAAGACGCAGACCGAAAGGGTGACGGAGGGAAGCGGGACAAAGCGCTCAAGCGCGAAAAGGACAGCGGCGTGGATGCCGTAGGCCGGATACGTGGCAGCGGAGAGGGTCCGCATAAGGCCGCCAAATTTACCGGGGGCGGTGGGGGAGAGGATGAAGCGGCGGGCCAGCAGAAAGAGGCCGCCAGCGGTGAGGTAGTGGTTGAGCATATACCCGCCGTTCATAACAAGGTCCGGCGCGCCCGCTTCCAGAGAGGCGTGGATGTTTCCGGCGATGCTGAAGAAAAGCCCCAGGACCAGAGAGAAGCAGGCCAAAACGACGGCTGTTTTTGTGAGGCGTATCCGGCTGAGAAGATACCCCAGGAGGACATAGCCCAGGTATCCCTCCAACAGTGGGTCGAAGAGGAAGATGCCGATCGGAAGGTGCCGATTCAGAAACGGCCGAATGGTCCCGGGAAAGGCGGCGACGACCAGCAGGACGGCAGCCTCCTTCAGGTTGGAGCTCCGGCAGGCGCGGGAGAGAAAGGGGAGAATGAGATAGATCCCCAGGAGCTCGTAAAGATACCACAGGTGGTAATAGGTGCCGTTGTTAAGAACGGCTCCGAGGAAGGCGGAAAGGGACAGCCCTCCTCCCGACAAAGCCCCGTCGCTCAAACAGTAATAGTAGAGAATGTCCCATACCGCGATGGGAAGGAGGATCCTGGGAAGGCGGCGGCGATAAAAGGCGCCCACGCCTTCGTCTCGTCCCAGCAGGAGAGCGCCGGTGAGCATGAGAAAGAGGGGAACGCCTGCCCGGGCCACGGCATTGACGCAGACGCAGAAGATCCACGAGACGGACCCCGTCAGTGATGCGGTGGAAAGATAGGGCGTTGCCGCGTGGAGCGCCGTTACGCACAGAAAGGCGAATACGCGCAGAACGTCCATATACAAGAAACGATCCTTTTCCATATCAGACCTCCCGGCGTGAGCGCAGAAAAAAGCCCCAAAGCCTGACTTTGGGACTTCTATTCTAACCCATGATGCCGGCGAAAGTCAAGATTCTTTGCGGATTTTCTCCCGGCGGGGACGTGTTGGGGATTTTTGGCGGCCGGGGTTGAAATATGTCCCAAAAAGTGGTATACTCGACTTGACACGTTAAATCCACAGTGTCGGGAAAAATCAACAAGGAGGTCATTTTATGGATCAGGGAAATAACGAGATCAGAAGGATCAAGAAGCTCATCCGCGAGGACCCGGAGCTCAAGGGGATGCTGGTGCGCAGCGGCAGGAACGAGATCATGCTGGACCTGGACGGCGACGGCGCGGCGGACGTATGCTTTTCCGCGGAGAACGACGGCAAGACCATCGACACGCTGTCCTTTGACCTCAGCGGAAACGGGGAATTCAACCTTTATCTCCACGACGCCGACGGAAACGGCATCCCGGACGCGGTGTTCTGGGCGGAGGACGGCGACGAGGAGGCGGAGCTTATCGCCTTCGGGTCCGAGGTGGAGCAGGGACTTGTGAAGCTCGCGGCCAGGCTCGACGCGCTCATGGCGGCGGACGAGTTCATGACGGAGGAGTTTGGCGTCTCCCTGGCGGACCTGGCAAGCTACCTGAAGGAGTACGCGGACGGGATTCTGGCGGAGATCGACGGACGGCTGAACGCCGAGGGCATCGAGAAGGTCTACTACTTCCTGAATGACGCGCAGACCTACTACCTGGCCACCGTGGATGGGGACCAGCCCCGTGTCAGGCCCTTCGGGACGGTGCTTTTGCGGGACGGGAAGCTCTACATCCAGACGGGCAAGGTCAAGGAGGTCTCCGCGCAGATCCGGAAAAATCCCCACGTGGAGCTGTGCGCCTTTATGGACGGGACGTGGCTGCGCGTGGCCGGCGAGCTTGTGAACGATGACGACCGGGACGTGAAGCTGGCCTTACTCGAAAAGATGCCGGAGCTCAAGCCCATGTACAGCGCGGACGACGACAATATGCAGATGCTCTACTTCAAAAACGCCACAGCAACATTCAGCTCCTTCACGCAGGAGCCGGAGGTCATTCATTTTTGAGAAAGGCGGTAGATCGAAATGGAAAAAATTATTTCAGCCATCTTTAAGGTGGAAAGCGAGGGCTATCAGGCCCTGACGGAGCTGCGCAGGGCGCCCATTACCGATGCCTATGTGGTGACACAGGCGGCCCTGGTGAAGAAACAGAACGGGCGTATCGTCCCCCTGGACGCCTTTGATACGGGCGCGGAGACCCGGGATGACATGACCGCCGGCGGGCTCATCGGGATGCTGGTGGGCGTCCTGGGCGGGCCCTTCGGGATGCTCCTGGGCAGCAGTATCGGGATGCTCACCGGCAGTGCCATCGACGCCGGGGACGCCTCCCACAACGCGTCCCTCATGGAGATGGTCACCGAGCAGCTGATGGACGGCGAGGTTGCCCTGATCGCCCTGGAGCAGGAGGCGGAGGAGGGCGCCGCCCAGCGGATGCTCTCCAAGTTCAACGTGTCCGTGGTGGAAGAGGACGCCGCCCAGGTAGAGGAGGAGGTCGAGGAGGCCCTCCGCGCCCAGAAGGAGATGGAAAAGGAGGCCCGCGCCAAGCTCCGTGAGGCCAGGAAGGCCGACCGCAAGCAGAAGATCGAGCAAAATCGTGCCAAGCTCCACTCCGATTTCGAGGCGGTCAAGGCAAAATTCAAAAAATAGATTCCGTATCCGAGCTGTAAAGGGAAAACTAAAGGGAAAATGCCCTTGCCGGAACAAAAACAAAACGCGAGCCCAACATAGTGGGTCGCGTTTTGAAAGGAGAAGCGAAGTCGGCGAGTGAGAAAAGAGGCAGAAGCCTTCGGCTTCTGCCTCTTTTCGAGCCATCGCGACTTCCGCGACGACGTGGTCCGAGTGACTGGATTCGAACCAGCGGCCTCTTGAACCCCATGTGTTACGAAGAAACGGATTTTCAATGCGAATGGGATTTAGTGTCCTGTGCGGTGTCCGTTCTGCATGGGGTGGGCATTCCATAGGGGGGAGAGAAAGTCAAGTGGAGGACACATGAGTGGTGTGGTATTTTTGGTCGATGTAGTCGCCAAGCTTTTGGATCTCGGTGTTCCTGTGGGCCTCGCGGATGGCGGTATAGGTCTGCATGGTGGTGTGGATATCGGAGTGGCCCAGCTGATTTTGAGAGGTTTTCGTGTCGACGCCGCTCTCAAAGAGAAGGGTAGCGTAGCCGTGCCTGAGCTGGTGAGGTGTCAGCGTGGGGACGGTGCGCTTATAGGTGCGGACGGATCCGTCTTTGTTCTTGCGCGTTTCGATCCTGGTCTCCACGTACCCCGTGGCACGGCAGAAGTCCAGCCATCGAGCTTTAAACTTGCTGTCGCCCAACGGAGCGTTTGGTTTGTCCCCATGAAAGATCAGATCGCCGTCTTTGGCGTCCTTGGGCCTGGTGAGGTGCCGCTTGAGGTCTGTCAACAGTGTGACGGACCGGACGCCGGCCTCTGTCTTGGTGGTTTTCAGGATCGGTTTTCCGTAGGGGTAGGCGTATTCCTTGGTGACGTGGATCAGATCGTTGGCGGTGTCGATATCGCCCCATGTCAGGGCCAGGGCCTCCCCGCGCCGGCAGCCGGTATACAGGAGCAGAAACGGAAAGAGGCCGAAGGGGGCAGTGTCCACGCTGTCAATGATCGTCTGCATGACGCTGTCGTTGGGACATTCCCGCTTTTTCCGGGGAAGGCCGCGGGGGACGGTGACGGAGGCGGCGGGGTTGTAGAGGATAGCGGCATGATCCTGAATGATAGCGTAGTCGAAGATCATCTTCAAGACGGCCTTTTGCGTTTTTACAGACTGTGCCGAATAGCCCTCCGCCTTCATTTGCATGATCAGCCGCGTAACGTCCGCCGGGGTGACCTTGTCCACCGGCGTACAGGAGCCCAGGGCCTCCACCGCCCGCTTTACGTTGGGCTTGTAACAGGCTATCGTATTGTCCTCTACCGTCTCATACTTCCACCGTTCCCAAGCCTCGGCAATGGCGCCGAAGGTGGGGACGGCGTCTTTCTCGTTGATGGCGGCCTCCACCTTGTGATACAGGGCCTCCGGGTCCTTGGAGCGGAATTTGCGGGGGACGCCGTTGATGACCCTGGAGCAGTAGTAAAGCCCGGTCTTGGGGTCAAAAGAAAACATGGCCCCATAGTCAACTTTTTTCACTTTTCCCATTGTAAAACCTCCAATATTATGTTAATATTGAAGGGTAGTAGGCCCTGAGAAAACTTACTACCCTTCTTGCATAGCCGCCCCCGGTGCCAGCCGGGGGCGGCTTTTTTATGGTTTGCGGGTCCTGACGATGAGGAGCCAGACAGCGAGGAAGGTGGGGAAGGCGGCAATGTAGATGAGGGCGTGGGTCGGGACGGTGTCGGTGAATAGGAGGACCAGGACGAGCACCCACATGACCGCGCAGAAGGACAGGACAGCCTCCACGCCCTTGACGCCGGAATCCGGGTCGGCCCACCAGCGCCGTTCATACGCCGGGCCGTAGATGAGCTTGAGGATGAGGGCGCCGATGATGCCGATGATGCCGGGAAAGGAGTTTTTCATGGGTGGGTCCTCGCTTTCCCGTTTTTCAACATGGATCGCACGAAGTATTTGTCCCGCTTTCTGATGTTGGTGATCTTATTGAGGGCCTTTTCAACGTCCTGGAGGTATGCTTCGGATTCCTCCTCTGTCAGCTTTGAGCAAACTGGAGGCTCTAGGGCGATATGCAACCCGCCGGCGGCGTGGGTCATGGCCTGGGCTTCCTCCTCCACCTGGACAAAGGGGATCTTGTACTGCTGGGGGAAACGGACTTTGCCCAGATATTCAACGCTTGAGAAGTCCCGGGCAAAGACGCAGTTCGGGTCATCCGTCTCGTCTGCCTCCAGTTCTTTCGTCTCGATGGGCAGCCAGTCGGTGAAGAAGTGATTAAGAACCATATGGCGGAGCTCGTGCTTTACTGTCCGGGTTTGGATCTCTGGTTTATACAGGGTGTTTATAAAAATATTGACCGTCCCGTCGGTGTTCAGGACCGTTACGCCTGGGACGCCCATGTGGGGGAAGTCCTCAAAATAGAGGTAATAATCAACGTCGCGGTAGAATTTCATTTGCCCACCTGCCCCTGGCGGAGCCGGATGTATTTGATGATGTCCTCCAAGTTCTCGTCGGGCACGTTGGCATCCTCGTCCAGCAGGAGACGGAGGCCGCTCTCGGACAGGACCTCGCGGAATTTGGAGTGGGGGATAGGGGCGGAGGGCTGGTCCCGCAGGTCAGACACGGAAACACCCAGCATGTCCGCCAGCTCCTGCATTTTCTTGATACGGGGGTATTTCTTCGCGTTGCACCAATCGGAGACGGTGGAGGACGAGTAGCCGAGTCTCCGGACAATGTCGTCCTGACTGGTGCCCTTTTCCTCCATCAAACGCCGCAGATTGTCCGCGAAAATGCGTTTTTGAGTTTCGGCAACAATGTCACTCATAAATAAGCCTCCCTTCACTTACCTATACAATAAGCCAAAAGCGAAAGAAAGTCAATAAAAAAGAAAAAATTTTTCGCTTTTAGCTTGACAATTCGCTTTAAGCGAGATACAATAGCGATACGAAGGAGGTGATAAAGATGGAGAGAATCAGAATAAGCCTGGCCGCAGCCCGCGTAAATGCCGGATTGTCTCAAAAAGAGGCTGCAAACCAACTCAATACCACGATTAAGACGATCCAAAATCACGAATCAGGAAAGACCGAACCGGGGTGGGAGATGGTAGAGAAATATTCCAAACTCTACGGCCTGCCCATAGACAACATTTCTTTTACCCGTAATTCCGCTTAAAGCGAGAAAGGAGACAGAAAATGAATGAGTTGAAAAATCCTGCCCAGGCGAGCAGGCCGGGCAGGGCGAGAGTGGTGGAGGTTATTGTGGTTGAGACGCGAATGGGGACCGGTGAGGACAGTGACCCCGTGAGGACGGCCATGGACTTCTACACGCTGGACGGAAAGTTTATCGGCCAAGTGGACCCCGTCACCCGAATGGTCTCATCCTGGATGGCGTCTTTGAACAAGCACGTCCAGGCGGCGGAGCAGGGATAAGTCAAGGGAGGTACTCGGAAAGCGCCTTTTCCGCAGCGGCTTTACAGGCTTTGCACGGATCAGAATTGTTCGCGTCTTCGCAACAATCGCATACGCAAACCGTTTTGCCGTTTTTTTCGGCCAATCGGAGATAGACTATTCGCTCAATCCCATAGTCACGGCGGCATTTTACCTTGTGGGAAATATAGTCTGTCATGGTGTCCTCCCATTGTCTTCTTCAATATTCCAATTCTATCACAAATTCCTAAAAAAAGCAATATATTTCGCAAAAAATCCCAAATTACATTTCTGCGAGAAGAAGGGAAACGGGCAAAAGAAAGGAAGTAGTCCCATGACGAACATGAAAAGAATCTGTATTTCCCTGCCGGAGGACTTAAACCGGCGAGTCCTCAATCTCCGCAAAAGAGACCGCTTCATCCGGTGCTCCTATGCGGAGATCGTAAGGACCGCCCTGGAATTAGGGCTTACGGCGCTTGGAGATAACCAGGTAGACGATGACGGCGGCGATGCCGAAGCCAAGGAAAAATTCCTCAACGGTTGAATGGGGGCCCTGGATTAGGGCCGTCAGCGCGGTACCGCCGTAGTAGAAGCCGCAGGAAGCGCCGATCTCGTGGTCTCTTGCGATGCCCAAGAGGAGAAATACGCCAGTCAGAAAGACGGGAGCGCCAAACAGGAGGAACAGGAGGATACAGATCCTGAGAAAGTGCTTTTGGGCGATAAGCCACAGGACACCGCCCAGGACCATCGAGAAAACGAGCGACAGCAGCATGATAAAGAGTGGTCCCCACACTTTTGAGTGGAAGAGTTTTTTCATGGCGGCGCCTCCAAACAGGTAAATTTGGTTCCATTTTAGCAGACGGGGGCGCGGAAAGCAAGAAAGAAGGAAGTGAGAAGCTTTGAAGCGGTGGAAGGAGCTGGACCTTAGGAAGATCGAGACGCGGCCGGAGGAAGGGCAGCTCTTTGTGATGCGGATCGAGCCGAAGAGCGGGAATCCGTTTGCGAGGGTAGGGCACCGAGTGGGGGAGCTGAAAAAGGCGGATCCGCAGTCGGACAAGCTCTGGTTTGCCGAAGGCACCGGGAGTGTCTTGGACCCGGCGAAGCTGAAAGAGCGGAATAAGCTCTACTGGATCTATGTGGAGCCGTTTGATGCGTGAGGAGGAGGGGATCAAGTTCGATTCGAGGAATAAAAAAGCCGCCCGCTGGCACGGACGGCGCAGGAGTGACGGTTTACCTGCCGCTCTATTATACAACGGGGCGGGGGAAAATGCAAGGAGGGTTTTTCATGGCACGGGAAAAAGAGACTTACCGGGCGAATTTGGAGGCGCTGCGGGAGCGGTTTCCGGGGAAGGCGCAGATCTCCGTGGTGGAGGCGGCCAAGTATCTGGGCGTCACCAAGGAGCGGATCTTCGCTGACGAGACGTTCCCCAGGCGGACGCTGGGGAAGAACACCATCGTCGTCCTGGTCAATTTCGCCCAATGGCTGGCGGGTTAGGAGGTGACGTCATGAACGAGAGATGGCTTTCGCCGCTGGCGAGGCGCCGGCGGCAGATCGTGGCGGATATCGAGATGGTGATCGCCTACGCCGCCGGGGCGTTGAGCGCGGTGGTGGTGTGGCTGGTGGTTAGGATGATGGGGGCAGGATGACGTGAACATGGAACGTGAGATACTTTTCCGGGGGAAGCAGTTGGATAATGGCGAATGGGTAGAGGGTTTTCTGCTGGCGTTTGAGGCGGGGCAGATAAATGAGGGCAGGTGCTTCATTCTTCCGTTCGCCAGCAGCGTCCGGGTCGAGCTCGGATCATACGCCTTCGGCGGATTTGTCGAGGTAGACCCGGCCACCGTTGGGCAGTACACGGGAATGCCGGATAAGAACGGGACGAAGATCTTCGAGGGGGACCTGCTGAAATACACGGGTTATGAAGATGACACTCCGTACCGTGTGTTTTGGAAAAATACGGGATGGCACATACAATATAAAAACCGTCAGCCTGACAGCCTGGGTATCTCTCTTCCCGAAGATTGGGAGATTATCGGCAATATCTACGATAACCCGAAGCGTATCATCCGTGCCCCGCGCCTCACGGAACTGGAAATCGCCATTATGAGGGCGGTGGGGGCGAAGTGGGTGAGCAGGGACGAAGGCTTTGACGATGTTTTCCTGTGGTCGGACAAGCCCAAAGTGTCCGAAGATAACGAAGGGTATTACCTTTCGTCCAAACTGGGCAATTGTATTACCAGCATCAGGGCGCGGCTTTTCCCCTCCGTGAACCCGGGGGAGTGCGTGGAGATGGGGGAGAAAGATGAACCAGAGGCTGATTGACGCCAATGCGCTTATACAAAAAGCTATCAATGCTTCTTCAGCGGCATTTGGGCAAGAAACATTGCTTGTCAAGCTGGACGATGTACTTAACGCCCCAACAGTGGACCCGGTGAGGCATGAGCGGTGGGAGCCGTACAAGTGCGGGAAGTATAGGTGTACCGGCGAGGGGTGCGAGACGCTCGCCGACCAGTACCAGAGGAAGCTCTGGAGGTTTTGCCCCGGCTGCGGAGCCAGGATGGATGGGGGGACGGAGGAGGTGGAAGCCGATGGGGATCAACGACAAACTTCTAGCGGACATACATAAGCGGTTTGACGGGTCGGCGGTGCTGCCGGAGGCGATGTTCGTCATGGAATCTCTGGGAAAGCTGAACAGGCAGGGGATTGAAAAACTGGCGGTTTACTGTGATGACCTTATGTCGTGCGGGACTTACAGGCCCAATATGGTGAACATGAGCTGGGCCAGAAAGAAGATGATAAGATGACCACAGAGAATGCGAGGCGATTCATCAGTGGACTTACTTCAATGGAGAAGAAATGTCTGCTGGAATTTCTTTCGCGTATGATCCAGGGCTGAGAAGAAGCAAAATCCCAAACGTTTGGAAATTTAATTGTATGGAGGTAATGACCATGGCGGTCAAGATCACACAGTTTGAGGCGGAGAATGTGAAGCGGGTGAAGGCGGTGGAGCTGGAGCCCAAGGAGAATGGGCTGACGGTCATTGGGGGGCGGAACAACCAGGGGAAGACCTCCGTGCTGGACGCCATTGTTTGGGCGTTGGGCGGGGACAGGCTGAAGCCCAGCGCGGCACAGAGGGACGGATCGGTCCTGCCGCCGAAGCTCCGGGTACGGCTTTCCAACGGCATTACGGTGGAGCGGTCGGGGCCCAGCAGCTCCCTGAAGGTCACCGACGAGGAGGGACGGCGGGCCGGACAGCGGCTTTTGGACGGCTTTGTGGAGGCCTTCGCCCTCAATATGCCCAAGTTCATGGAGGCGTCCGGGAAGGAGAAGGCGGCCACGCTGCTCAGGGTCATTGGGCTGGAGAGCGAGGTAGACGCCCTCGAGAGGCAGGAGAAGGATCTCTACCAGTCACGCCTGGCCATTGGGCGGATCGCGGACCAGAAGGGCAAATATGCCGCGGGACTGCCGGAGTTCCCGGACGCGCCGGCGGAGCCGGTGTCGGCCTCCGAGCTCATCGCGCGGCAGCAGGACATTCTGGCCCGGAACGCCGAGAACAGGCGGCTGCGTGAGAACCGGGATGGGCTGGACCATCGGCGGGCGGCGCTGGAAGCGCAGATCCGGGACCTGACAGCCAAGTATCACCAGATCTGCGAGGATCTGGAGGTCGCCAACATGACCGTGGCACAGCTGGAGGACCAGTCCACCGCCGAGATCGAGGAGGACATCCGGAACATCGAGGAGATCAATCAGCGGGTCCGGGTCAATCAGGAGAAGGAGCGGGCCGAGGACGAGGCCAGGGAGTACAAGGCCCAGTATGAGGGGTTCACGGACCAGATCGAGGCCGTCCGACGCCGGAAGGTGGAGCTTTTGAACGGGGCGGCCCTGCCCTTGCCGGAGCTTTCGGTCGCCGACGGGGAGCTCGTCTACAAGGGCAAGCCCTGGGACTGCATGAGCGGGTCGGACCAGCTCAAGGTCGCCACGGCCATTGTCCGGGCACTGAAGCCGGAGTGCGGTTTCGTGCTGGTGGACAAGCTGGAGCAGATGGATGTGGAGACCATGCGGGAGTTTGGCGCCTGGGCCGAGAGTGAGGGCTTGCAGATCATCGCCACCAGGGTATCCACCGGGGACGAGTGCTCCATCATCATCGAGGACGGGTGCGTGGCGGCCGGAAGGGCGGAATCGGTGACGACGCGACAATGGAAGGCTGGTGAGTTCTGATGGAAGGATGCAAAGAATTCAGGCCGGTCGAGTGTGTCAACGGGAATTGTCCGGACATCCCGACCGAATATGACGAACGGGAATATTCCAACGGGGTAAGCTGTGAAGAGTGCTTTTACAATACATACCGCTGTGAAGATTGTTTGTTCCAGAAAACTGAGTTTTGTCCCAAAGACAAGAAGGAGGGTAACCAATGAACATTTCAAGAGGAAAGATTCCCGGCGGGAGGAAGTACGTGCTCTATGGTGTCGAAGGCATTGGCAAATCGACCCTCGCCGCGCGGTTCCCGGACCCTGTGTTTATTGACACGGAGGATTCCACCAAGGAGATGGACGTGCGGCGATTCGACAAGCCTACAAGCTGGCAGATGCTCCTTCAGCAGGTGCAGTACATAATCGACCACCCGGACACGTGCCGGACGCTGGTCATCGACACCGCCGACTGGGCGGAAAAGCTTGAGATCGAGGAGCTTTGCGCCCGGATGAAATGGGACGGGCTGGAGGCGCCAGGCTACGGCCGTGGGTACCAGTACAGCATGGAGGAATTCGGGAAGCTCCTGGACAAGCTCTCCGAGGTTGCGGCACGGGGCGTCAACGTCCTGCTCACGGCCCATGCGTGGCTCCGGAAAATCGAGCTGCCGGAGGAGATGGGGGCTTACGACCACTGGGAGATGAAGACCTCCAAGAAAGTCGCCCCAATGATCCGGGAATGGGCGGACAATGTCTTCTTCGCCAATTACAAAACGGTCATCATCAATGTGGACGGGAAAGGGACGGCGAAGGGGAAGAACAAGGCCCAGGGGGGACGGCGGGTGCTCTACACCTCCCACAATCCCTGTTGGGACGCGAAGAACCGGCTGGGGATGCCGGAAGAGCTGGAGATGAGCTGGGAGGCGATTTGTCCCTATATCGTTGGGAATACGGCTAACGGGGGAAGGGCCGCTGTGGGCAGCGGCCCGTACAACAAGACAGAAAGCCAACACGCCAATTTAGACGCCGTAGGGGCCGCCGCCCACGGCGTCCCGCGTTCCGCACCGTCCGGGGTTTTGGGGAAGCTCTATGACCTCATGGACGCCGAGGGCGTGACGGCGGAGGAGGTCATGACGGTGGTGGCGGCGAAGGGGTATTTCCCGAAGGGGACCGCTTTGGAGAAGCTGCCGGAAAACTTTGTGGAAGGGGTGCTGGTGGGCGCGTGGCCCCAGGTGCTGGCCGCTATCCGGCAGACGAAGGCCAATTGAATACGGGCGGGTTTGGAACCCGCCCGTACAAAATAAATTTAACTAAAGGAGAATGAACATCATGGCTGATTTCGATGACAACAAGGTATTCGACTGGGAGGACGAGATCGAGAATGACGGGTCGCCCTTTGAGATCATTCCCGAGGGGGACTACCCCTTCGGGGTGCTCATGGTGGACCGGGGGTACTATGACGGGTCGGCGAAGCTCCCGCCCTGCAAGATGGCGGTTGTGCATCTGTCTATCCTGCCGCAGGACTTCCCCTTCCACGATACGCCCCTGGGGCAGGTGTCGGTGAATCTGTTCCTCTGTCAGAAGTTCGAGTGGAAGCTGTGCCAATTCTTCACGGCGGTGGGCCTCCGGAAGCCGGGGGAGAAGCTGAAGATGAACTGGAACAAGGTGGCGGGCTTGACCGGGGACTGCCATGTGGGGATCCGCAAATGGATCGGCAAGACGGACGGCAAGGAGTACGAGGCCAACGAGGTCACGATCTTCTACGACCCGGACAGGAGCCCGCTGAAGGCGCCGGCCATGGAGGGTGTGGGCGGCGCCAATCCCGCGGGCGCCACCTTCACGCCGGGACAGTTCTAATGGAATTACGACCCTATCAGCAGGAGGCCCTCACCGCCATTTTGGCGGACTGGGCCTCCGGCTATAAACGGACGCTGCTGGTCCTGCCCACGGGGACCGGCAAGACCATCGTGTTCTCCAAGCTCATCGAGGGCGAGGTCGGCGAGGGGCGGCGGTGCCTGGTGCTGGCGCACCGGGGGGAGCTGCTCGATCAGGCCGCCGACAAGCTCTATCAAAGTACCGGCCTTCGGTGCGCCGTGGAGAAGGCAGAGGAGAGCAGTTTGGATTCCTGGTACCGGGTGACGGTGGGGAGCGTGCAGAGCCTTATGCGGGAAAAGAGGCTCGAGAGGTTCGCGCCCGATCACTTCGATACCATCGTGGTGGACGAGGCCCACCACGTCCTTTCAGACGGCTACAAGCGGGTCCTGGAGCATTTCGGCGCGGCGCGGGTGCTGGGCGTCACCGCCACGCCGGACCGGGGGGATATGCGCAATCTGGGCCAGTATTTTGAGCATCTGGCCTATGAGTACAGCCTGCCCAGGGCGATCAAGGACGGGTTCCTCTGTCCCATCAAGGCGGTCACCATCCCCTTAAAGCTGGATCTTAGCGGCGTGGGGGTGCAATCGGGGGACTTCAAGGCGGGGGAGCTGGATTCCGCGCTGGACCCGTACCTCTGGCAGATCGCCGAGGAGATGAAGACGTACTGCCAGGGCCGGAAGACGGTGGTGTTCCTGCCGCTCATCAAGACAAGCCAGAAGTTCCGGGACATCCTCAACCAGAAGGGGCTCCGGGCGGCGGAGGTCAATGGGGACAGCGCCGACCGGCGGGAGGTGATCCGCCGGTTTGAGGCCGGGGAGTATGACGTCTTGTGCAATTCCATGCTCCTCACTGAGGGGTGGGACTGCCCGGCGGTGGACTGCATCGTGGTGCTCCGGCCCACGAAGATCCGCAGCCTCTACAGCCAGATGGTGGGGCGCGGGACGCGGCTCTTCCCCGGGAAGGACCATCTTCTTCTGTTGGATTTTCTTTGGCACACGGAGCGGCACGAGCTGTGCCGTCCGGCGTGCCTTATCTGTGAATCGGACGAGGTGGCCCGCAGGATGACCCAGACGCTTTCCGAGGCCGCCGGGACGGCCATGGACATCACCGAGGCGGAGGAGGCCGCAGAGAGCGACGTGGTGGCTCAGAGAGAGGAAGCGCTGGCCAAGCAGCTTTCCGAGATGCGGACCAGGAAGCGCAAGCTGGTGGATCCTCTCCAATTCGAGATGTCCATCCAGGCGGAGGATTTGGCGGGGTATGTGCCCTCCTTCGGGTGGGAGATGGCCCCGCCGTCACAAAGCCAGCTCAAGGCGCTGGAGAAGTGGGGCATTTTCCCGGACGAGATCGGAAACGCGGGCAAGGCCAGTCTCCTTTTGGACCGGCTGGGTAAGAGACGGGAAGAGGGGCTGGCCACGCCCAAGCAGATCCGATTTCTGGAGAGCAAGGGGTTCCGGCACGTGGGGCAGTGGCAATTCGAGACGGCCAAACACATGATCGACCGGATCGCCGCCTGCGGGTGGAGGATCCCCGCCGGGGTGGTGCCCGGTGAATACATAGGAGCGTGAACATGAAGGGCGAAGCGGATCTTTTGGAGGCGCTGGAGTTTATCGACCCGGCGGCGTTGAGCTATGAGGAATGGCTCTATGTAGGCTTTGGGCTCAAGGAGGCCGGGTATCCGGCCTCGGTGTGGGACGAGTGGAGCCGGCGGGATCCGGCGCGGTATAAGCCGGGGGAGTGCGAGGCCAAATATCGCGGCTTCGACGGCGCGCCGGCGCCGGTGACAGGCGGGACCATTGTGAAGATGGCCCGGGACCGGGGGTGGCGGCCGGCCTGGTCCGGGGCCAATCTTTCGCTGGAGTGGGACGATGTCATCGGCGAGCACGAGGACCAGGTATGGGTCAATCGGGAGTGGCTGGAGCGGCGGGAGATCCAGGAGCCCAGGGATGGGGCCTGGAATCCCGGCGACGAGCTTATCCGGTATCTCTCTATCCTCTTTGAGCCGGAGGAGTATGTGGGGTATGTGACGGCGGTCTTCAAGAACGACGACGGCGAGAAGGCGCCCACGCAGGGGAGCTGTACCCGCACCGCCGGGGAGCTTATCGAATCTCTGAAACGGCATCAGGAGGATCTGGGCTGGACGCTGGGGGACTACGACCCGGAGTGCGGGGCGTGGATCCGGTTCAATCCCCTGGACGGCAAGGGAGTCAAGAACGAGAACGTCACCGCCTACCGGTACGCTCTGGTGGAATCGGACAAAATGGATATCGCCGAGCAGAACGCCCTTATCCGAGAGCTGGAGCTTCCGGTGGCGTGTCTCGTCTATTCCGGGGGAAAGAGCCTCCACGCCATTGTCCGGGTGGACGCGCCCACCTATGAGGAATACCGCCGGCGGGTGGACTTTTTGTACTCGGTCTGTGACAAAAACGGTTTCCAGGTGGACCGGCAGAACAAGAACCCCTCGCGCCTGAGCCGGATGCCGGGGGCGGTGCGGGGCGGCCACAAGCAGTTCCTGGTCGACGTCAATATCGGGAAGGCCAATTGGGACGAATGGCGTGAGTGGGTGGACAGCGTCTCCGACGATCTGCCTGACCCGGAGGCGCTTTCCGAGGTGTGGGAGCATATGCCGCCGCTGGCGCCGGCGCTCATCGAGGGCGTCCTGCGGCAGGGGCACAAGCTCCTGCTGGTGGGGCCAAGTAAGGCGGGGAAGAGCTTTGCGCTCATTGAGCTGTGCATCGCCATCGCCGAGGGCGTACCCTGGCTGGGGTTCCCCTGCGCCCAGGGGAGGGTCCTGTATGTCAATCTGGAGCTGGACCGGCCCAGCTGCCTCAACCGCTTCCGTGACGTGTACGCCGGCCTGGGGGTGGCACCGCGGCATATGGACAATCTGGATATTTGGAATTTGCGGGGAAAGAGTTTGCCCATGGACAAATTGGCTCCCAAGCTCATCCGGCGGGCGGCGAAGAAGAATTATATCGCCGTGGTCATAGACCCCATCTACAAGGTGCTCACCGGGGACGAGAATTCCGCCGACCAGATGGCGAAGTTCTGCAACCAGTTCGACAAGGTGTGTACGGACTTAGGCTGCGCCACGATCTACTGCCACCACCATTCCAAGGGCAGTCAATGGGGGAAGGCGTCCATGGACCGGGCGTCCGGGTCCGGGGTGTTCGCCAGGGACCCCGACGCGCTTTTGGACCTCATCGAGCTGCCCGTCAACGAGGAGACGAAGCGGCGGGCGGCGCCGAACGCCGACGCGGCGCGGCTTGCCAATCTCTCCGCCCTGCGGCTGGACGGGACGCTCCGGGAGTTTCCCAAGTTCGCGCCGGTCAATCTGTGGTTCGATTACCCGGTGCACCGGCTGGACATCGGCGGGGACCTCGCGCGGGTGAAGAGCGGGAAGCGCGCCAAGGAGGCCGCCGGGGCGGAGGAGGACGGCGAGGGAGCTATGGGGGATACTTTGGATTTGTGCTTTGAGATACTTAGTGCGGATGGGGAGGAGGTGACGCTGGACCGGGCCGCCGAATACTGGGGCTGCTCAAATCGGACGGCGCGGCGCCGTTTCGCTGCCTCCGACGAGTACAGCATTTACAATGGCATAATCACACAAAACAACGGAAGGCCAAAAGTTACCAAAAATTAGGAGGCAGTGACAGTGACAAAAAGGCCTATATAAATATACATGTCACTGTCACTGTCAGGGGGTACATGACAAGGGTAACAGTGAGGGGAGTCGCTATGCTCCCCCCCTCACGGTCACTATTTCCTTGACATGTCCCCTTACTGACGTGATTTTTGACCTTATCAAAAAATACTTAGAAAGGACGCAATGAAATGACACTTGATTTCTTTATGCCGATGATCCCGCCGACGGCGACGCATCAGGAGAAGAAGTGGACGGTACGGAACGGTAAGCCGGTGTCTTATGAGCCGGCGGAGGTGCGGGACGCGCGGGCGAAGCTAACGGCGCATTTGGGACAGCACCGGCCGGAGCGGCCGATGGAGGGACCGGTGAGCTTGCAGGTGTATTGGTTCTTTCCGACCAATGGCAGGCATAAGAACTTTGAACCGAAGATCACAAAGCCCGACACGGACAATTTGCAGAAGCTTTTGAAGGACTGTATGACGAAGCTGGGGTTTTGGAAGGATGACGCCCAGGTGTTTCGGGAGGAGATCGAAAAGTATTGGCACGGCAGGCCGGGGATCGCAATCAAGGTATCGGACGGGACGGAAGACGAGACGGAATAGGATCTGACGGGAGGCGAGGGGATGAACGAGGTGTTTGCCCGGCGGCTGAGGCAATGTCGGGAGCGGCGGAGGATGTCCAGGAGGACGCTGGGGGAGCTGTGCGGGCTGAGTAAAAGTGCCATTGGGCGGTATGAGCGGGGGGAACGGATGCCGGACATCGAGGTGCTGGGGCTGTTGTGCGAGGTGTTTGAGGTGTCGGCGGACTGGATGATCGGGAAGAGATAGAAAAAGCCGCCTCGGAGAAGTCCGGGGCGGCTTTTCGGGTGCGGATCATTTGGGCTGGTTGGCGGTCTCAACGTAGACGTCGATGAGCTTCTTGATCTCCTCTACGGTGTAAGTCTGTTGGGCGGGATTCTTTTCGAGTATCTTTTGGAGATCGTAAGCCATGGCCTTACGGGTCTCCGCCCGTTCAGCTTCTGTTCCCATGGTCGCACCTCCTTTCGTATTTTGATTGTACCACATCGGCGGGGGATTGGCAAGAGTCAATATCCGAGCCAGGTCAGGAGTTCGCGGCGGGTCCAGTTTGTGATGTCTTCAACGATCTCGAATTTCTTCGTGAAGGCGATCATGCTGTCGGCGTAGATCCTGCCGTTCTCCTCAAAGTGGGGGACGCCGTGGAAGTTCAGGATGCGGATGATCTGCGTGTGTGTCATGGGGGGGTTCCTTTCCGGCCGGGCGGCCTGTCGTGATGATTGCATGATAACATACGTTATAACGTGCGTCAACATGGCAGAATAAACAAAGTTGTAACGTGTATTTTGTGCAAGATGTACACTTTACAACGTGCTGGCGGTGGGATATAATAATAGTGCGAGGTGATTCTATGTTATCTGAGGCCAAAAAGGCCGCAAATGCACGCTGGGATGCCCAGAACATGGCTTATCAGACCGTCAAGGTGAATAAGGACCTGCTGACCGCTTTTAAATCCGCCTGCGCGGAGAGAGGGGACAAGGTCAATACCGTTCTTAGAAGGGCCATGGAAATGTATGTGGGCGGGACAGACGATTCAGGAGAAAGGAGGTAAACATGGACGTTATGAACATGCAGGAGACTTCACGCATGATCCTGGGCCTGCGGGCAGCCGGGTGGTCTGAGAAGGAGATCAACGACTTCCTTCTCTACATCGAGAGCGGCGAGGAGCAGTACAAGCCCAAAGCCAGGGAAAGGGACGAGTGAAAATCAGAAAAGGAGCTGACCGGCGGGTCGGCTCCTCTTTTTTTTGAAAAAAATTTTTGGGTGGTGTCCGTTTGGAGAACTTTGGGCGTGGGGGTGTGTTACGATGAGGATGAAAAAGTGTAAAGGGGGCGGTCTCGTGAACATCAAGTATAAGGCGGAGGAGCTGGAAAGCGCGCTGGAGCAGGCGATGGAGTATTGCACGACGTGCGGCGAGCCGCCCGTGGATTTTGTCCTGCATAAGTTTACGGACATCTCCCAGGATACCATGGAACGGTATGTCAAGTGGGCCGAGGAGATGGAGAAAGGCGACCGTGAGACGGACCCCGAAGTAGTGAGGGGAGCGGAGGCTATAAAAAAATGGTGGGAGTTCAAGACCTTCTGGTGGGTGTCGCTGGGGGTCAGGAATGAGAAGCTCCAGACGATGGCGATTTTCAACCTCAAACAGCCGTGCAACGGGGGGTATTCGGACAAACCGGTGGGGGCTGTGGGCAATATCGAGGTCGTTATCAAGGCCGATGGGGTCGGGGATAAGGCCTTCGGATGAGGGCGTTTTGCAAGTTTGGGTGTGGGCATTGTGACGGATTTGGCGGTTTTCGGGAGTGCAATTTTGCAGGATTCTCGGAAGGCCTGGGGCTCTAAGGGTCTTTAGTCTGGTGAATTGAACAAAGTGATTATTTTGTTCAATGTGGGCGGGTTTCATGCAGGATTTTCGGGCGTGGGTTGCAGAACGCCCGGGACGGGCATGAGAGGAGGCCGGTCAGGGGCGCGGATGCGACCGACCGACCCGGCCCCCGGCGGAAAAACGGGGGCGCCGCGAGCGCGGGCGTATAGAAGAAAGCACACACAGGCGCTTTGACCCCCGCCGGAAAAGGGGCGGGGGGGTGAAATAGAATCCGGGTCTGAAAATTTTTTGAAGGAGGCAGGGAAATGGCCGGACGGAGGGGGAGACCCCGGGCGGTAGACGCCACGGAGGCGGACAACAGGCAGCGGGGCAAGGCGCAAGTCAGCTGGTCCCCCGGGGAGGCCAACCCCAAGCAGAGGGCCTTTTTCGAGGCCCGCACGCCCTTCATCGGGTACGGCGGGGCCAAGGGCGGCGGCAAGACCTGGGCGGTGCGGACGAAGGCCGTGGGCGGGGCCATCGCCAATCCCGGCATCCGCATCCTCATCATGCGCCGGACGTACCCGGAGCTGGAGGAGAACCACATCCAGCCCATCCTCCGCATGGTCGACCCGAAAATCGGCCAGTACAACGGCAGTACGCGGGTCATGTATTTCTTCAACGGCAGCACCATCAAATTCGGCCACTGGAGCGGGGACCAGTCGGAGCTTGAATATCAGGGCCTTGAATTTGACTGGATCTTCATAGACGAGGCCACGCAGTTCACGGAGCGCAGCTTTAACTACCTCAAGGGCTGTCTGCGCGGTACCACGCCCTATCAAAAGCGAATGTATATCACCTGCAACCCCGGCGGCGTGGGGCACCGGTGGGTGAAGCGGCTTTTCATCGACCGGGACTATATCCACGACCCGGACAACCCCGAGGGGTGGGAGAACCCGGAGGACTACACCTTCATCGCCGCTACGGTGGAGGACAACAAGGAGCTTTTGAAGAGCTCCCCCGGGTATATCCAGATGCTGGCGCAGATGCCGGAGAACGTGCGGCGGGCCTACCGGTACGGCGATTGGGACGCCCTGGGCGGGAATTACTTCCCGGAATTCCGCCTGGATACCCACACCTGCGCGCCGTTCCAGATCCCGGCCCATTGGACCAGATACCGGTCTATCGACTACGGCCTCGATATGCTGGCGGTCTACTGGATCGCGGTGGACGAGCAGGGGCGCAGCTGGGTCTACCGGGAATATACGCGGGAGCGGCTCATCGTCCAGGACGCGGCCAGGGGAATCCTGGACCGCACCCTGCCGGGTGAGCAGATCGCCGCGACCTTCGCCCCGCCGGACCTCTGGAGCACCCAGAAGGACACGGGGCGGACCATGGCGGAGATCTTCCTGACCTGCGGGGTGAACCTCCTGAAGGCCAGCAACAACCGGGTCCAGGGGCACATGATGATCAAGGACCTGATGGCCCCCATGAAGGACGGGAAGCCGGCGCTGATGGTGTTCAACACCTGCAAGCAGCTCATCAACGACCTCCGGGACATCCAGGCCGACGAGGATAACCCAAACGACTGCGCGAAAGAGCCCCACGAGCTGACCCATACCGTGGATTCCCTGCGGTATTACTGTGTGTCACGGACGCTCGACGGGACGAGCGACCCATCTTCGATGATGGATGATCCGGACGACGAATTTGACGGTGAGAGTTATGAAAGCTTTGTTTTCGGCGGCGAGCCGCGACCTGATTTTTTCCACTTTGGCTGTTTTTAGGGGAGGACCATATGAATGAGGTTTTTTCAAGGCGGCTTCGCGAATGTCGTGAACGTCTGGGCATCCCTTCGAGTACGCTGGGTGAGCTTGTGGGCCTCAGCAAAAATTGCATTGGCCGCTATGAACGGGGAGAACGTATTCCCTCCGTGACCGTGGCTGTTGCTTTGGCAGATTTTTTCGAGTGTTCTCTTGACTGGCTCCTTGGTACCCGCATTTGACTTGGTCATCTCGCCGTAACCTCATCCACGGCGTTTTGATCGTCCGCGGAGGCGACCCAGCCCGCTCTCCGCGGACGTTATTAAATTTTTTGGGGGATTATCCATATGAAAAACTGTTTTTCTGCTGTTCCTTCGCAAGCTATGCGCGATGTTGTTGTTCCTGTTGACGCTTTCAACGAACCTATCCATCGTATGGCGATCCCTGATGGCGAAAAGGAGGCGATTTTGAGGATGGATGTTGCCCTTTTTCGTTGTGTGAATCCCAATGTCTCTATTCGTGACATTCCTACCGTCATTTTGGTGAGGGCCTTGTTTGGCGAGAGTCTGGTCGAGGCTTACGCACGCTTTGGCTGCGCTGGCGGCATGGAAAAGCAGCTTTTCATGTGAGTATGTACCGCCGCCCAGGTTGGGCCCTATGGCGTACTTTGGGGCGGTTAGCCGACCGCTCGCATGTCCAACGCTCGCTATCCCCCCTGCCCCCTCCTACGAGGAGGGGGCACTAAGACGGGAGTGCGTCCCATTCTATCGGAAGACTTTCAGGTTTCGTTGGCTCCCCTTCGTAAGGGGAGCTGTCGCGAAGCGACTGAGGGATCGAAGGTTGGATGATAGAGCTCTATCGTCCAACCCTCGCTTCCCCCCTGCCCCCTCCTACGAGGAGGGGGCTTAAAAAGGTTTGCGCCTGCGGCGCATTCTTTGATTTGCCCGCGCGGCGGGGACGGGGGCTCGAATCCCCCCTGCCCCCTTTGCCCCAAAGGGGGTCAAAAAGGTTTGCGCCGCTTTGCGGCGCAATTAATTTAAAACGCGGCGCGAAGCGCCGCAACCTTATTCCCTCGACCCCTTTTTCGGAAAAAGGGGTGCCGCCGCGGCGGCGGGGTATTCGAGCCCGTTGGGCGTCGCTGGAGCTTCCGATAATCGGATTGCAGCACCACCCCGGCGCTTCGCGCCACCCCTCCGTAGGAGGGGCAAAAAAGGTGCGTTGTCGTAACGGTTCCGATAAATCGCACCATCCCCCGTCTCTGAGCCCCCTCCTCGTAGGAGGGGGCAGGGGGGAAGCGAGCGTTGGATGACGGAACGGTTCCGGCAAATGGCACCACCCCCGACACTTTAGCCCCTCCTATGGAGGGGACAGCCGCGAAGCGGCAGGGGTGGTGTGTGCGGCGGCGGGGGCGGGCGGGGAATCAAAAAAAGCGGCGCAAGGGGCGGGTTCTAAACCCGCCCGTGCCATTTTTTTAATTGGACTTGTTCTTTAGCCATTTATCCCGGCAAAGAAGATAATCTGCTGATACGTCCAGGGCATCGGCCAGCTCTACGAGCATACTTAAAGACGGTTCCCGTGTTCCTTGTTCGTAGCATTGGTATGTTCTGAGTGCAACGCCCACAATTTCTGCGATTTTCTGCTGGGTTAGTTTTCGTGTCATTCTTGTTTCGCGTAATCTTTTGCAAAACATTTTCCTTCCTCCTGAAAATTTACTCTTGACTACGTGCATATTGTACGTTAATATAAGGCTTGTGACAACGTGCAATTTGTACGCAAAAGGAGGAATTTATATGGTCAACAAATCAGAATGGGTCATGCGGTGGTATGAGAAGCATCCGCCCCATGACTATCAGCTTTGTCTTAATGAAATGAATGCGTTTTATTTTCACAGCGATTTTTTTATTCCTTTATTGCCGCCTACAATTATGGATTTCAGCGCGGTCGCAATTTTGAAGTCAATAAACGGCGCAGAAAGAAATTAAAGTCTTGATTTTTAAATCCTCTATCGAGCATTTTTTCCGGCGGCATGTACGTCGGAAAAAATACCTTTTGTCACGCAAGTGTGCCGCTTGCGGCGCGCGCAGCGTGACAGCAGAGACCCTCGGACTGAATTCCGCAGAATTCAGGACGGGGGTCTCGCACGTTCCCCTTGGCATTGAAAGGGCGAAGCCCTTTCAAGCCAGTGATGTTCCATATGCGGCTTTTGCAGGAGGACACCTTCACCTTCCCGGCGGACGATTCCGTCCAGTTTGACGTGCGCGTGAAGTTCAAGGGCGGGGCTGTCATCGGGACGCAGAAGATCACGGTGTTTATTACCGTGGACGCGTTGAGCGAAGAGGTTATCTAGGCTGACGGCGAGGCTGCGCCGCGTCACCACCCCTGCCGCTTCGCGGCTGTCCCCTCCGTTGGAGGGGCAAAAGAGGTTGCGGCGAAGCCGCTCCCTTTAGAGCCCCCTCCTCGTAGGAGGGGGGCAGGGGGGGAAGCGAGGGTAGGACGATAGAGCTCTAACCCTCGACCCTCGATCCCTCAGTCGCTTCGCGACAGCTCCCCTTACGAAGGGGAGCCTACGCAACCCGGGAGGTTCCCGAAGAAACGCCGTAGGGGCGGCCTCTTTTGGCCGCCCGGATACCTTTTGAAAGGAGCAAACAATGGCAAATTCCGTTTATGACGACAGCTTCCTTAATGAGGAGCAGAAAAGGCAGGTGGAGGCCTTTAAGGCGGAGTGGGACCGGGCCAACGCCGCGGGGGACCAGGCCGGCATGGACGCGGCTCACCGGGCGGCGGAGAATGTCCGGGCCGCGGCGGGGTATTCCGGCGGGGAGAACGGAGGCGGGTACACGCCCCTTTCCGGCCAGAACGGGGGGAATGGATATACCGCCTCGCAGCTTCCCTCCTATCAGCCCCAGGTGGACCAGGTGAACGCCGTCTATGACGCGGCCAGGGAGGCGCAGCTGGCCCAGCTCAAAAGCGCCTTTGAGGAGAACAGCGCCACGCTGGAGGAACAGCGGGCGGCGATCCCGGAGGCGTACCAGCTCCAAAGAAACCAGACCGCGGCGCAGTCGGAGCTGGCGGGGCGGAGCTTCCGGGAGTATGCCGCCGCCTCGGGGCTCAATTCCGGGGCCGGGGGACAGGCGGAGCTTGCCCGGTCCAATCAGCTCCAGGGGGACCTTTCCGCGTTGGGCCGGCAGGAGACGGCGGAGCAGAGAGCCCTGGAGAGCCAGATCGCGCAGCTCAAGATCCAGTACCAGAACGCCGTGGCCCAGGCCGTGGCCCAGGGGGAGTACGACCGGGCGGCGGCGCTTTTGCAGGAGTACCAGCGGGCTCAGGAGAGCGCCGTCACCACCGCCCAGGCCCAGGCCGATGAGAATTACCGGGCGTGGAGCGCCGGGTACCAGCAAAGCCGCGATCAGGTCAGCGACGCCCAGTATCAGCAGCAGCTGGAGGAGGCGCGGCGGCAGGCCGACCAGTCTCAGCAAAACTGGGAGCGGCAGTTTGCCTACGGGCAGGAGCAGGACAGTCAGGCCCGGGAGCTGGAGGACTACCAGCGGCGGCTCCAGATGGCTGAGCTCCAGGCGCAGTACGGGGACTACTCCGGGCTCCAGGGGCTTGGGGTGGACACCTCCGGGTACGCGGGGCCGGCC
>CANQSD010000004.1 GCA_947626385.1 uncultured Oscillospiraceae bacterium | reverse complement strand
TCCTGGCGGGCGTGGGGCACGGCCACGGTGTCGCCGGTGAGGATCAGGTACTCGGTCTGGAGGGCCTTTTCCGTGTCCCGCTCCTCCCGGGCCATGGCGTGGAGCTCCCGGTGGGCCCGGGTCCCCGTGGTCTTGATGGCCAGGAGCGCGTAGGTCCTCCCGGCGGCCGCGGCGCGAAGGATGAAGCCCCTCAGCGCCGGCTCCTCCCGAGGCTTTTCGCCGGAGTCCGGCTCCGGCGGCGCCGGCACGGACACCCCGGCGCGCTCCAGGGCGCTACCGATGAGGCGGCTGTCTATGCTCAAGTCGTTTTCCATGGTACCACTGTCCAAAGCATTTTCGCGGTTCCCCGCAAGACATTCTATGCCGCGCAAGCTTTGGCAGTCACCACGGAACCGTCACTCCGTCTCGGTCGTCAGCTTCTGCGTAATGAGGGCGGAGACCTTCTGCTGGATCAGAGAGAACAGGAAGTAGGGCTTGCCGTAGGTGTCCACATACTCGGTGAGCCCCGCGTTGGCGATGTCCTCGTCGGTGGGGACGATGTTCTCCCGCTCGGCCACGGCCTGGAAGATGACGTACATCTCCGTGGTGGGTCTGGTCTGGTCGTCCAGGACCGCGTCCAGGGAGTCGGTGCCGTAGTAGTACGCAAGGTAGGTGGCGACGTCCACGCCGGAGGAGGCGGCCTGGGCGGTGATGGAATTGCTGATGAGCTCCCGGACGGTGGAGAGGACGTCGTCGGGGATGTTGTCCACCTCACAGAAGGAGGCGAAGGTGCTGAGGACCACTTGGGAGGAGCTGATGATCGACTCCACGCCGTACCCGGCGGCCACGTACTGGCGCAAGCCGGTAAGGCCGGTAAAGCCGATGGTCTTGGCCTTCTCCTCGGTGACATCCCAGATGAAGTTGACGGTGATGTTGAAAACAGCGTCCTTGCCGGCAAGGTCCGGGTTATTCTGGTAGGGGTCCGGGAAGGTGACCACGATGTCGAAGTTCTCACCGGGGGCGTGGCCCTTGAGCTGTTCGATGAAGTCGTCGATGTAGCTGGTGTAGCCCACCACGATGTCGGTGCCCTGGCCCTGGGTGCTGCCGCCGGAGAATTCCACGCCGTCGATGCTCCCCACGTAGTCGATGTTCACGAAGTCGCCGTCGCTGATGACGCGGCCGGAGGTGACGTGGGCAAATTCCGGTATGACCACGTCCTCATAGGCCGGGAGCGTCACGCAGTCCAGGGCCGTCAGGCCCTCAAAGTAGCCCCTCTCGTCAAAGCCCTTGGAGAAGGCGGTGAAGTCCACGGCGGGGGCGGAGGAATCGCCGGGGCCGGTGGAGCCGCTGGGGTCCGTGTTCTCCTCCGCGCAGGCGGCCAGGGACAGGGCCAGGACAAGGCCCAGGAGCAGGCAAAGAAATCTTTTCATCGTCTCAAACCTTTCGAAAAGTGATAAAGTATTCAAATTATACTAAAACCGGCGGGCGGAAATGTGAAGTTTTTGTAAACAAGCCGCGAGACGAATTTTCTTCTTTTTTTATTGGGAAAGTTGTGCTATAATGGGATTTACTTATGTTATAAGCATGGAAGGACATGACTATGGGACTTTTTACAAAGATGTTCGGCACGCGCTCGGAGCGTGAGATCAAAAAGCTGATGCCCGCCGTGGAGAAGATCGAAGCGCTGGCCGACGCGACGGCGGCCCTCTCCGACCACGAGCTGCGGGCCAAGACCGACGAATTCAAGGACCGCTACGCCAAGGGGGAGACGCTGGACGACCTCCTGCCCGAGGCCTTCGCCGTCTGCCGGGAGGCGTCCGCCAGGGTCCTGGGGATGCGGCATTTCAAGGTCCAGCTCATCGGCGGCATCGTCCTCCACCAGGGACGCATCGCCGAGATGAAGACCGGCGAGGGCAAGACCCTGGTCGCCACCCTGCCGGCGTACCTCAACGCCATCGCGGGGCGCGGCGTCCACATCGTCACCGTCAACGACTACCTGGCGCGGCGCGACTCGGAGTGGATGGGGAAGGTCTACCGCTTTCTGGGGCTCTCCGTGGGGCTCATCGTCCACGGGCTCACCAATACCCAGCGGAAGGCCGCCTATGCCGCGGACATCACCTACTGCACCAACAACGAGCTGGGCTTTGACTACCTCCGGGACAACATGGCGCTCTATAAGCGCAACATGGTCCAGCGGGGCCACGCCTTCGCCATCGTGGACGAGGTGGACTCCATCCTCATCGACGAGGCCCGGACGCCCCTCATCATCTCCGGTCAGGGGGACGAGTCCACGGACCTCTACCGCAAAGCGGACGACTTCGTCTCCCGCCTTAAAAAGGTGGTCTACGCCACCGTGGACGAGAAGGCCGACACCACCGACGAGGACGCCGACTACGTGGTGGACGAGAAGGCCCGCACCGCCACCCTGACGGGCCGGGGCGTTGCCAAGGCCGAGGCGGCCTTCGGTTTGGAAAACTACGCCGACATCGAAAACGCCACCCTCTCCCACCACATAAACCAAGCTTTGAAGGCCCACGGCATCATGAAGCGGGACGTGGACTACGTGGTCAAGGACGGCGAGATCATCATCGTGGACGAGTTCACCGGCCGCCTCATGTTCGGCCGGCGGTACTCCGAGGGCCTCCACCAGGCCATCGAGGCCAAGGAGCACGTGGACGTTCAGAGCGAGAACAAGACGCTGGCGACCATCACCTTCCAGAATTTCTTCCGGCTCTACGAAAAGCTCTCCGGCATGACGGGCACGGCCCTCACCGAGGAGGAGGAGTTCGGGGCCATCTACAACCTGGACATCGTGGAGATCCCCACCAACAAGCCCCTGGCGCGCCAGGATAACCCGGACGTGGTGTACAAAAACGACGCCGGCAAAAACCGGGCCATCATCCGCCAGATCGTGGAGTGTCACGAAAAGGGCCAGCCCGTGCTGGTGGGCACCGTGTCCATCGAAAAGAGCGAATACCTCTCCAAGCTCCTCTCCAAGGAGGGCGTGAAGCACAACGTCCTCAACGCCAAGAACCACGAGCGCGAGGCGGAGATCATCGCCCAGGCCGGCGCCTTCGGGGCGGTGACCATCTCCACCAACATGGCCGGACGCGGCACGGATATCATGCTGGGCGGCAACCCGGAGTTCATGGCCCGTGCCGACCTGAGACGCGCCGGCGTCCCCGACGAGATCATCGCCGAGGCGGTGGGCTACGCGGAGACGGACAACGAGGAGATCCTGGCCGCCCGGACGCAGTACGCCGAGGCGCTGGCCAAATATAAGGCGGTCACCGACGCGGAGGCCGACCGTGTCCGCGCCGTAGGCGGGCTTTTCGTGCTGGGCACGGAGCGCCACGAGTCCCGGCGTATCGACAACCAGCTTCGCGGCCGGTCCGGCCGTCAGGGCGACCCCGGCGAGACACGGTTTTACATTGCCATGTCCGACGACCTCATGCGCCTTTTCGGCGGCGAACGGCTCCAGGGCCTCATGGAGACCCTGCGCATCGACGACGATATGCCCATCGACCAAAAGATCCTCTCCAATGCCATCGAGAACGCCCAGAAGAAGGTGGAGAGCCAGAACTTCCAGTCCCGCAAGCACGTGCTGGAGTACGACGACGTGATGAACACCCAGCGCGGCATCATCTACGAGCAGCGCCAGCGGGTGCTGGACGGGGAGGACGTGAGCGGCAACATCCGCGCCTGGATCCGGGAGGTCATCGCCTCCGCCGTCACCGGCGGGCTGGCCCCGGCGGCGGACGACTCCGGCAAACACCATGAGGCCGCCGTCACCGTGACGCGGGAGGCGCTGAACACCATCGCCGCGCCGTATCTGGGGCTCTTCCTCACGAAGGAGGACCTGAACGGGCTTTCCGATACCGACCTTGCCGCCATGGACGCCGAGGCCCTCACCCGGTGGCTCACGGATCGCGCCGACGCCGTCTACGACCGCCGGGAGGCGGAGATGGGCGGGCCCGAGGGCGGCCAGCCGCTGATGCGCGAGGTGGAGCGGGTGGTGCTCCTGCGGGTGGTGGACGAATACTGGATGGACCACATCGACGCCATGGACGAGCTCCGGCAGGGCATCCGCCTGCGGGCCTACGCCCAGGTCAACCCCGTGGACGAGTATAAGCGCGAGGGCGGCGATATGTTCGACGCCATGATCGCCGGCATCCGCGAGGAGGTGGTCCGGCGCATGTTCCTGGTGCGGGTCACCAGGGAACAGCCCATCGAGCGCAAGAGCGTGGCGAAAAACGCCGTGGCCGGCGCGAATGTGGGCGGCGACGGGACCGTGAAGCGGAAGCCCGTGAAGGTCGTGAAGATCGGCCGCAACGACCCCTGCCCCTGCGGCAGCGGCCTTAAATGGAAAAAGTGCACCTGCAAGGAATATCACCCCGAGGACTGAGAGCCCATGTTTTCTGAGATCGCGCCCCAGGGCCTGACGCTCATGGCGTCGGACCTTCTTTCCTGCCCCCACGGGTTCACCACGCGCTTCGGCGGGGTGAGCCGGGGGATCTACGCCTCCCTGAACCTGTCCGAGAGCCTGGGGGACGACCCGGAGGCCGTCCGGGAGAACTACCGGCGCTTAAAAGCCGCCCTGGGCGTCGAAAAGCTCTGCTTCACAAAGCAGGTCCACGGAAACACCGTCCGGACCGTCACCGCCGGCGACGCCCGGGAGCCCTTTGACGAGGTCCCTGCCTGTGACGGGCTGGTGACGGACCGGCACGGTCTTGGCCTCATCATTTTCACCGCCGACTGCATCCCCCTCCTCCTCTATGACCCGGTCCGGCATATCGTCGGGGCGGCCCACGCCGGCTGGCGGGGGACCGTGGCGGATATCGCCGGGAGGACCGTGGAGGCCATGGCGCGCCTGGGGGCGGACCCCGGTGACATCCGGGCCGCCGTCGGCCCCGGCATCTCGAAATGCTGTTTTGAGACGGGCCCCGAGGTGCCCGCCGCCGTCCGGGACGCGCTGGGGGACGCCGGGGAGGCGTTCATCGCCCCCGGAAGAAGCGTGGGCAAGAGCTTCGTGGACCTGAAGGGCGTCAACCGGGCGCTCCTGCTGCGGGCGGGGCTCACGGAGGCGCACATCGACGTGTCGCCGGAGTGCACCATGTGCGCGCCGGAAAAATATTGGTCCCACCGGGCCACCGCCGGCGTCCGGGGCTCCCAGGGGGCTATTATCCGACTGCCCGGATTAAATTAGGAGTATCAACGTGGGTCTGAAGAGAAAAAAAGCCATACTCCCGGCGCTGGCGTTGGCGCTGGCGCTCACCTCCTGCGTGCAGGCCCCGCCGGCCGCTTCGGGGGAGACGGGACCCGCCGGGGAGACCACCGGGCCCATCCCGGTCACGACGCCCACCGCGCCGGCCCAGGAGGGCTCCAGCATGGCCGACTCCCTTTTTTCGGTCAACTACAACGCCTCCCGCTCCATGAACCCCCTGGAGGGCACCAATGTCTACAACGACAAGCTCTTCGGCCTCCTCTATGAGGGCCTTTTCGCCCTCTCTCCCACCCTGGAGGCGGAGAACGTCCTGTGCGAAAGCTATACGGTGACGGAGGGGGCCCTTTACCATATTGAGCTCAAATCCGGCGTCCTTTTCCACGACGGCACGGCTCTCACCGCCGCCGACGTGACCGCCACCCTCCGAGCCGCCATGCGCTCGTCCAAGTACGGTCAGCGCCTTTCGGACATCGAGTCCGTGGCCGCCTCCGGCGACATGGCGGTGGACATCCGCTTAAAGCGCGCCAACGCGCTCCTGCCGGCGCTTCTGGATATCCCCATCCTCAAGGCCGACGAGCTCAAGGCCGACCACCCCGTGGGCACCGGGCCCTACCGCTTTGACGGCGACCGGCTCAGCGCCTTTGCCTCCCACCGGGACTATAGGCCTGAGTCCCTGCGGACCGTCTACCTCCGGGAGGTGACGGACGACGCCCTGGCGGAGGCCTTTTCGGAACGGGTCATCGACCTTCTGGACTACGACCCCAACGCCCCCGGCGGCCTCAACATCCACATGGTCCACGAGCGGCGCTATTACGACACCACCCAGCTTGTTTACCTGGGCTTCAACACCGCCTCCGGCATCGGCTCCGACCGGATAGCCCGTCAGGCGCTGTCGCGGCTTGTGGACCGGGAGGCGCTGGCCGGGGAGATCTACGGCGGCGCGGCGCGGCCAAGCCCCTTCATCCTCAGCCCCGCCCTGGGGCTTTTTGAGGAGAGCGACACCGCCGGCTACGCCTTCTCACGGGAGGAATTCTACCGCCTTGCCGTGCCGGCGGGGCTGGAGGACACAGACGAGGACGGGTATCTGGAGCATAACGGTTCCGCCCTCACCCTCACCATCCTCGTCAACTCCGACTCCCCCGTGCGGGAGGAGGCGGCGGAACGCGTGGCCTCCGATATGGCCGGCGTGGGCGTGCGCGCCGAAGTCGTGAGCCTGCCCTACGATAAGTACATAGCCGCCCTGGGCAGAGGGGATTTCGACCTCTACCTGGGGGAGGTGAAGCTCCGGGCGGACCTGGACCTGACGGCGCTTTTCTCCGGGCCGCTCAACTACGGAAAGCTCACGGACGAGCGGTACGGCCTTCTCATGGACGCCTACCTGGCCTCCGACCCCGAGGGACGCCGGGACGCGGCGCGGGAGCTGGGGGCCTTCGTGGCGGAGGAGGCGGCGCTGGTGCCGGTCCTCTATAAGCAGCGGGCGGTCCTCACCCACATGGGCGTGGTCGCCGGCGCCCAGCCCAGCCAGTCCGGGGACTTCCGGGGCATCCTCACCTGGCGCTTCGATCTCAGCCGATAGCCATACAAAGGAGAGATTCAGATGACGGACAGAGAACTCATCGACATGGCCGTGGAGGCCGCCAAAAACGCCTATGCCCCCTACTCCCACCAGCGGGTGGGCGCGGCGCTGGAGTGCGCCGACGGGACGGTCTTCACCGGGTGTACCGTGGAGAACGCCGCCCTGGGTGCCACCGTCTGCGCCGAACGCGCCGCCGTGTGCAACGCCGTCAACGCCGGCCGCCGCCGGTTCCGGCGCATCGCCCTCTACTCCCGGGAGAGCGCCGACTACCTCACCCCCTGCGGCTCCTGCCGCCAGGTCCTCACCGAGTTCTCCCCGGAGATCGAGGTCCTGTGTGTCCGCTCCGACGGCCGCTACGTCAGCTACCGCCTCCGCGAGCTTTTGCCGCTGATGTTCTCCAAGGAGAAGTTCGAGTAACGAGTCCCCCGTCCCTTCCGCTATGCCCTCCCCGCCTGGGCGGGGAGGGGTAGGGGTGAGGTGGGAAAAGCGGCGCAAGCCGCAACCTTATTATTTTTAGGAGAGAGAACCACCATGAAGCTTGGCATCGTAGCCTTTTAGCGTTTTTACGAATGCGGCCAAATCCCAACGAGGTACCATAAAGCCTTGCGGCCCAAGGGAAAACGGATTTGGCCTCTTCATGTACTCTCATGTCTCAACACAAACCGCCACGCCAAAATGTGGCGGAAATGTGGCGGACAGTTTATCGCCGAAGGAACCCTGCAACAAAAAATAAGTGAAAAAAGCACCGGGTATCCCAGCGTGATGTGTGGAGCATATCACGGCAAGAGGCCCGGGGCTTTTTTCATATACGGGGAAAATTGTGTGGGCAGGCCCTCATTTTACGTCCGTCAGCCAGTCTTCGATCCTGATGGCCGGGATGCCCTCGAAGCTGCCCCGGAAGGAGCCCTCCTTGTACAGGACGATCTTGGGGTAGTTGTCCCGGACATCTAAAAGAGAACCAAATTCACGCTGTACGGTGGACTCATCGTTCAACAGATAGCAGACCTGGACATACAGCTTTTCGCCCTGCTTCTCCGCCACGAAGTCAATCTCCTTCTCACCGACGCGGCCCACGCTGACCGTGAAGCCCCGGCGAAGCAGCTCGAGGGCGGCGATGTTCTCAAGGACGATCTCCATATTTTTCAGATTTGCGCCGACGATTGTCTCCCGAAGGCCGTGGTCCGCCGCGTAGTACTTCTCGTTGACCTTCAGGATCTTCTTGCCGTTGATGTCCTGGCTCCTGAAGCGATAGAGCAGATACGCGTCCTCACAGGCTTTCAGGTAGTTTAAAATCGTCTCCGGGGCGACAATACGGCCCTCGGACTTGAAAAATTTGGAGATGCTTGTCGCCGAAAAGCTCCGGCCCACATTGGCAAGGGCGTAGGCGATGATGCGCTCTAAAAGGTCAACGTCCCGGATGTTGTTGCGCTTTACAACGTCCTTCAACACCACAGAGTTGAAAATGTCCTGAAGGTAGCTCCTGCTGAGGTTCGGGTCGTAGCCGAGACTGGCCAGGAAGGGCATACCGCCGTATCGGATGTAGTCCTCAAAGGTGAAGCCGTCGTTTACCGTTTTGAACTCGGCATAGGAGAAGGGATAGACCACGAAGGACACATACCGCCCCGCGATATAGGTGGCCAGCTCCCCGGACAGGAGCCGGGAGTTGGAGCCCGTGATGTAGATGTCCGCGTGAAATCTGACCCGCAGAGAGTTGACGGCCTTCTCCCAGCCCTCCACCTCCTGGATCTCGTCAAAGAAAAGGTAAAACTGCTCTCGGCTGTCCCCGATCTTCTCACAGACATAGTCGTGCAGTGCCTGATAGTCACACAGGTGCCGGTTGCCCAGATCCTCAAAGTTCAGATAGATTGTGTTGGGGCTTCGGATCTCATCCCGTATC
Organism: uncultured Oscillospiraceae bacterium; assembly: GCA_947626385.1. Taxonomy (GTDB): domain Bacteria; phylum Bacillota; class Clostridia; order Oscillospirales; family Oscillospiraceae; genus RUG626. Next base: position 31,754 of record CANQSD010000004.1, on the reverse strand, counting down.
TGCTCCAGCAATACGCTTTTCCCGGCGCGGCGGATGCCGGTCAGCACCTTAATGATGTCCTTCCCGATAAAGGGGCGGATCTTTTCCAAATAGCTCTCCCGAATGATCACGTCTGTCAGCTCCTCTCAAAAGGAGTATATCATAAATCACGACTTTTAGTCAATCGGTTTTTGGAGTTTCATAAGATATAACTTATAAGATTAAGCCTCCCCGTGCCGCGTCCGGCGTGGGGAGGCGTTGCGTTATTTCCGCGAGATCGTCGGGAAGCCGTTCTCGTAGAGCGCATCGTCCGTCTCCGAGATGTTCTTCCCGTGGGCGATGGAAAAAAGGATCACGGCGTCGCGGGCGATCCGCGGGTAGAGCTCGCTGCACCCGCCTATCTTCAGCATCCGCTGGGTGTTTTCCAGGTCCAAATGGAGGCCGAAGGCGATGGCGATCAGCTTGTCCCTGGAGGGGTGCTTCTCGCCGTTGAAGATCTGGTAGGTGTAGGCTTTTGGCTGCCCTGAATCGCGGATCACGTCCGCCACGTCCAGGCCCTTCTCGTAGAGCTGAAACGCCAGAAAATCAGGGAGGGTACTCACCATCTTATCCCGATTTTGCTCCAAAAAGCCGCCGATAGTATCGGCGTTCATAAGACTATCCTTCACGACGTCGGTGGTACAGCGGGATCCCACCGTGCCGTCCTCCCCTTTTGTGGTCGTGAACCCATCCATTGTCCGGCCTCCTCTCTCGTGTTGAGAGAATTATACCAGAGTTTCAGAAAAAAGAAAAGCGGTTTTGAAAAGTCCGCTCCCGGCAGACGACTTATAGGGAGTCAGGCGGTACAATGAGATAGAACAAGGAGGGAAAACGCAATGACCTACGTCATATCCGACCTTCACGGCTGTTATGACAAGTATAAGGCTATGCTAAAAATGCTCGGCTTCGGCCCGGAGGACAGCTTGTATTTTCTGGGCGACGCCATTGACCGGGGCCCCTCCGGGTTCAAGATCCTGCTGGATATGGTCTCCCGGCCCAACGTATTTGGGATCCTGGGGAACCATGAGGCCATGGCTATCGACGCTTTGCCGGGGCTCATGCGCTTTCTGCGGGAGGGGGAGGACACCCTTTCGGAGGAGGAACTGGATGCCATCGACCTGTGGTTCCACAACGGCGGTGAAATATCCCTCGCCGGTTTTCTGGACTTAAGCGAGGACCAGCGCAAACGGGTCTGGGACTACATGAACGCCCTACCCCTCTACCGGGAGGCGGAGGTTGGTGGCAGAAGGTTCGTCCTTGTTCACGGGGGGCTGGGGAACTTCTCGCCGGACAAGGAGCTTCGCGACTATAAACGGGGCGAGCTCACCTGGTGCCGCCCAGAGCCGGACACGGCCTACTTCCCGGACAAGCTGGTGGTTGTCGGCCACACGCCCACGCAGCTTCTCTACGACAAGGCTGGGTGCCTCACAAAGGCGGCAAAATTCTACCGGACCGACAGCTTCATCGACATCGACTGCGGCTGTGTGTTCCGGGGCGGCAGACTCGGATGCCTTTGCCTGGACACAATGGAGGAAATTTATATATGAAAAAACCGCCCTTTCGGGCGGCGTCGGAAGGAGGTGAGAAAATGAGCATGGGACCATACACACAAAACGGCGCGGAAAACCGCCCGCCAAAAGAGCTTTTCGCGGTTTATCTCACAAACGGGATGCTCTACGACAAGCTGAACCGCCTGGCGGCGGAGTACTCGCTGCCCGTGGAGGCATTGACTGAGCTTGCGGTAAAGAGGCTCGTTGATGATGTGGAGCTGTTCAGAGCGCTTCGGAGGGGAGAGATCCGCGGGGACTGAGGCTCAGTCCCCCTCCCTGCCGAAGTACGCGAACACAGCCCGGAGCACGTTGATGGCCATCTGCTTGCGCTCCAACGGTTGCCCGTCCATGAGCTGGCGGAACTGGTCCATGATGTTGTCGTCCGTCCCGGAGACGGCGTCGGACAGCAAATAATCCACTGTCACCCCAAGCCTTTTGGCCAGCATGATCAGCGTATCCAGCGACAGTCCCCTCTCGCCCCGCTCGATGGCCCCCATGTAGGTATCCGAAATGTCGATGTCCTCGGCAAGCTGCGCCTGCGTAAGCCGAAGGTGCAGCCGCTCCTCCCGTATCCGCTCCCCAAGACGCTTGTAATCCACGTTTTCCATAGTATCACCCATGCTTATTGTACCGAATGGGAGCGGGGGCAAGAAACATCTGAAAGAGGTTTTAATATTGACATAAAGAGGTATTATTGGTATAATATTGTCGAATAATACTAATCTCTAATTAAAACAAGACAATATCCAATTACGGCCGGTGATACTGCGGATCACTTCAGCGGATAGGCCGTTGATGACATTGCAAAGACGGTCAATAACTTTTTCCAGCGTGGCGAATATCTCATTCCTGAAGCCTCTCTTACGAAGCTCTTTCCATATCTGCTCAATGGGATTCATCTCCGGTGTGTATGGAGGGATGAAAAACAAGCGTATGTTCTCGGGGACTTGAAGAGCTTTCGCCTTGTGCCAGGCGGCACCGTCGCAGCATAAAACGATCCTGTCTTCCGGATACCGCTCAGAAAGATGTTTAAGGAAGATATTCATACACGCACAATTGCAATACGGCAGAATAAGAAAGCTCGATCCTCCCGTCAGCGGCTCCACCGCGCCGTATGCGTAACGGTACTCACGGATGTGATGGCAAGGGACCGACGGCCTCACGCCTTTTTCACTCCAGCAGTATTTCGGCTTGTTGATCCGTCCAAAGCCCGCCTCATCTTGGAACATCAGATGCACGGTCTTCTTTGTGGAAAACTCCTCCGCTACGACTGCTTTAATTTTTTTGAGGTCTCGATGACCTCCTCGCTTGCCTTTTTCGGATGTCTGCTCCTCGGCATGACCTTCCTCCATCCGTGGCGGTGCAGAACATAGTAGATCTGTGCGGTTCCTATGGAGTGCCCGACAGCCTCCCGGTAGGCGCTCTCTATCGCGGAAACCTCCACCAGTTCTCCCTTTTCGGCCTGTTCTTTGAAGGGAGCCAACAGCTCCTCTTCCTCCTCGAAGCTCATATTCCGACGATTCCCGGAATATTGCTTCTCGGCTATGGATCCCAACCCTTCTTCAAAATATTTTCGGATAAGATTGCTTACATGTGACCGATGGAACCCCGTTTTTTCCGAAATCTCTCGTTGCGTTTTTCCCTCGCACCGCATCTCAAGCACCATCAGCCGTCTGTCCGTCTGCTTGTCCCGGTTCTTTTCTCTTGCTTGTTTTATCTTTTCGTGATCTTCTTCGCTGAATTTATACCGCATTTTCATCACCAAGTTTATTTTACCACTGTTATATATAACTGTCTACTTTTTATTAGAGAGTAGTATAAGCAATTATTTTCCGTTCAGAAAAAGGAGGAATTATGATGGCAAGAATAAGAAGAGATCCCAGAAGGTCAAAAACCTGTGTGTTCTGCGAGTATTGGACAGGTGACGCCGATCTTGTATTTGTCAACTCAACTGTTGGATACGAGTATGAAGCGCTGGCCGTAGGAAAGTGCATGAGAGACAATCAAAAAAGATATACTCATTCCGGCTGTACTAAATTTGAGCCGAACGTGGCAGCGCGGAAAGTAATGAAGCTTTAAAAACAAGCTGTATCATCTTCTTAGGTGGTGAATTAAATGCCGCTTGGAGGCCGCATATTTCCTTCCGAGCCCAATCAGTCCAAGTCAGTTCCTACAAATGGACCGGATGGCAGTCACGGGGAAAACGCAAATGCGGATTTTACGCTATTCTATCCCGAAAATCCGAAATTTTGCTTCGATGACATGGTGCTAAATCAACAAGTATATGATATGATTCAGGACGTACTTGCGATTTACGAAAAGCACGACCTGCTATTTAATCAGTGGGGACTGAGTGAACGGCAAAAAAGTCAAAACAGAGCAGGTATCAATCTGTATGGCCCCAGCGGAACGGGAAAAACCATGGCCGCTCATGCTATTGCCAATCAGCTTGGCAGAAAAATTCTCACCGTTGACTACTCACAAATTGAATCAAAATATGTGGGAGAGACCTCAAAAAACCTTGCGGCAATGTTTAACTACGCCAAGACAACAAATTCCGTCATCTTTTTCGATGAGGCAGACGCATTGCTCAGCAAGCGTGTAACAAATATGTCCAGCGCAACAGATGTGAGCGTCAATCAGACACGTTCTGTTCTGCTTGTTCTCATTAATGAATATGACGATTTGATATTGTTTGCCACAAACTTTATCACAAATTACGATCCAGCATTTATGCGCAGAATCCTTGCTCATGTAAAATTTGATCTACCGGATGAAAAAAGCAGGGAAAAACTATGGAGTATGTACATCCCCGAAAAAATGCCCACGGACGTTGACATCAAGGTATTGGCATCAAAATACAGCGGAATTACAGGCTCTGACATCTCAAATGCTGTCTTAAATGCTTCACTTCACGCGGCGAGGATGGATGAACGCATTGTGCATCATTCGTATTTTGATGAGGCAATCGAACATATCGTCAGAGGAAGGGCGGATAATGACGATATGGGGGTAATCGAATCAAGAAGAACAGTCAGCGAAGAATATGTAAAACAACAATTCGGAGGGAGATTACCAAAATGACAATGATTTCAATTGCGCTTATCCTGGGATTATCAGTAGCCGCAATATTTTTACTCGGTCGGTATTGGCAGAAAATAGTTGAGTGGACCAAGAAAGCCGTCGAAAAAATCGGGCAGGTTCTCCATCTTGTGGTTGAAGGAATGAAATCATTTATCGTCAGAGTTCAGGACGGATTTGCTAACAAAATGTATTATTATAGCAAAGATAAAATCTCAGGGGAATGGATGGCAACTGTCTATACAGAAGAGGTAAGTGAATCAGAGATCCCGCCGGATATCCTTGCAATGGTCAAAACAGCCCACATAGATGTTGAAGTTGAAACTACGGAACAGTTCAGAGAAAAGCTTGCTTTGGTAAGTTAACGGGGGTAATCAGTAACAAATGAAAAAAACATCTAAAGAGATTCTTCCGAAGATGGGTGAAATGCTTGAACCAAAGGCCCTTGAGTACGGGGCAAATGCAATTGACGATATTGCCCGGCCGGTTATGGACGATTTCGTAGATGTCCTGAGCAATGCAATTAGAGACACGATCGAAGGCTTGCTTGCGGGACGCCGATCCTTGGATGAATGGGCACATAAAATCATTGATATTGTTGATGAAACAAAAGAGAATTACGAAAATCAGTATAACTTAAAATATATTGGTGGTAAGTTGAACTTTTCTCCCTCAAGCTCGCGACATAAGATCGATATTTGGTTTGAATTATATTACCAGGACACCGCGAGCAAATGGGTCAAGGTTGCGGCCCACAGCGATGTCTATTCATCGAATTTCACTTCAGATGCATTGAAGGAAATAGAAGTGTCCGAGTGTGTGTCATATAGTGTTTATTGAGGTCGTGTATCAATGGAATGGTTCGGGTTCGCACTTGCGGCAGTCATTGCAGTAATTTATCTGCTGATCAAGCTTGCGGGACTATTAATTAGTGTGTTGAAGGAACTTGCAGAACTATTTATACGCACGCTGAAAAGATGCTTGTTCGATCCTCTGCCTAATTCTGTTATATCTATCATAATATATGCGCTTATGATTTATAAGGGTGCACTTGGAGGTATTGAACTGCTCCTGATCCCTTCAATCATTGACTGTATTCTGGATATAAAGTGCGCCAGGGAGTATACAGCATATTCAGATTTTGGCAAAGATCATTTTTACGCCCGAAAAAGCATAGCGGCATTGCTGACCTTAGGACTTTCCAGGTCTATAAATCTGTTAGTCGAGAGGCCATGGCACTATATTTCTGCCAGAACGCTTGTACTGCGGCGCAAAGTTGTAACCAGCGAGGATTTCCATAAAACAAATACAAGATATAATTTGATCGCGAGAAAATATATTGGGATCGGTATTGCGTCTGGAACCATACTTGAGCGCGAAGATACGGGTTCCTGCAACGGCTCTGGAGAAATTACATATTATATTGCCCGCAATTTTATGGAAGTGTGCAAGAATAACGCCTATAATACTATTATTGACAGAAGTGCGATCAAACTTGATGCTCTCATGGATTGCAAAGAAATGTTGAGCTCTCGGAAGTGCATTGCAAATAAAGCAAAAACAGTAGATATTGTTCGCTTTTACTTCCTGGTAATGGAGGAATTGGTCAAAGACAGAAGCATTGTCAAGTTTAACACCAATAATTCGCCCATATACATCAGTACGGAATTTGTAGAGCGTTCAAAACACAGCCTGATTAGCGCAATGAACTCCAGGTCGTGGATGAGTCCGAATGATATCGCAAAATTGTCAGAGGTGCAAAGCCTGTTCACAACGGAAAATATAAAAAAATATCTGTATGGAAGCATTGCTGTGATGTATATTACCTATATCATTACGGTGCTCTATTCAGAAGGAACACTGCAGCGCGACAGTTTCAACGACAAAGATCCAAACGATAAATTTCAATATAAGCTCAAGGTTGGAGGCAAACCAATGGCTCTGATTTCAGCAAGTAAAGTTCCTGATTTGGCATTGGACAATTGATTATGGAGGACAAAACCATGAAAAAACTTAAACGCATCCCCGCTGACCTGGTCCCCTACATTCAAATTGAGACCGAAGCCATCCGTGACTTCACGGACAAGCAGATGATCTCCTCCTACTGCATAAACAAGCTGGAGACAGTCAACTGGTATCTGGAGCTTCTGGAGACCGGGTCGGATAAGTACATCGTCCCGCAGACAAAGGCGCAGCTGGAGACGATCCGCGACCAGCTGATGGAGTGCCACAGAGCAATCATGGCGGTGAAGATCAAGAACCCCAACGACAGACCGCTTCTGGACATCAAGTACCCGAAGGGGTATGAGGGCTAAAGCAATTTCTGGTCATAACAAAGGGGACGGCATGCCGCCGTCTCCTTTGTTCGTATCGAACTTGAATAATCATTGGAGGGAATTTAGAATGGATCTAAAGAAAATAGCCCGCGTCATCAAACCTCCCTGCCCCAAGTGTCCCTATAAGCTGGGACGGGTGCGCACACCCATCAACCCCTGCCCGCAGTGCAAGGCCAACGGCTACCAAAGCTACGAGCTTTTCAAAGCCGGGCAGGTCCCCGGCGGGGAAAAGACTAAAGGAGGATTTGATGGAACAAGATGAACTGGAGGCTATGATCCCCTCCGGGACGGTGAGGCAATACGTCTTGGAGACAGGATGGACCTTCACCGACTGGCAGAGGGCGACGCTCCTGGCCCACAGCTGGCGGCCCGTGGAGGAAAGGCTTGCACTGCTGGGAAGGCTGAGCGGCCAGACATCCGATGAGGAGCTTCATCGGCAGATCACGGCCTATGTGGACTGGGTCGAACAGGTCATCCGGGAGCTTCAGGACAACCGGGACAGGAGGTGCGTCTATGCCCTGGCGCTTGAGGAGGACTGCGACACCCCGCCGGCGGCGTATTTCTTTGATTGGGAGACGGCCCGCGAGTGCGGCAGGAGGAGCGGGGGACATTTTCGTATCGAGAAGTTCCTTGTAGCGGAACGCCCGGATATAGATGAGAGCCGCACCGTCTCAGGCGCCGATTTTGACAGGGACGGCAGGCTCGTCTATCTGGACCCGGAGTTTGACCGCGTGGAGGACGACTTCACAAGGGCCTTCTTCCCGCTCCCCAACCCCTTTGAGCAGGGGGACATCGTAAGGCGCGTCTCCCCCACCGGCGGCCCCGACGGTTACGGCATCGTGGAGACCTCCCAAAAGCAGGTGCGGGAGTTTTATGAGCGTCTGAAGGACGGGACGCACTTATCTCCCCCTCAGTTTGAAGATGACTCTCTCCGCGTTGAGTTTTTGACCGATGACGGCACCTTCAGCCACGACCACGTCCTCCCCCTGCACCTGGAGCGGTACGAACCGGAGTGGGGCCCAGACAACACAGCGGAGGGGACGCGCGACGACCTCCTCCTGATTGCCAGTATGCAATACAAGGGCGAAGGAGCGTTGGATGAGCTGGGGTATTATGTGATGAGGTATAGAAAGGTGAGAGAAGAATAAAAATGGCGATCATCCCCAGAATGATGGGGAGCGGTCACTTTTGATAGTACCATATATATGAGACGGAACTTGCTTTTATCGGTGATATTAGTTATAATAAATATCGAACTATATGAAAAATCTGGCCATTTTTCAAATTTATAAAATAGTTTTTTGCAACGGAAAATGCTGTATCTTGGAAGAGTACATAAGATTTTACAAGCAATTACTTTGGACAGAATCGTTTTGTGCTGCGATGGCGCTAACTGGTGTCATTTCAAAAACCTTCAGGTTCCAGAATTTATCCGTTTGTTCTTTATTCCTTAATACATTTTGAAGATGAATCTCATCGAACAGATTTGGAAGGAACTTCGCAAACTGGACTTCAGAAACGAGATATTGTCTACGTTGGGAAAAGTCGCCAATCATTTCTGCAATGCGATCAACAACCTGTCGCTGAGGTAATTTGCAGCGTTTCAGTACGCAATTGGATATTACCTTGCTTTAGATAGATTTTCTTGAGACTTGAAAATATGGCATTTTGCAGTATGTTGCGGTCACGACCAACATCAATTCTGCTGCGCATGAAAATGGAGCGCCAGGACACACGTGTGTCCTCTGACTGGCGTATACTGGCTGACAGATCAAGAGCAAAAGAAACGGGGTATGTATATGAGCCGGGAGCTTGACCGCATGAGGAAGCAGTCCTCTCAGAAGATAGGGGCCGCCATAGGGAGTGTGGACCAGGAGACACGGCAACTCTCCCGGAACCTGTCCCTGGTGGCCGCCGAGGAACAGCGGGTGTCGGAAATCTCCCGCAGCGCCGCTGTGATCATCGAGGACATTGACCGGGATTTCAAGCGGGCCACGAAACTCACGGATGTGGATGTGGCGTTCCTGTTCCTTGCGGCAGCGCTGCAAATCGTCCGGCAGTATGTCTTGAAGCCGCTTATGGACACCGAGCGATTATCAGACAAAGAGGCCGCAAAACAATCTGGCAAGTCACCGGAGCATTCTGACCGCAAACATCGATTATATAATCCGAGCATAGAGGAAATCATATCGAATCCTGTCCCATTTGATGCCAATCGGGGTGCAGGTGGCGCTTTGTCTGGTGGAGGGAAAATGGGCCACAGGGCAACAGCGATTGGTCATGACCCAATCCTAGGTTTGGTTTTTGGTACGGCAAATATCGCAACAAGCACACTGACTAATTGGAAATTCCAGTCCTGGCATATTTCAACACAGGGGAAACACGATACATTTACGCAAAACGCCAAGACTGCTTTGGTCCTACACTATACGTCAGATAAACTATTCCATCAAGGAACTAACGGGAAAGCCATTGTGGGGACTTCCGCTTTAAAGGAAATTGCCCATTTGCGGTCAGACATCTTCTCCAAGAACAGCCTCCCGCTTCCGTTTATCTCGGTGATCGATCCCAAGCTGGCTTCTGAGCTTGCATCATGGGGACTTGACATGGCGGGGGTCATCGACGCCGGAAAGCAGTTTGCCATGGCAATGGCAATCGACACATTGATTGGCTTTATCCACGGCCTATTCTACGACGAATCCAGCGGTCTTACCCGTAGTATGTACGAGGTCCGCACCCGTCGAGTGCTACTCTACTCCAACGTCATCGCCTCGGCCAGCAACGTGGTGGTATCCGCCGTGGCGTCCCACCTGGGTGGACCGGAGGGGGCGAAGCAGATCATCGACTGGGGCGGGTACCTCAACACGCTACGGCACATCGTCTTTGACACAAAGTTCATCAACGAGGTCAAGCGGGACTTCCTGAAAAACGAACTGTACACCATGGTCACAGGCTCACAATACGATTTTATGGAGGGATAACAGATGTTCGGAAACCAAAAGATGTACAAGCGCGGCCTTGCCGATTCCCTGAAGGCGGTGGAAGGCTTCAGCGAGAAGCAGCAAGCGGCCCTGGAGAAGCTGCGGCAGGAGGTGGCCAGCGGCGGCAAGCGGCTGGAGGACGCCCTGGCCGGGCTGGGCGACGAGCTTAACGGGATCTACGACTACCTGAACGGCCAGGAGAAGGCGGCGCTGTACCGCCTGGAGACGCCCATGGACCTGAAGGAGCTGGAGGCGCCGGAGCGGCAGCTGCTCATAGCCGTCCTGTACCAGCTGGCGGATGACGAGGGGGACCGGCTGACGGACGACCAGCGGGCCTTCATCCGCTCGGTCCAGCGATATTTGGAGATCACCAACCCCCAGACAAACGCAGACCTGACGGTGGTCGGCGATATCGACTCTCTTGACGTGCAAAAGGCGTTCCTGCGGGTGGCGCTGGAGTTTTTCTATCTCCAGGAGGAAGAGGAACTGACGCCGGAGCAGGCGGAATTTCTGGACAACTTCTCCGTGAACAAAAAGCAGGCGGCCCTCATCGAGCACGGCGTCAGCCGGCTCTACAACGCCGTGGGCCCCAAGGGCATCGCGGAGAAGTACGGGTACGTGCCAGAACCGGAAAAGAAAGAGGAGACGAAAAAGGCGGGGAACGCGGAGAACGCGAAAGACGCTGAGGAGGAGCCCATCGGCCTGCTGTCTCCCGCCACGGAAAGCGTAATTTTGGATGAAAGCAGAAGTCATGTTCCTGAGGGGGAGGAAAAAACCTTTGAAAATCTGCGCTTGGTTTTTCCAACGCAATTCAAAGTGGACGGCAAGGCGGTATTCAACAATTGCCAGCTTGTCCTGAGCTCCAGCGAAGATCCGGCGATATGGCTCAGCGGGAACAGCGAGGCGGAATTTTGCCACTGCGAGTTCATCACGGAAAAGGTGCCGTCCATGGAGACCATCAGCGTCGGCGGCACTTGCGTTATGAGGCATTCCGCCTTTTCAGGGCTGATCTACCAGACCGGGGAGACGGAACGAAAGGATAACAAGGGGAACACGTTCACGTTCACGCGCGCCTTTATAGACGTGGATGGATACGAAGACGCGCCGGCGGCCCTGACCATGGAGCACTGCCTGGTGGAGAACTGCGCCGGGACATTCATCAGCGCCGATGGGAACGCGTTTGGCTCAAACCACAAGGTCACCCTGTCCGGCTGCCAGGTGACCGGACACGCCGGGAATTTCTTGCTGGCCCGATACGCCTACAAGGGCGGCGACACCGGGGTGTTCATCAGCGGCTGCGACTTCACCAACTGCCGGCAGAACGGGGAGGAGAAAGAAGAGGATCTCCTGCCCTCGCTGACCGATTCCCAGACCTGCCTGCTGATCATCAGCTGTGAGCCGGGTGAACTGACGGGTTCGCGTTTCCGGGACATTGACGAAAATGTTTTTGGACAGGACGATCCTCTGGGAGAGGGATCTATCCCCATCAAAAAATGTGAGTTTTCCCGCTTCAAGCAGAAAAAACCGATCTTCGGAACCATAAACGGCTGCCTGTTTGAGGAGTTTTTCGGCGACGCGGGCAACAGAGCGCCTGGGGACCCCTTTGGTGCCCTGGGATTTGGCTGTTGCAAGGAGTCTTTAAATGATGAGACCTTGGTGAGAAATTCGGTCTTCCGCAACATCACCGGCAAGATCGCCCTTGAGTTCGGGAAGATCGAGCATTGCAGATTTGAGCGGTCCACCTTGAGGCTGTTCGTGCTGGGCAAGGGCGGCAAAGAGGGGAGTTACCGCTCCGAAGCCAACGATCTGACCTTTGAAAACTGCTCCGTCCTTGTTCCGGCGCGTATGTACGATTTCTATGATACCCCTGCGTTCATTCAGGCCCTTTCCTATCTTGGCGAGAAGGAGCTGTGTGTCTCCATCACCGGAAGCAAATTCAAATCATGCGTTATCCCCAAGGGCTGCAAGGCCGTCAATGTGGTGAAAAAGGAGATTGGCGCGTTTGGCCGCGCCAAAACGTATGTGGTCGGTTCTGAACGGAATACAAGGATCGTGTGAGATAGGACCATGAATAGCACTCGTTACGAACGTGTCCTGGAGCTCTTCTTCCGGGCCCTGCGGGGGGAGGCACTGTCCGTACAAAAGCTGGCCGATGAATACGGTGTGTCCACCAAGAGCATTACCCGTACGGTGAACGAGCTTAAGGCTTTCCTGGCCAATCACCGGGAATTAGTGGGAAATGCAGAATTGCAGTACTCCAACCGGGACAGACGCTACCGGCTGTGCATGGATGAGTTTCTGAGCAGCAGTGAGCTTTTTGCGGCGATTGAGGTCCTGATCGGGTCAAGGGCGTTCTCCAAAATGGAATTGCTTGCCCTGATAGATAAGATGAAACGCTTCACAATGCCAAATGACCGGCACCTGCTGGACAATATGATACGCAGGGAACTGTACCACTATGCCGAAGTAAAGCACGACTGCGACAGCGTCCAGGAAACTCTGTGGCGGCTTGTGACTTGCATAGAGGACAGGCGGGAGATCACAGTCGAGTATTACCGAATGGACAGAACGTGGGTCACGCACCGGCTGTGGCCCGCCTCGGTGATGTTCACGGACTACTATTTCTATCTTATCGCGTTCAAGGCAGATGACACTACAAAACCTGTGTATTTTCGTGTAGACAGGATCAAGCATATGACGGAGCACCGCGGCCACATCCCGCCCGGTAAAATGCCGGGGTTTGATGAGGGCCAGCTCCGTCAGCGAAGTCTTTTCATGTGGCCCGGTAAGCTGCGCTCGATACAATTTGAGTTTTCAGGTCCGTCAGTACAGGCTGTCCTTGACAAGCTGCCGACCGCCAGAATAATCGGACGCAGCGAGAGGAGCTACCTGATCGAGGCAGAAGTGTACGGTGACGGTATCAAAATGTGGCTTCTGAGTCAGGGAGCATGGGTAAAGGTAGTATCACCGCCCGACTTTGTAGAAGACATGCGCGAGACGATATGCCGGATGGGCCAGCGCTACTGAATCTCATATAGCAAAAAGAGCGCCGATTTGCGGATCGATACTCTTTTCTAGAGTAAGTGACAAAAAGTATGCTCTTCAATATACCTTGCGGGCAATGGCTTTCAGACTCCTAACTCTAATCTGGAAGATAATCGCTCAGATAAATAGAAATGTACGGAGCAAGGCGACAAGCCTATACTCCGTACTTTTTTGTTGGTAAGCGTCAATCCACATAAGACTACGATACCCCCGAGAATTCTCAGGGGTGCACAACTATCTTGTGATCATATATACTTCCACGGCACCAGCTCCGCTGCCGGTCTGCGGCTCGCTTCTTCCAGCGCCCACGTGAGGTACTTGTACGGGTCTAGGCCGTTCTCCTTCACCGTCTCTATGAGGCTGAACAGCACAGCGCTTGTCTGGACTCCGCCGAGGGTGTTGGCGAAGAGGAAGTTCTTCCGGGAGATAACAAACGGCTTGATACTCCTCTCCGCCAGGTTGTTGCTTAACTTGATCCTCTCGTCCTCCAGGAACATCGTCAATGTCTGCCGTTGGTTCTTCAGGTACGTCAGCGCCTTTCCCAACTCAGACTTCGGCGCCGCCGTCCTGGTCCAGCGAAAACTCAATTTCCCCCGGAAGCTTGACGTTGCTGTTGTGCGCCACATTTTACAGGCGTGTAATAAGGCCATCTCTTGTGATCAGATTTATAATGGATCTCCTTAAAATTTTTTATGGCCCTATTATAGCAAATTGATTTTCGTTTGTCAGAAAATACCCCCAGGGTCAGACTAACGAAAATTTGGGGCGATATTTGTCGGAAATGACGAACTACTTATCCGCCACATAACCCGGAGCGCGTATGTGAATAATAATCTCATCGCATCCCTCCTCCCCTCACCTATATATTCTCCCTACGAGTATACAGGAAGGGAGGCGGTTCCGATGTCCTTTAAAAAGGTTCTGGAAACCGTTCTGCTGATTCTCTCGGCGCTGTTGGCGGCGGGGGAAGTGATCAGGGGAACGGAGAAGATCTTTGAGGAAAGTGAATAGCGTCCATGGAGAGGGTTCCCCTTGCGGGGGCCCTCTCTTCTTTCTGTGCTCAAATCATAGTAAAGGAGATACTTTCAATGCCAGCAAATGTGGAGACGATGATGTATGTGCGGGAAAAGCCCTGGCACGGCTTGGGGACGATGGTGGAGGAGGCTCCCGTCAGTGCCGACGCCCTGCGGCTCGCCGGACTTGACTGGACGGTAAGGCAGGAGCCGGTGTTTGACGGTGAGGGCCGGATCATCCGTGGGTACAGGGCCAACGTCCGTGATTCGGACGGCAGCGTTCTGGGGATCGTTGGGGAGCGGTACAGGGTGGTACAGAATGTTGACGCCTTCAGCTTCACCGACGGTCTGATTGGCGGCAGTGTCCGGTACGAGACGGCAGGCTCTCTCCGGGAGGGGCGGCAGATATGGCTGCTCGCTAAAATGCCAGAGCGCATGGTCGCCGGGGACGAGGTGGAGCCGTATCTCTGCTTCACCAACTCCCACGACGGGAGCGGCGGTATCAAGGTCTGCATGACGCCCATCCGGGTGGTCTGCAACAACACACTCAACCTGGCGTTGGGTTCCGCGAGACGTATCTGGACCCTGCGCCACACAGAGAACGTCCATGACCGTCTGGACGAGGCCAGGAGCTGCCTTTTCCGGGCCAATGAGTACATGACCGGCCTTGCCGAGTACGCCGAGCGCGCCGCGAGGCTCCGGATGATGGACGAGGATATCAGGGACATCCTTAATGAGCTGTTCCCTGTCACGGAGAAATCCACTGAACGGGAAAAGGCAAACGCCGAGAGGTGTAAAACGGAGTTCATGGTCTGCTACTACGCCCCGGATATCGAGAAGTTCCGGGGTACGGCCTGGGGCGTCATCAACGCGGCCAGCGATCTTGTCACCCACTCCATGCCCCATAGGAACACGAGAAACTACGCCGCCAACAACTGGGGGCGGATCATGGACGGTCACGCCATCATGGACAAGACAGTGGCACTCTGCATGGGGAGGTGAGATCATGCCGGCAAAAGTACTTGTTTCCACCGAGAATATGCCCTATGAGAAGTGGCTGGAATACCGCAAGCTGGGTATCGGCGGTTCCGATGCCTCCGTGGTCTGTGGTGTCAGCCGGTACAAATCCCCTGTGGAGCTGTGGATGGAGAAGACCGGCCAGATGCCACAGCAGGAGGCGGGAGAGGCGGCCTATTGGGGGACACAGCTTGAAGCGCTGGTGAGAGCGGAATTTACCAGGAGGACCGGCGTTGAGGTGAGGCTGGTCAAGCAGATCCTCCAGAGCGAGGAACACCCCTTCATGCTGGCAAACCTGGACGGCGTGTGTGAGACGGAGGACCACGGTAACTGCATCTTTGAGGCGAAGACCGCCTCGGCTTACAAGACCGGGGAATGGGATGACACCATCCCCGACGAGTACATGATCCAGGTCCAGCACTACATGGCCGTCACCGGGTACAGGGGTGCCTATATCGCTGTGCTCATCGGCGGCAACACGTTCAAGTGGAGGTTTATCCCCAGGGACGATGAGCTGATTGCCATGCTCATTGAGCTGGAGGTCCAGTTTTGGGACCATGTTCAAAACGTAACGCCGCCGGCCCTGGACGGCTCGGATGCCTCCGCCAGATTTCTTGCCAGACTCTACCCGGACAGTGTCCCCAGGTCCCAAATCACCCTGCCCGATGAGGCCGCCGAGGTTCTCGACCTGTATGACGAGGCCAGCGAGCAATTGGAGACGGTGACACAGCGAAAGCAGGAGGCCGAGAACAGGCTGAAGCAGATGCTGGGGGAAAACGAGGCTGGTATATCCGGCGGCAGGATCGTGACCTGGAAGAGCGTCACCCAGGAGAGGCTGGACAGCAGGACCTTGAAGGTCGAGCACCCGGCATTGTATCAGAAATATACAAACAAAACATCTTACCGCAGATTCTCTGTGAGAGCGGCAGTATAAAGGAGGTTCATATTCAATGGATAACGTAAAACTGAAATCCCGTCTTGGCGATAAGGTTCAGGCTGCGCAGGATATTGAGGCGGCCCATTCCACCGCTGAAACAGCCATGACCGTCAACGATTCCCATTATCTCGCTCTGACCGGAAATACTCTGGAGATCATCAGGTCAAATTTGAAAAATCAGCCCCTTTCCTTCGACCTCTTTGATGTGGTCAAGTCGCCCTCCGGCGGGTCCACAGTCTTCTCTGTGCCCGGCCTTTCCGGTGACGAGGCCGAGAGGGAGCTTACCGGAATCGTTTTGAACTACACCACGCCCCGGGCCTACTGGGATACCCCTGACCCGGTGGAGGGGACACCGCCTGTCTGTATGAGTGAAAACAGCATCATCTCCCAGGACGGAAAGGCCTGTGCCCACTGCCCCTACAACGACTTCGGCTCCAAGGACGGCGAGAGCGGGGCCAAGGCATGTAAGGAGTCGGTACTGCTTTTCCTTCTCAGGCCCAACAGCATCATCCCCCTGCTTGTCCGGATCCCCGTGACAAGTAAGGGGCGTTTTCTCAAATATGCCACCCGGCTGCTCAGCACCCTCACCCCGCTGAGCAGCGTCGTCACAAGGATCACTCTGACACGCGCCACCAGCAAGGCCGGAAAGCCCTATGCGGTTTTTAACTTTGAGGCTGTGAGCGCCTTGAATCCCGATGAGGCCGCCCGTGCCAACGCCTACGCCCGACAGTTCATGGACATCGTCAGCTCATCTGAGATGGTCCCGGAGCTTTCGGAGGCTGGCTGAATTTGTATATGGAGGATAAGATAATGAGAAGCGAACGATTTACCTGTGACCACTGCGGCCACGTCTGCGACATAAGCGAGCTGACCGAGTTCGACGGTCAGGATCTCTGCTCTGACTGCATTTCCGAGCACACCGCTATATGTTCCCACTGCGGGGAGCGATACTGGCTGGATGATGACGCCGGAGACGACAACACCTTCCTCTGCCAGCGGTGCTACGAGAACTACTACACCCACTGCGACCACTGCGGGAGGCTCATTGAACAGGATGATGCCTGCTACAGAGATTCCGACGAGGATGAGGACTACCCCCTTTGTTCCGAATGCTACCATGACCAAAACGGAGGCGTCAGAGATTACTACTACAAGCCCGAACCCATCTTCTACGGTGAAGGGAACCGCTATTTCGGCGTGGAGTTGGAGATCGACGAGGCGGGTGAGAGTGACAGCGCGGCGCAGGAGATCATGGCTATAGCCAACAGGAGACACGACCATCTCTACTGCAAGCACGACGGGTCCCTCAATGACGGCATTGAGCTGGTGTCCCACCCCATGACACTCAAGTACCACATGAGCGATATGCCCTGGGCGGAGGTGTTGAGGAAGGCCGTCAATCTGGGGTATCTCAGCCATCAGTGCGGCACCTGCGGGCTCCACGTCCATGTCAATCGATCTTCGTTCGGAGCATATGAGAAAGACCAGGACGCCGTGATCGCGCGGATCCTCTTCTTCGTGGAGAACCACTGGAACGAAATGCTGAGATTCAGCCGAAGGACACAGCGCCAGATGGAGCAGTGGGCGGCACGGTATGGACGCAAGGACGAT
Organism: uncultured Oscillospiraceae bacterium; assembly: GCA_947626385.1. Classification (GTDB taxonomy): domain Bacteria; phylum Bacillota; class Clostridia; order Oscillospirales; family Oscillospiraceae; genus RUG626. The sequence goes on along the minus strand of CANQSD010000004.1, from coordinate 14,165 downwards.
CCAAAGGCATTTCTGGACCAGGCCAAATCCCGCTCACTGAGCCGCTACACCTGCGTAAATCTCACCAACTGCGCCACGGTGGAGTTCCGAATGTTCCGGGGCACACTGAAACTCAATACTTTCTTAGCCACATTGCAGATGGTCAGCACCATCTGTGATGTGGCTCTTTCTTTGTCTGACGAGGAGCTGAAAAGCCTCACCTGGACGGAGTTCGTAATGGACTTCTGCCGGCCTCCGGAGCTTGTACAGTACCTCAAGGAACGCCGCCTCTATGTGAGCGAGCCTGTAAACGCGGAGGTGGAGATATAATGTGCTGCCTGTTTGGTATCCTTGACTATAAGGGAAAACTATCCGTCCGGCAAAAAAACCGTCTCGTCACGGAGCTTGCCGTCTCCGCTGAGGACCGGGGCACTGACGCTACCGGGATCGCCTACATAAGCCGCAATCGGTTCCACGTCTACAAGCGCCCGCTTCCCGCCCACAATATGAGGTTCTTCCTGCCCGGAGATGCCAATATCGTCATGGGCCACACCCGCATGACCACGCAGGGGAATGCGAAATTCAATTACAACAACCACCCCTTTGAGGCCACCGCCGGAAACACACACTTCGCCCTGGCCCACAACGGCGTGATCTTCAATGACACGTCCCTCAGACGCTCTCATGGGCTCCCGGAGACGAAGATCGAGACGGACAGCTATATCTGCGTCCAGCTCCTGAAAGCCGCCGGAGAGCTCAATGCGAAGGCCCTGGGGAGCATGGCGGAAGAGCTCCTGGGCTCCTTCACCATCACTGTGCTGGACGAGAACGGGAGTCTCTATTTCGTCCGCGGCGACAATCCTATGGCGCTGATCCACTACCCCGGTCTTGGCCTCTACGTCTACGCTTCCACCGAACAGATCCTGGCGAGGGCATTGAAGCGTATCAGTTTTCTGGCGGAGACACCTGTTAAGGTTCCGATGAACAGCGGTGACATTCTCAAACTCACCTCCGCTGGCAAGCCCACATGGTCCCGGTTCGACGACAGCAGCCTGTCCTATGACCTGTACTACCCACCTCTGCGCCGCCGAAGCTCTCCGCTCTATGAGGCGGAATATATCGAAGAACTGAAGGCTGTAGCCGGTGCCTATGGGTACTCCCCCCAGATGATCGACCAGCTTCTGATGGAGGGATTTATGCCGGAGGAGATTGAGGAATACATTTACGAGGACAGCTTTGCCCTCGTGTAAAGGGGAGCGTTCCAAAAGCGTGTGAGTTATGAGACGTAGATTTTGGAACGGGTTTTGAGACGAAAATCCCCTTGAAGTCAGTGATTTTGAGGGGATTTTTTCGTCGCTGAGAAACCGTTGCGCAAACGTTCGTTTATGAAACAGGAGGGACCATGAAAAACTACATCTTTGGCTATGCCCGCGTCAGCACAGAACAGCAAAACCTTGACCGGCAGCTGGACGCGCTCAAAAGGTATGGGTGCGACTTTATTTACAATGAGAAGATGACCGGCACAAGACGGGACCGGCCCGAGCTCACAAAGCTCCTGGACCGTGTGACTGAGGGTGACACCGTAGTGATCGAAAGCCTGTCGAGACTTGGCCGCAGTACAAAGGATCTCATCGATCTCACCGAGATATTCGAGAAGAAGGGCGTCCACCTTGTCAGCCTCAAGGAGTCCATCGACACAAGCACCAGCACGGGCAAGCTCCTGTTCACGCTGATGTCCGCCATCGCCCAGTTTGAACGTGACGTGATCGCCGACCGCACCAGAGAGGGCCTTCGCTCCGCCAGAGCAAGAGGCAGAAACGGCGGCAGACCCAGGACGGACCCGGAGAAGGTGAAAAAGGCGATAAAGCTCTACAACACCGGGCAGTATTCCGTCAGGGAGATTGAGGAGCTGACGGGGGTGAAGAAAGCGACACTATATAGGGCATTGGGAGACGGGGCAACACGATAGATTCGTAAAAAGGTATAGCAAAAAACCGCCTGAAAACTCTTTCAGGCGGCATATGCTAAGATTATAAGATTATTGTGTACTGCTTTCATTTAGATAGTACTCTTTCAGGAGGTTTGGGATTACTTTTATTCCCCACCCTTTGGGAATTGTCACAGGGTTAATACCTCTAATGTTCAAAAAAGACAATTCGTTTATTGTTTTATCAAAAGTTGCTAAGTTGATATTCTGTTGTTCTCTCACTTTCGCCAAACTACGGCATTGATTTACACAGTATAATGCGTCAATGAAACGCTGCTCTTTTTGCCTATTGAAGTTTTTTGAGCATATAATCGAAATCGCATCTTGCAGAGTATACCAATCTCCACGCCCAATGGTTAGGTTGTAATAGTAATCTATTATTTTTCTGCACATCTCATCTGAAAGCAAATACTCAAATTTATTGACCATATGATAACCGGCCATCGCAGCTCTCAATGAGAGTGAATAAACCTTATGATATTTACATTGAATCTCGAATCGTATGATATCCTGCGCTTCGTCTATAGTTACAGGTGTAACACAACTGTTCATACTCGTACTATTATTTGCCTTCTCTACTCTTTGTTGAAGTTCTGCCGCTTTTCGATAACAATTGATACTCACGGATTTATTCATCAAGTAAAAGCTGTCGTCCATTGGCTTTTTCCTATGTGATATTTTGTCATATTCCATGTATTCGTTAAAACTCGGCGGAACATTACTGCGTTTAATTAAATCCATTATTTGCTCAGAGGTACATCCTGGCGCAAGCTCGTTCACTGAAAAATTGGCACAGTAATCGATACGCTTCAACTCGTAATTTCTGAAGGTTCCAAGCAGCGGCGATATGGATTCAGAAATGTTATCAAAGATTTCAATTGCCCCATTTAAATCTTTAATTGTCGCCGCAGTGATATAGTCATAAATTCCGCAGAGGGTTTTCGGATTTATTTTTACCTCAACAACATCATATGGTAGCTTGGCCCTTTCGTTCCAAACATTAAAGCGAACCGACCATTCAATACCCATATCTCTCTTATAGAATTTTATTTTTACATTTCCATACTTATCCGAATATATCTGTAACTCTCCTGTTCTCTTACTAACTTCCTTAAACCGCTCAATTAACGCATGTCCTTCGCCTAATAATAAGGGCATGGATAAAGTCAAGGTATGAAACCCCAACGAAGAACGCATATGTGATTCTAACTTGGGTTGTAATATAGAGTTCTCCATTTTTTCACCTCTCATGGAATAAGTCAACACAATTTGTACCAGTAGTTTTTTACTGTAACAGCATCCTATGATAGGCCAAACAAGCATAATCTAAATTAAAAGAATGTAATACGCAATTTTGGTATTAAAAATAAATACTTGATACTGATATACAACCTGTTACAAATGCAATAGAAATAAGTAAACATTATTTTAGTTACTATATAAAGTGTATACTTAATAATACTTATATTACCAGGAAACGTCATGGGCGATATTGCCCATGACGTTTTATTTTTGCTTTTTATTATTTCAAACCAGAAACTTATTCAAACAGATTGGTTGGGAGAAACGACACAATATTAGATATATCATTATTTCAAAATAAACAGGTATCTATTCCTGACTCGTTTACAAATCAAGCGTGGCGTAAAGAGTATTTTTGTTCAAGTAGAAAACAGCGGGAAGGGCTGATTGCGATTTCCGTTGGAAATTTCACTTTAAAATAAAAAAAGGATAAACATATTTGTAAATATTACATACAATTTTCTCGATTTTTTGTATAACAGGTAGAAACAGGAGGAGTTTTGCATGTATATAAATCAAGTTTTCAAGCTGACAATGGTACTTGACACCGACAAATTTGACCGCATTTTCAAAAAACGCGATCTTTTGGAGACGGACGAAAACGAGTACATAGATCCGTCGTTGGCTCACAAAGGGATCACTGTTCTATACCGAAACAGCCGGTACAAAAAGAAAGTGAGCCTGTTCGTAGATTCTACCGTTGTGCTGAAGGGAAAGGGCTTGGATGCCCATAAACTCATTCACAAGTTGGAGAAACGGATCAGCGAATACTTCGGGGGCAGGTACAGTTTAGAGGATTTCACATTGACCGAGCTGACGTTGACAGCGGACATCAACGTTGGCAGTCAGGATACGGCGACCTCCTATCTCAAGGTCATACGCCGGATTGGAAAGGTCAAAGGGTTCTCGCCGGTCCGCTATGAGGGGCTTGATACGAGTAAGAGCTTCTGCCTGGAGGGGAACAGCAACGGGATCAGCTTTCTCCTTTACGATCTTCATGCTGCGTTGGCAAACAGGCCAGGCGCTGGGGGCCTTCGTCAGGCGATTCTCAGAGATACAAAGGGTATTCTTCGTGCGGAGGTGCGTTTGACCTCATCAAAAGCGATCCGTGATTACAGCGGCAGGGATGACATAGCTGGGCAAATCCTTGGATTGTCCGAGAGAAGTAAAAAGATTTTTATGGGCATATTTTCTCAAATAATTCCAAGCGGTGATTTCTATAAAAAAGGCGAAGCCGTCAACATAGTTCGCCAAAAGGTCAAGGATTTGCGGCTGCAAAGAAAGATGCTGCGGTTGATCGAGCTGATATCGGAGAAAAAATCCGTGCTTCTCGCGCAGAAAGCGATGAGCTGCCGGGAACCAAACCGCCTGTTGGCGGCCTTCACCGACATCGGCCTTTCCCCTGTCACGATCAGCAAAAGAATGGATGTAAACGGTCTGCCCTCCTTGTATTCTTACTTGGACTGCGATGCCGCATGACCGGGAGGGAAGGAAAATGTTTGATGAGATAAATTATACGGCTGACTCTGTAAATGCTTTTGAAGAACGGCGGGTTTTGCGGCAGATCATATCGAATGGCGTTGGATACCGGTTTCAACGGCCAGAGCTTTGCCGCGAGGTCATTTCGGACACCAACCGTTTTCATATATACATCTGGAGAACAGTCAGATCCGCAAATCGTTTGGATTATGGCAGGGTACTCCCGGAGAATAAACGTCATTTTCAAAGCAGAGAAAACGGATATTGCATGATTGACTTGGATAACGTTCGTTTACTGGTAAAAGGAAGGGAGTTCCGAATAAAGAACGTTATCATCGGATTCACTTCTTACGTCACAGACGAAAATGTTCTAATTGGGAACAGAAGATGGGCTTATATCCCGGATACAAGATTTTTTGTTACTCCGAGCACAGTGTATTTCCTGCAGGTGGATCAGGGCTATATTCCCCTAAGCCAATTTCATATGCTGTCCTTCATAAGTTCAGATGAGGGTTACGAGTCTGCCCTCGTGATAGATTACGACGCAACTCAAAACAGCAGGCCGCTGGTGCTTCTTCCATGTGAAGAAAACTTCGACATCATACGTTCAGAAATAGACTGTGATGACCGCGCCTGGGGAGCACGATTAGACGCGATTGCAGAGGAATACAGAAAATGCCGCCTATGAAAAGGAGAAATATTATATGAGCTATATAAAATCACCTTGCAAAGTAGTCAGCTACGAAAAGCAAATGCAAATTGAAGAGAATAAAGAAAAAGTAGAAATGACTCTTGAATGTATACGGGTACATCTCCCTAATGCTATTGTCTATAACCCAGAGAAAGACAGCCTGCCCAGGCTGATTGCGTCTGTTGCTGACCGTTCTGATAATAGCGGCTATTTCATTGACTACCGAATAGGCCCACAGACGAAAGAGCAGAGGAAAATGATGTTTAACATTGAGCACATAAGCGATTTTGCTCAAGAAGGGATCAAAATGAATTTTATCGTGGATATGGAGAATCGGAGATACGTGTCGGCCTGTAAGGATGAAGATATCGGGACGTGCCTTTGCTGCCTTTACCCGGTCAATGCCACCAAACCCGTCATGCTGATGTCAGAAGAAGACCAACGGCAGGGATTGTATGTGTATGTTGGTAAACCGTCTCAGGATGGCATGGCCTACCTGTTTGCGAAAGATAAAAACGCACCGTTCTTTATCCAACTGCAGGAGTTTCACTTCCTGTCCTTACGAAAAGACGCAGAGCGAAACTACTATCACGGTCTGCTTCTCAGCTATAATGTGGCGTGGGGATGGAAGAATATCTCGTTCTCGATCATACTGAAAGAAAACCAGGAGGCGGTCTGGCAAGTGTTCGATGCTGTCAGGAGTGCATCGCAACCCGCAGGGCAAACGAACAGTGCTGGATCGGGCATGGGAGATAGGAGTTATTCGTACCCGTGGCAGTGATGATGTTCCACTTTATGTGATATAACGCTGAAGAAACGGGAGACGGTGCAGCCGCAGCCACACCGTCTCCTTGAAATGTCATATCTCAGCTATTAAATAACGAATGAACGAACGCCGTCAATCCTTCAGCGCCGTTATCGGCACCACGAAAACGCCGTCCGGCCTTTGGTAGGCCGCGTTTGTCAAACCGCACAGCACGCAGAGGACTGCCGGGGGCTTGCCCCTGGGGTCCTCTTCAAATTTTCTCTTTATGGTCAAAAGGTTCTCCGCCGCGGCGTCGATCTGGTTCGCGCCCAGCTTGATCTCAAAGGCGCACCAGCTGCCGTCGGTAAGCTCGATGACGGCGTCGATCTCCCTGTTGCTGTAATCCTGATAGTGGTAAAGCCCCGTGCCAAAGGAGTCGGCGTAGATACGAAGGTCCCGCTCGCAAAGGGCCTCGAACAAAAAGCCCAGCCTCTCCAAGTCCCCAAGTAGCCCGGAGGGGGTCGCTTTCAACAGAGCACAAGCCAGGGAGGGATCGGCAAAATGGCGCTTCTCGGCCTGCTTGACCCGCACGGAGGACCGCATCCCTGTTGAAAAGGGCGGCTGGTTGTCCGTGATAAAAAGGCGCTTGAAGATATCCAAGTACGCCGACACGGTATCAGAGTCGATCTCCTCGTCGTCCATATCCTTGATATCCCGCATCAGTGTCCGATTGGTGGCAGTAGTGCTCTCGTTACGGGCCAGCGAGCGTAGCAGCAGGCGCATTTTTTGCGTGTCCCGTTTCACACCGTCCATACGAAAAACATCATCGTCAACCACCGCGTTCAGATATTCCGCAGGCAGCAGACTGGCCTTGTCAAGAGGCAGACCCAGGCTTCCGGGCCAGCCTCCCCGGACGATGAGCTCAATGAGCCGCCGCAGATCCACCTCCCCGGTGAGGCAGGACGTCAGCTCCCCATGGCAGAGCTCCTTCAAGGAGATTTTGCCGCTGGAGTCCCCGGACTCATACAGGGACATGGGCCGCATACGAAGCCGTCCGATCCGTCCGGCCCCGCTGTGGAGGATGCCCTTGTGGTTGGGTGTCGCGGACCCGGTGAGGATAAACTGACCCTTTTGAGGCGTCTCGTCCACCTTATAGCGCACGGCGTCCCAAAGCGGCGGCACCTCCTGCCACTCGTCGATAAGCCTGGGCGTCTCTCCCTCCAGCACCAGGGAGGGTGAGAGCTGGGCAAGCTGCCGGTTCTGGAAGTTCCCCGCCGGGTCCCCGATATATATTTCGCTTTTGCTGTGGTACGCCGAGGTCCAAGTCTTCCCGCACCACTTCGGCCCCTCAATACAGACAGCGCCAAAGGCGGCCAGATACTCGTCCACCTTTCGGTCAATGATCCGCGGCCTGTAGCTCTGCTTGTCCATTTCTGATCCCTCCCGAAATAGAGTATGGACCTATTATACGCCAATCGGTCAAATTTTTCAATCTCAATCGGTCAGATTTTGCAAACCGAATACGAGATTTTTCATAAGCTTGTACCTTAATCATCCTGCCACTCCTGTTATTATCAAAGAATACAGGCGGCGTACCATGTCAGGCGCGTTATCCGTTTGTCGTGTAATTGACATTTTAGCTTCTGTAAATTATAATAATTGGTGCTTGGTTCGTTTGACAAGCGTTGCAACCAATATGAAGTGGCTATGGTACTTGTAAAAGTTGTAGAATGCAGATAGGAAAATCACCACACAACCACGTAGAGACACTAGACACCAGGCAGTAGCAAGACCCAAAAACGCTTTACCACAGGCGTTCTCTAGAGGTAAGCTGTCTGGTGTCTGCTGTCTATAGAAGAGAGGTACGGTAATGGACTTCCATATTTCTATTAAACCCTGCCACGGAAGGATTTTTGACATAATAGACACTAGAAATCCTTTGCTAATTACAGACTATCACCATCTGAACAGAGAACTTGTTGCAAGGGTAGGTGGTTTAGAACTCGGTGAGAAGCTAAACCGCAAATCAATAACGTCAATCAAGGAACTGACGTCAGAATTTAAAGCGTATATAGCCGCAGTTATAGAAATACTAAATGGTATTACTATTTTTGGGTCTTGTAAATTTCATTTCAGCATTAAAGAATCTGAGGAAAAACTACTGGCAGAGCAACTAGTATTTGACATATTGTTTGAAAAGTATTTGGAAGAATCTGAACTAATGACCCGCAATGGCTATTCAAGCTATATGGCAGAAAAGCTTAGCGGCGCTCCTAATAAGGACTATTGCCATGCAATTGATGCACAACTTACAAGAGGTATGAAAAACTTCCATGATAGAATAAGTAATAGGGAAGAATATCAAGCACAGTTACATCTTCTGGGAATTAACCCTGATATGTATAGCAAGTATTACAACCCCAACATGAAAGAAAACTCCAGCAGCAAGAAGCCAAAGTATATATGGGATTACTTTTGCTATAATTTTAATATAAATATTTCACACAGGCAGTATCGACGCCAACTCACAAAAGAAGGAAGGAACTATCCTTATGAAGAAATAGTAAATGATCTAAAGAAATACAACGCTTTCGTGAACAAGCTACTACCTGTTGAGAAAGAAGAATTTAAGAAATATTTCCATATGTCTATGGACTATTACGTACTGGAGTCATATAAACGTATCGATTTTATGCTTAAGCTTATTGCTTACATGAAGCAAAATGAATTAGCGGAGATTACAAAAGAGCATTTCTTGGTAAAACGCTTTCACCTAGCTGTACTGGTGCCATATGAGGAAAATGGTAATCTTGCCTATCGTTCAATAATTAAATATTATCGGCCACTTTTTATGTTGGAGGATGAGCTTCTAAAAGAAATGCAAAATGACGATACACTAGATTACAGTAAATATGGAATCAGATTACAAAATTATCAAATCATTCGAGCCAAAGCCTATGAGTTATTCAAATATCATGCACGATTTGTTTCAACTGACTATGAAGACATTAAAGGCTTTCTCTGCAAATCTTATGATATGCGGCAATATCACGCATCAACAGAAATATGGAAAACTATAGAAGAAATGGAATGGAAAAAAACGGACCCTAATTTCAGGCAGCATATAGCGGAGCAGCTACAACAATTATTATCAATCAATAATGCGTTTTTCTGGAAGTTCTCTAACTAAATATGCCACAATACAAACATCAAAAAGCAAATGACTAAGGCTCGGATGATCCGAGCCTAATTTTTTTGCGTTGCGTCAAATCGTGGAAGCAGCGATTATTTTTTGGTATATAATCTTGGACAACATCATGAAGTCGAAAGTTGATGTCGGAAATAATAAATCAAAATATCTTTATACGGAGGTAAACCCATGAAAATGAAGAATAATAAAGAATCGCTGAAGTCACTCAGTAAAACAATGTTCCGAGAATTAGAAGAAATATATTTTGAAGTCAAAAAAAACTATGCTAACGATGGTACTTGGGTAGAGTTCTTGTACTCATCAAATCCTTCTCTCATCGATTCCCTTCTCGCGCGTGCAAAAAAGCTCAAAGAACAAACAAAAGAGCAGCTTAGTGAGGAATGTATTCGGATCCGCAATAATGTCAAGAACGGGATACCGGGAAATATAGAGATACAATTCAATGAAGGGCGCCAATTATCTGATAAGCGAGTGCTCCCCCTGGGAAACACGGTGATTAAGATACTCCCTATGGATGAAAGTAAACCTAATTATATTTTCATAAAAGCCGGAAATACACTTGATGCTTTGATATTTATCGGGGGCAATGATTCTCAGTGCATCATGGTCTTCAGGGACGAGAATGGAGATGACTTTTTTCTTCGTTTGTCCGAGTTCCACATGCTTTCCCTCGTCGAAGATCCTGACCCTCGAAAGGAAATCGGGCTAATAACCAGTTATATTTGGCTAACTGCAAAAGTCCACTCAAGCGTTGTCCTGGGCTTCTCTTTAGCCCCTATTAAAAATCTGCTCCTCTCGGATTGGTTCCAAGCGGAGTGGGAACGAATAAAAGATACCTTACCCCAGTCCGCTGATGAAGAAGCAAAAGGTGAGTCCAATGAGTAAAAATCCAGGCAAAAAGCACAAGGGTATATTGAAAACAGAATGGTCTAAGGGTATTAACAGTCCTGTCAGCGAAAAGAATGGATCATTATTAGACGATAATTATTACATTTTTGACGATTCCAATGAACTCGATGAGTTTGATAAATTATACATGCGACTTCCTTCAGCTTACGATGAAACTGATCCTGAGGAAGAGTATTCCAAGCTTGCTAAGGCCAATCAGAAGAACCACTCAAAACACAAAAACAAATCTTTTCTGGATGACAGTGATGATGAAGAATTTTTTTATTCAAGTGTCCAAGTCGCAAATCTCAGTTCTCCTGCATTACCAGAGTCATCTGCACCTCCAATTGCTAAGGACTCTATCGAAAAGGATACCCAAGATGTCGAAGAAGAAATCAAAGACCGGGCACTCAGTATTGCAGAGGATTTTACTAAACGAGAGCGAATTATCCTTGTTGACGGAGTCCTATATGGGTATAATGGCACATTTTACGAATTGCTCGGGGATATCGATGCTCAACGAAAAATCTTCCGCCTCTATCGAAGAGAGGTCGGGCAAGGAAGTGCGGCTTCCGTTCTAAAAAACGCAGTAAGTTTGCTAAAATTATGCGTCTACAAGGCCTGCGATGAGTTTCCCCAAAATCCCGGTATCATAGTATTCAATAACGGGACGTTGGAAGTCGATACAGGCTATTTTCGAAAGAATTCCCCGAATGATATGGCAAGCTCTGCGCTCGGGATTAACTATGATCCGAGTCAAAAGCAGATGCCATGGACACGATATTTTCTTGAAACGATTGCTGCCGGTGACGATGACCTTTTCGAGTTGATGCTCCAGGTGATTGGCTATATTCTGAGCAACGATGTCAGGGCCAAATCCTTCTTCTACTTAGAAGGCGTCGGTGACGCAGGAAAAAGTAGATTTTGCGACCTGATTGCTTCGTTTTTTCCTGAATCAGGCGCCAACAAGGTTGCCAGAATAGCACTTCAAGACTTGGGAGGTAAGTTTGCGTTAGGCAATCTCGTCAACGCTAAACTGAACATCTCTGAGGATTTACCGGACAGTCCTCTTTCTCCAACTACGGTATCGCGAATCAAAATGATTTCTGATGCTAACCGTCTAGAGGCTGAGGCAAAGTATGTTCAGCCATTCAGCTTTCGCCCATTATGCAAATTGCTATTTGCCTCCAATCATCCACTTAGGCTCAAAGAGTACGATGCAGCCTTTGTCAACCGTGTCGTATATATTCCTTTTCTACATCCTATCTCAAAGGATAAGCAGGATAAGAATATCCTGAATAAGATGCAAAGAGAACTTCCGGCCTTGTTCAATCACGCTTTTAAAGCGTATCGCAGACTCGTAGCCAACGATTATGTATGGGCAGGAGCAGATCGATTTAAGCCCCGGATTTCTACTGTCAATTCTGGCATTGTCATCGACAAAACTCTTGTTCTCAAACGCTTCGTAACTGACTGTTGCAAGCTTGATGAAGAGGCTACAACAGCAACGGCAGATTTACAAGCGGCCTACAATCAATTCTGCCGCGAACACAGCTACCTTCCTGTTCAAGGAGATCGCTTTTCAAGGGAGTTGTCGGCTGTACTGCCAAACACTGTTGTGAGAGTCAAGATTGGGAATCAACGTCGAGGGTTTCGTGGAATATCTCTGAATGTGTCCACCGGACTATCTGAGTTCGACGACGTAACAGATGACACGGAGTTATTCTAACTCTATGCCATATAATACCGTATGGCATTCACGCAAGATTATATATTCTCCCCTCAAGGAGGTAAGAATATGCACCAAAGCATTTTAACACAGGATTCTCACAACATTACCAGCAAAGCAGATACATACCAGACCACTTCCAAGACCAACCACGGCAGGGGGCTGTACCTGCCGGTGGAGCTCGCCGTTTCTCCCCGTACACGAAGCCTTACGCAAATATACCGTCAGGACAGGAGTGTGTCAAATGGCAATCGTACTTTATGCGTGAAAATCCATGGAGCGGGAAAACAGCATCTGCTGTGACACGCATCTGGAATGCTTTCGCTCCATACTCAAGCCAGACAGGCGGGATGAGTAGATTGACCCCGGAGAGAATCAACGAAAATGTCCATTTTATGAAAGGAGGCGATTCAAAATGCTGGATACCCAAAAGCGCAATAACGAAGTTCCCATTGAGCAGAAGCTTGCCTTGACAAAATATGAGGCTGCCAAATACAGCAACATCGGTATCAACAAGATCGAGGCAATGCTTCGCAAGCCCAACTGTCCGTTTGTCCTGTATGTTGGGCAAAACAAGCGGCTTGTCAAACGTAAGGAATTTGAGGAGTTTATCAGTTCAAGTTTTATGATCTGAACGTAACTTCATTCTTGCCTGACAGGAACCTCTGTGATACAATGGTTGTGTTGCAGGGGTTCCTTCCATTATAGAAAGGAGCTCCCCATGGGAAAAAATATCAAGGGCAAGAAGCTGCCCAAGGGCATTTCACGCAGGAAGGATGATGGAAAGTTTATCGCCGGCTTTGTCGATAAGGCCGGCAAACGGCATCAACGGCGGTTTGATACCATTGTTGAAGCCGACAGGTGGTTATATGAAATGCGTCATCAGGACGAGCTCGGTGACGGTATAGACGCCGAGAATATAACCGTTGACGAGTGGTTCAAATTCTGGCATACAGAGCTTATCAAGGACCTGGCGGCAAATACCCGGAGGAACTATTCCGAGCGGTATGAGCATAACATCAAGCCTGTTATTGGCAGGATGAAGCTCAAAGATGTGAAGCCCATGCACTGCATCAAGATTCTGAACAACATGGATGACGAATATGCCGGTTCTACGATCTACCAAACGTACATCACACTTGGGACCATCTTCAAGTCCGCCAAATTGAATGGCAAGATCAAGACCCATCCGCTGGATGGCGTAAAGTTTTCCAAAAGTAAAAAAGCAGTGGATGATCTGAAGGTTCTTACCGTGGAGGAGCAACGGAAGTTCCTTGAAGCCGCAAAGAGGTCGCACAATTATTATCAGTACGCCTTTTTGCTGGAGACTGGCCTCAGAACGGGCGAGATGATCGCGCTGACGTGGGACGATATTGACTGGGAGAAGCGGACGCTGACGATCCAGAAAACAATGGAGTTCCGCTATAAGCGACAGCAGTTTTGGGTCGCCGGACCGCCAAAGACGATGGCGGGCTACCGCACCATTCCGCTGACGGGCAGGGCTTATGAGATCTTGAAAGAGGTCTACGCTACAAAGGACACCCGCAAGCAGTCTCCCGAGTTGGACACCGTTTTGGAGTATGTGGATAAGCGGAAGGATCAGCAGCAGAAGAAGCGCTTCAATATGAAAGACCTTGTTTTTATCAACTTCCGCACGGGTATGCCAAACAAGAACAGTTCCTATGACACCCATTTGTATAAGCTCTGTGATGAGGCAGGAATCAAGCGGTTCTGTATGCACGCCCTTCGCCACACTTATGCCACCCGCGCCATTGAGAGCGGGATGCCGCCCAAGACCTTACAAAAGCTCCTTGGCCATGCCAGTCTGAAAACGACAATGGACAGATATGTTCATGTGACGGATGACAGTATGGAGGCGGGTATCCGGCTCTTTGAGCAGGGGCAGCTGAAAAACGGGCTGACAGCGGCATAAAAGCAAAAAATGTGGCGGAAATGTGGCGCAACCGCCTTGAAGGGCTGAAAACCCTTGAAAAATCAGGAGGTAGAGAAAAAGATGAAATTAGGCATCGTCGGCCTTCCCAATGTGGGGAAGTCCACCCTCTTTAACGCCATTACAAGCGCCGGGGCGGAGGCGGCAAACTACCCCTTCTGCACCATCGAGCCCAACGTGGGCACCGTCACGGTGCCGGACAG
>CANQSD010000003.1 GCA_947626385.1 uncultured Oscillospiraceae bacterium | reverse complement strand
TTACACATTTTGCGGAAAATGTCAAGAAAAAACACCGGAATGACCTGAAATCACTCCGATGTCTTGAAAAAATTACGTTTTTACAGGTTTCCGCTCCCACTCGTTGACCGCTTTGAGCTGTTCGTAGAGGCGGACGTAGCTTTTGTGGCGGGTGGGCTCCAGCTTGCCCTCGCGCAGGGCCTCCAGAACGGCGCAGCCAGCCTCCCTGGTGTGGGAACAGCCGGTGAAGCGGCATTTATCGAGATAAGGGGCAAAGTCCGGGAAGGCGTACTGGAGCTCCTCCGGGCTCAAAAGCTCCATGCGCTCCACGTCGAAGGCGGAGAAGCCGGGGGTATCGGCGATGAGCGCCCCGCCGGCGGCGCGGAAGATCTCCACGTGCCGGGTGGTGTGGCGGCCGCGGCCCAGCTTCTGGCTCACCTCCCCGGTGGGGACGGAAAAAGCAGGGTCGAGGGCGTTGAGGACGCTGGATTTCCCCACGCCGGAGTTGCCGGTGAAGACGCTGAAGCGCCCCGCGAGGCGCTCCCGCAGCTCCCCGATGCCCTCCTCCGTGAGGGCGCTGACGCGCAGAACGTCCATCCCCGCCCGGGTGTAGATGCCGTAAAGCTCGTCGGCAGGGTCCAGGTCCCGCTTATTGAGCACCACCAGCGTCCCGGCCCCGGCGTGGGCGGCGATGGCCGCCATGCGGTCGATAAGGTACGGCTCCGTCACCGGAACGACGTTGGCGGCCAGAATGACCATCTGGTCGATATTGGCCACGGCCGGGCGGGTGAAGCTGTTTTTCCGGGGAAGGATCTCGTCCAATGTCCCCTCCCCAACGGCGGTGGGCGTGACCGCGACGCGGTCACCCACCAGGGGGGTCAGCTTTTCATAGCGCATCCGTCCCCTGGCGCGGCAGGTGAGGACGCCGGAGGGCGTCTCCACGTAGTAAAACCCGCTGAGGGCCTTGATCACCGTGCCGTCAACCACTGGGCTGGATCCCCTCTCCCTCTTCGTCGCCGGGGTCGGTCTCCGGCGGGCCGGAGGGCTCGGACTCCTCCGGGCCTGTCTCCGGCGGCGCTTCTGTGGCCGGCGGCGTCACCGGCGTGGTTTCCGGCGGCTGGGTCTCCGGCGGCTGGGTGGTGGCGGGGTCGGGGCCCAAGGAGATGTAAAACTCGATCTCGGTCCCCTGCTCCACCTCGGTCCCTGCCTCGAAGTTCTGGAAGAAGACACGGCCCTTCTGGACGGTGTCGTCATAGTCCTCCATCCGTTTGCCCACGAGCCCAAAGGTCTCCAGCCGTGACATGGCGGTGGCCTCTGTCAGGTTATAGAGGTCCGGCACCTCCACCTTGGGCACCTCGGGCCCGCTGGAATAGGTGAGGTAGACGGACATACCCGCCGTGAGCTCCGTACCCTTGGCGGGCACCTGCTCAAAGATATACCCCTTGGTGTACTCCTCGCTGGCCACGGCCTCCAGATGGATATCCAGATTGAGATTCAGCCCCCGCAGCTGGCTGTCCGCCATGCGGTAGTCCTGGTTGAAGAAGTCCGGCATGTACTGCGCCTGACGGCCGGAGGAGACGGTAAGCGTGATGAGCTTCTTATTTTCCGAGGGCGTCACGGACCTGCCCGCTACCGGGTCCTGCTTGAGAATGAAGCCCACCGGCTCGTCGCTTGTCTCCTCCACCTTCTCAAAGCGGTAGTATTTCGTGTAATCCTCGTTGGAGGTGACCGTATCGAACATCTGGCCCACGAAGGTCGGGACGGTAATGGTGTCCGGTGTGGTGGGCATCAGCCAGTCCTTGATGGCGTAGTTCCACATGAACCAGACGATGAGCGCCAGGAGCGCGGCGATGCACAGGATGCCCACCAGCATGGTGGTCCGCCCCGAGCGCTTCCTGTTCTCCCGGTACTCCTCCGACGTGACCCGGGACCTTGTGGCGCCGTTGCCGCTGACGCGCCGGCGCACCCGCTCCGGCTCCGACACGGGCTTGACGGACACCCGGCGGGTAGCGTCGATGTCGTTGTCGGCCAGGGACGGGATGTTGGAGTAATTGAAGCGCACCGAGGGGTTCTTGCGGAAATCCTCCAGGTCCGCCAGCATCTCCGTGGCGGACTGGTAGCGGGAATTGAGGTTGGGAGACATGGCCTTCATGGTGATCTCCTCCAGCCCCACGGGGATGTTGGGATTGATCTCCCTGGGCTGGAGCGGGATGGAGCTGATGTGCTGGATGGCGATGGAGACGGCGGAGTCCCCCTCAAACGGCAGGCGGGAGGTGAGCATCTCGTACATCACCACGCCCACGGAGTAGATATCGCTTCTCGCGTCCGCCGCGCCCCCCTTGGCCTGCTCCGGGGAGATGTAGTGGACGGACCCCAGGGTCTGCTGGGTGAGGGTATTCTGGGTGGTCAAAAGCCGCGCGATGCCAAAGTCCGCCACCTTCACGTTGCCGTCTTTGAGGATCATGATGTTGTGGGGCTTGATGTCCCGGTGGATGATCCCGCGGGAGTGGGCGTGCTCCAGGGCCTTGGCGATCTGGGTGGTGAAGTGCAGGGCCTCCTTCCAGTTAAGGATCCCCTTGCGGTTTATGTATTGCTTCAGGGTGATGCCCTCGATAAGCTCCATGACGATATAGTCGACGCCCTCGGACCGGTTCACGTCGTAGACGGAGACGATATTGGGGTGGGAGAGCATGGCGACCGCCTGACTCTCCGCATGGAAGCGCCGGCGCAGATCGGGGTCCTGGGCCATGTCGGCCTTGAGGATCTTGATGGCCACAAAGCGGTTGAGCCTGTGGTCCAGCGCCTTGTAGACCACGGCCATCCCGCCGGAGCCGATCCGCTCCAGGATCTCATAACGCTCGTCCAGCGTCCTGCCTATATACATATCATCCATTGAAGTGACCTCCCAACATACTTTGGGGTTTCCCGACGCGGCGGCTCATCGTCTGAGCACCGCCACCGTCACGTTATCCGGCGCGCCGCGCTGGAGCGCCAGGTCCAAAAGCCTCTCCGCCACGTCCCCGGCGGCGGCGCATTCCATCTGGGCCGCCAGTATCTCCTCCTCCGTGACCTCGTTGGAGAGGCCGTCGGAACAGAGGATGAGGGCGTCGCCCTCCCGCAGGGCCACGGAGAAGAAGTCCGCCTCCAGCTCCGGCACCGTGCCCACGGCACGGGTGATCAGGTTCTTGCTGGGGTGTGTCCGGGACTGCTCCCGTGTGATGTCGCCCCGGCGGACCATGTCCTCCACCACGGAGTGGTCCCTGGTGACCTGTCGGATGGCGCCGGCGCTTACGTGATAGGCGCGGCTGTCGCCCACGTTCATCACCGTGGCGTCCTTATCCATGACGACGGCGGACACCATCGTGGTCCCCATCCCCCGGCATTCGGGCTCCGTAAGGCTGAGCTTATAGACGGCGCTGTTGGCCGCCCGCAGGGCGCCCTTCATGAGACTGCACACAGCGCCGGTGACCTTGGCGTTCAAAAGCCCCTCCTTGACCTCGCCGGCGAAAACCGTGGCGGTCAAAGAGCTTGCCACGTTGCCGGCCCTGTGCCCGCCCATGCCGTCGCAGACGAGCATCAGCGCGCAGTCCTCGTCCAGGCTGTAGATATAGCAGGAATCCTGGTTCTCCTTTCGGACGATGCCCTTATCGGTCCTGGCCGAAAGCTCCATAGACCCACCTCATTTCCTCTCTCTTTCCCGGCGCAGCTGTCCGCAGCTGGCCTCGATATCCGGGCCCAGCTTGCGCCGCACCGTCACATTGATCCCCCGCCCCGTGAGCGTCCCCATGAACCGCCGCACCGTCTCCGGCGTGGAGGGCGAAAGCGCGCTCTCCGGCACGTCGTTTAGCGGGATGAGATTCACATGGCACCCGGTCCCGGCAAGCTTCTGAGCCAAAAGCTGGGCGTGGCGGGGCGTGTCGTTCACGTCCCGGATCATGGCGTACTCAAAGGACACGCGCCTTCCCGTGCGGTCAAAGTACCGCCGGCAGGCGTCCAGCACCGCATCCACGCCGTAGGCGCGGTTGACGGGCATGATCTTCGACCTCGTCTCGTCGTCCGGGGCGTGGAGGGATACCGATAAGGTCAATTGTAAATCAAACCCTGCCAGTTTGTCAATCTTTTCTGCCAAACCGCAGGTGGACAACGAAATGTGCCGCATCCCGATGTTCAGACCGTCCGGGTCGTTGACCAGCTTTAAAAACCGTATGGTGTTGTCGAAATTGTCCAGCGGCTCGCCGATGCCCATCATCACGATGTTGGATATCTTGAGCCCGGAGTCGGCCTGGGCGTACATCACCTGGTCCAATATTTCCGACGCGGCGAGATTGCGCACCTTCCCCCCGATGGTGGAAGCACAGAAGGCACAGCCCATGGGGCACCCCACCTCGCAGGAGACGCACACGGTGTTGCCGTGCTCGTAGCGCATGACCACGCTCTCCACAAAGTTCCCGTCGGAAAGCCTCCAGAGGTACTTCACCGTCCCGTCCAGCCGTGAGACCTGCTTGCGCTCGATCTCCGGCGCGGTAATAGTGAAGGCCCCGTCCAGCTTCTCCCGGAGGCTTTTGGGGAGGTTCGTCATCTCGTCGAAGCTCTTAACGCCCCGCCAAAGCCAGGTGAATATCTGCTTTTCCCGGAATCCCGGCTCCCCCATGGCGGAAAGCCTTTCGGCAAGCTCGTCCCTCAGAAGGGATTTTATATCACACCGGTCTGTTTTTTCTGTCACTTTTTCCGCAGAACACATATAAAAAACCCGTCCGTTTGGCCCTCGAAGGGCAAGATGGTCCTCCTTCCCCCGCAAAGCCCGAAGGGCTCCGGCAGGGTGAAGGGCTCCGGCTCAAAATCCGTCCGCTCCCGCAAAAAGGCGTCCGCCACGTCGCCGTTTTCCCGCCGGAGGACGGTGCAGGTGGAGTAGACGAGCCGCCCGCCGGGCCTGACGTAATCAGCGCAGGTCCTCAAAATGTCCAGCTGTATGGCGGGCAGGCGCTCTAAGTCCTCCGGCGCTTTGGCGCGGATCTCCGGCTTTTTGCGCACCACGCCAAAGCCGGAACAGGGCACGTCGCAGATGACCGCGTCAGCAATACCGGCAAGCTCCGGCCGGGCCTCCCGGGCGTCCCCGGAGGCGGCGGTCAAAACGGAGATGCCCAGCCTCTCCGCGCCGCTTTGCACCAGCGCGGCCTTTTTGGCGTGGATATCGAAGGCGAGGAGCTTTCCCCGGTTTTCCATAGCCATGGCCGCGGCAAAGGACTTGCCTCCCGGCGCGGCGCACATATCGAGGACCGTGTCCCCCGGCTTCACGCCGGCGGCGGACACCGCCATCCGCGCCGCCGGGTCCTGGATATAGAAAAGGCCCTTTCGGAAAGCCTCCAGCTCCCCGATGTCCCCGGTGTTGGATACATACAGCGCGTCCTCAAAAAAGGGACAGGGCGCCGTCTCCACCCCGGCCTTCTCAAGCTCAGCGGCCAGCTCCGCCGCCGTGGTCCGCAGGGTGTTGACCTGGGCGGTGATGGGCGGCGTCTCGTTGTCGGCGGCCAGGATCTTCTCGCAGACCTCCGGGCCGTACTCCTCCGTGAGCGCCCGCACCAGCCACAGGGGGTGACTATAGCGGATGGACAGGGCCTCCTCCGGGGTCTTGCCCTCAATGGGCGCGTCCTTTCCACTTTCGCAGACCCGCCTGAGGACGGCGTTCACCACCCCGGCGGTATGGGGGGCGGTCTTCTTGGCAAGCTCCACGCCCTCGCTCACCGCCGCCCGGTCCGGCACCCGGTCCAGGAACAGGATCTGGTAGGCGGAAAGCCGCAGGATCTCCCTTACAGCCGGCGGAAGCTTTTGGAAGTTCACCGCCTTGGAGGCGAGGACGTAGTCGAGATACAGTTCGTTTTGCAAAACGCCGTTGACGATCTTCGCCGCCAGCGCCCGCTCCCTGGGGTCCTCCGGCCCGTGATGGGAAAGCACCGCCTCGGGGCGTGCCCCCCGGGTCCTCACGGCCAGCAGCGTCTCCAGCGCGGCCTTGCGGGCGTTCACAGGCATAGAGGATGCCCCCTCAGATACTCCCCCGCCGCCATCCGCCGGCCGCCGGGGGCCTGGAGCTGGGTGACGGTGACGGACCCGTCGGGCACGGCAAGCTCGATGCCGTCCTTTCCCGCGCCCAGCACCGTCCCCGGCGGGGCGGCGACGGGCTTTTCCGTGTAAAAGGCTTTGAAAATTTTAAAGGTCACGCCCCCGATCTCCGCCGCAGCCACGGGCCAGGGGTCCATGCCGCGGATGTGGCTGACCACCAGCCTTCCGGGCTTTGAAAAGTCGATCCGCGCCAGCTCCTTGGTGAGCGGCGGGGCGAAGGTAGCGTCGTTCTCATTCTGCGGGACGCGGGGGACGCTCCCCTTCTCCATCGCCCGCAGCGTCTCGCACAGGAGCTCGGCCCCCAGGGGCGCGAGGCGGTCGAAGAGCTCCCCCGCCGTCTCCTCCGGGCCGATGGGGGTCCTTTTGACGCCGATGATGTCCCCGGCGTCCAGGGCCTCGGCCATAAACTGGGCGGTGACGCCCGTCTCGGCCTCCCCGTTGATGACGGCCCACTGGATGGGCGCCGCGCCCCGGTATTTGGGCAAAAGCGAGCCGTGGATATTGACGCACCCCAGGGGCGGCAGGTCCAGGATGGCCCTCGGCAGGATGCGCCCATAGGCCACCACGGCAATAACATCCGGGGCCAGCTCCCGCATGATCTTCTCCGCCGTGCCGTCCCGGAGCTTCACCGGCTGCCAGACGGGGATGTTGTGGGCAAGCGCCAGCGTCTTCACCGGCGGCGGCGTCAGGATCTGCTTTCTCCCCACGGGCTTGTCCGGCTGAGTGAATACTCCAACCACGTCGAACCCGCCCTCGATGAGCGCCCTGAGGGACGTTTCCGCGAAATCCGGCGTCCCCATAAAGCATACGCGCATATCAGTCTTCTCCCGTTCACAAATTGAGCGATACCGAGGCGTTGTCCTCACACAATTGGCGGATCTCCCCGTCCTTTATGAGATACGCTTCCCCGTACAGCGTCTGCCGGTCCCCGTCGATCGCCACATAGCTTCCGTCATTGAGCGCGACAAACGTATGGCCCATGCTGTCCGGGAGCGTGATATCCTCCATCATCCGCAGGCCGTCCAGAGTCGAATCGCGCAGGGCCTGATAGTGGGGAAATATATTGATCCTTGTGATGCCAAGCCCGTCGAGCCAGCGCTGATAGAGCGGGTCCACGGCCTCCCCTTCCAAATCGGGGCCGGCATAAACGGCCTCGGCGCAGTTCATGGACCCCGCGCTCCACGCCACGACCAGCCCCTTGAACTCCGCCAGCCTTTCCCTGAGCCGAAGCTTCTTCAGGAAAAGGTTCTGCGTGGGAACATGGCCTCCCGTCAAAACGATGACGTCCGTCTCCCCTATTCTCTCCACGATGTCCGGGTTTCTTTCGTCGCACGCTTCCACGGACGAAACGGACAGTCCGCTGAGCGCAAACGCTTCCTCCAAGCAAGCTTGGAGGCTGTCGTTTTTCTCAAAAGCGCTGGGCGAAGCAAAAAGTATCAGGGCCTTGGCGCGACCGGGCCAATTTTGCCTCAAGGTCTCAATAAGCCCGTTGGCTTGAAGCAGCGTTGACGGGACCCGCGTACCGTTTGTCTTGGTATAGCCGCCAAGCGCGCTCGTTAAGATCGCTCTCATACCGCGGCTCACTCTTCCCCGCTCATTTCCTGGAGCTCCTCCTCGGTCAAAAGGCGCTGGGCAAGCTCGGTGAAGAGGTGGCCGTCCAGGTGGTCCAGCTCGTGGCAGAAGCACCGGGCGGTGAGGCCCGTGCCCTCGCACTCGAAGGCGTTGCCGAAACGGTCCTGGGCCCGGACCCTCACGTGCTCCGGGCGGGTGACGATGCCGTAGACGCCGGGGACGGAAAGGCACCCCTCCTGCCCCGTCTGCTCCCCGTCGCTCTCCACGATCCGGGGGTTTATGAGCTCGATGATCTGCTCCTCGTCGGTGAGCCCCTCCTTGTTGGTGTCCATCACCAGCACAGCCCGGCGCAAAACGCCCACCTGCGGCGCGGCGAGCCCCACTCCGCCGGCCTGCAGAAGCGTCTCCCGCATATCGTCCAGCAGAATGTGGAGCCGTTTATCAAAATCGACAACAGGCCGGGACTTCTTCAAAAGAATGGAGTCCCCCTCCTCGCGAATATTTCTCAAAGCCATATCGAATCTCCTTTATCTCAAGAGCTCAGCCATTTTGTATCTTGCCAAAAAACCTCAAATCGAACATTTTTTCCGGCGGCATGTACGTCGGAAAAAATACCTTTTGTCACGGTGAGTGTGCGAGCGAAGCGATGAGCGCCCGCAGGCGCCATGCAAGCGAGCAACCGCCCGAAGGGCGGCTCTTGGCGAGTCGCAGTGCGCGAACCGTGACGGCAGGAAGATTTTGCGTGAATTTCGCAAAATTCACGCGGAATCTTCCGCACGTTCCCCTTTGTCGGAAAAGGCCAACGGCCTTTTTCGACAGGTTCACTCCAACGGGTCCGGGTCGGCGTAGACGGTGAGGTTTCGGCTTTCGCGGTCGGCGCGGAAGGCGCGAAGCTGGGCGCGGATGACCTCACGGGCACGGTGGTCGTTTTGAAGGGCCAGGGTCAGCTTGTAGCGGTAGCGGTTGTTGACCTTGGTGATGCCCGCCGGGGCGGGACCCAGGACCTCGGCGTGTGGCCCGAAGGCCCGCTTGAGGGCCTCGGAGAGCCGCACACAGCCCCGCAGGACCTCCGCCTCCTGCAACCCCGTGACGGTGACGGTGACCATGTCGGAGGCCGGAGGGACGTTCATGAGCATCCTGGCGCGGATCTCGTGGTCGTAAAAGGCCATGTAGTCCTGCCGCGCGGCCATCACAAGCACCGGGTTGTCCGGCGTCAGCGTCTGCAAAACGGCGCGGCCCTCCTTCTCGCCTCTTCCCGACCTTCCCACCACCTGGGTGATCAGGGAGAAGGTGCGCTCGTGGGCGCGGAAGTCCCCGGCGTAGAGGGACTGGTCAGCGGAGATCACCGCCGCCAGGGTGACGTTGGCAAAATCGAGCCCCTTGGTGACCATCTGGGTCCCCAGCAAGATAGGCACCCGCTCCTGCTGGAATTTGCTCAACAGCGCCTGGTGGGACCCGGCGCGCTGGACCGTGTCCGTGTCCATGCGGACGATGCCCACGCCGGGAAAGAGCTCCTTGAGCTCCTCCTCCAGCTTCTGTGTACCCACGCCCACGAATTTCAGCCGTCCGTGGCACTGGGGGCACTCCTCCGGCACCGGCTGGGACCAGCCGCAGTGGTGGCACCGGAGCCGCCGGCCCACGGAGTGGTAAGTCATGGACACCGAGCAGTTGCGGCACTCAAAGGTGTAGCCGCACTCTCCGCACATGACAAGGCTTGACGCCCCCCGGCGGTTCAAAAAGAGGATGCTCTGCTCCCCGTTTGCGAGATTTTTGGAAAGCTCCTCCCGCAAAACGCCGCTGACGGCGGTATCGCTGCCGCTTTTCAGCTCCTCGCGCATATCGGCGAAGAGCACCCGCGGCAAAGGCTGGGTGTTGTAGCGTTCCGAAAGGGTGAAGAGGCTGTATTTTCCCGTTTTTGCGGCGTACATACTCTCCACGCTGGGGGTGGCGGAGCCGAGGACAAGAAGGGCGTCATTTTTGACGCACCGGTATTTGGCCACGTCCCTGGCGTGATAGCGCGGGGCGTTTTCGGATTTATAGGTGTGCTCCTGCTCCTCGTCGATAACGACGAGCCCGAGATTCGTGAGCGGCGCGAACACCGCCGAGCGGGTGCCGATGACCACCTTCACCTGCCCCTTGCGGATGCGCTTCCACTCGTCGTACCGCTCCCCCACGGTGAGGGAGGAGTGGAGGACGGCGATGTCGTCCCCGAAGTGGGAGGAGAAGATGTGGAGAAGCTGGGGCGTCAGGGCGATCTCCGGCACCATCACAAGGGCCGTGCGGCCCATTTTAAGGGCCTCCCGCACCAGCCTTATATAGATGCTGGTCTTTCCCGAGCCCGTGACGCCGTAAAGAAGCGCCGCCCCGGCCTGCCGTTTTCGCAAAAGCGCCAGAAGCCCTTCAAAGGCCCTCTCCTGCTCGTCGTTGAGGACGATCTCCGGGGCGCGCTCCCCGGCGGCAATGACGGGCCGGCGGTAGACCTCCCGCAGGGAAAGCTCCAAAAAGCCCTGCTTTTCCAGGGCGTTCAGGGTGGACTGGTTGGTCCCGGTGAAGGCCAGGATGTCGGACACCGGCGCTTCGCCGATGCCGGCCAGCAGCTCCAAGATCTCCGACTGCCTGGGCGAGCGCAGCCGCTTGTGGGCGGCGGCGTCCAGCGCCTCCTCCCCGGAGACGGCAAGGGCGGCGAATTTCTGCACCTTGTCCCCCACCCGCCGGCCGGAATCGGTGAACCACATCCCCGCCGGGAGCATGGCCCTGGCGGCCTCGTAGAGGGTGCAAAAGAACCGGTCCCGCACCCAGAGGGCGAGCTTCAGCATCTCCTCCGTGAAGACGGGCTCCTCGTCCAGGACCCCCTCCACACATTTGAGCTCCCGCCGTTCCCCCTCCTCCTCCAGCGCCAGGACCACGCCCTCGGAGCGCTTGTTGCCCCGTCCGAAGGGGACGGTACAGCGCACGCCGGGGACGCATTTCTCCGTCAGCGCCTGTGGCACCGCGTAGTCGTAGGGCTTGTCGATGGAGGGGATCGCCGCCGCCACGGCGATCTTTGCGATCGTCCTTCCCACTGAAAATCAGAGGGTCGCGGTGAGCTTTCCCTGGGCGATCTCGTCGATGGCCATGGAGACGGGCTTCTCGTCCAGGGGGATGCCGTGGGTCTCGGCGTCCAGGGAGATCTCCCGCGCCCGGTGGGCGATGACGTTCACCAGAAGGTAGCGGCTGTTGTTGACCTGCTTCAAAAGCTCAGGCATAGTGGGATAGAGCATCATTGTGAAAACTTCCTTTCAATCTTCCTTAGTGTGGCTTTTTTCGATAATGGACAAAAGCTCCCCGGCGGCGCGGCGGTAATCGTCGTTGACCACAACGTAGTCGTACCTTTCGGCCTCCCGGAGCTCCGATTTGGCTGTTTCCAGGCGCAGGCGGATCTTCTCCTCGCTGTCCGTGGCGCGGCCGCGAAGGCGCCGCTCCAGCTCCTCCAGGCTGGGCGGGGCGATGAAGACGGACACCGCCTCGGGCATCCGCTCCTTCACCTGGCGGGCGCCCTGGACCTCGATGTCCATGATGACGTCGAAGCCCTCCGTAAGCTTCTCCTCCACCGGCGCCCGGGGGGTGCCGTAGGAGCATTTGGCGTAGCGGGCGTGCTCCAGAAGCTCCCCGCGCTCCACCATCCCGTCAAATTTTTCCTCGGTGAGGAAAAAATATTCCACTCCGTCCGTCTCCCCCGGCCTCGGGGCGCGGGTGGTGGCGGACACGGAGAAGTAGAGCTTCTCCCGCCGCCTGAAGACCTCCCCCAGCACCGTGCTCTTGCCCGTGCCGGAGGGGCCGGAGACGATGAACACAGTTCCCTTACCCATCCTCAAGCTCCTCCTTCTCCTCCTCGCCACGGTCGGGCTTGCCCGCTAAACGAGCGGAGACGGTCTCCGGCTGAAGGGCGGAGAGGATCACATGGGCGCTGTCGCAGACCACCACGGCCTTCGTCTTGCGCCCGTAGGTGGCGTCGATGAGGCTCCCCCGCTCCCGGGCATCTGTGATGATGCGCCGGATGGGCGCGGAATCGGGGCTCACCACGGCCACGATCCTGGCGGCCGCCACCATATTGCCGAAACCGATGTTCACAAGTCTCATAGGTCACTCCACATTCTGGATCTGCTCCCGGATCTTCTCGATCTCGGACTTCAGGTCCACCACGATCCGGGCCATCTGGAGGTCGTTGCCCTTGGACCCGATGGTGTTGGCCTCCCGGTTGAACTCCTGCACCAGGAAATCCAGCTTGCGCCCCACGGGCTCGTCCGACTCGATGAGCTCTCTGAGCTGGGCAATATGGCTGTGAAGGCGCACCGTCTCCTCCGCCACCGCCGTCTTGTCGGCGAAAATGGCGGCCTCGGTGACAAGGCGCGTCTCGTCCACGGACCTGTCCTCCAAGATCTCCCGCAGCCGCGCCTCCAGCCGCTCCCGGTACTCCCGCACCGTCTGGGGCGAACGCTCCTCGGCAAGGCCCACCAGGCGCTCCGTCTCGTCGGCACGCGCGGCGATGTCGTCGTGAAGACGCCGGCCCTCCCTGGCCCGCATGGCGTTGAAATCCTCCAGCGCCCGGCACAAAATCTCGTCCAGGTCCGCGCCCAGCCTTTCCATATCCGTCTCCCGCCTTGTCACCGTCAGCACGTCCTGCATCCGGGACAGATTGACGGCGGTGACGTCCGGCTCGATGCCGTACCTCTGGGCCAGCTCCCGAAGGGCCGCCATATACGCGTCCGCCACGGGGGCGTTCACGGCGATGACGGTATCGTCGGCGGCGGAGGCGTCGATGGTGACGGTGACGTCCACCTTGCCGCGGGAGATGGATTTCTGCACCCTGGCCTTTATAGCGTCCTCCAGACACGTGTAGACCCGGGGGATGCGCACGGAGCAGTCGAGAAAGCGGTTGTTGACGCTGCGGAGCTCCACGGTGATCCCCAGCTTGTCCGAGGTCCCCTTGGCGCTGCCGTAACCGGTCATGCTCTTGATCATAGTCACACTTCCAAATTCATTTGATTTTAGGATGAATCCGCCCCATATACGCCCCGATGGCGCGGGAGACGGCGATATCGAAAAGGACGAAGACGGCGTTGCCCAGCACATATAAGATCGCCTTTCCGAAGCGGATATCAGAGAGATCAAAAACCGTCATTTTCAGGGCGAACAGCGCCACGGTCAGGGCGGCGTTAAAGAGGAGGAGCTTGACGCACCACTCCAAAAGCCGGCTTTTCGGCTTCTCCGCCAGGGACTTGACCACGGGGTAGGCCCCGAAGAAGACGGCGTAGAGGAGCGCCAGATTCTTGGAGGGCGCGATGAGAAGCCCCAGCACGCTTCCCCCCACCCAGACGAAAAGTCCGCCGGGAAGGCCGTACTCTACCACGGCGGCCACGCCGCAAAGGCTGGCAAGGCCGAGGAACCCCAGCTGGCCCGTGGGCAGGAGGGCGGCCAGGTAGATGAACGCCACGGCCAGCGCCGTGAACACGGCGGTGAAGGCCACACGCCGCGCCGTTTTGTTTCTTCTCATAGGCTCACCGGCCGCAGCCGCCGCACATCATGTTCGCGCACATCATGGCGGTACACATATCGCACATATCCATCCCCTGTCCGGCAGGGGGCCCGTAGCCCGTCTGGCGGTAGGGGGCGTTCATCTGGCTCGCCATCTGGAGGGCCTGGCGATACTCCATGTTGCCCGGGTCCATGGCCGAGGCCCGCTGGAAGAAGCTCCTGGCGTCGTCCAGCCACCCGCGCTTATAGTTGAGGCTCCCCATGAGGAAGTTCCACTCCGCGTCCCGGGCGGAGCAGGCATTCAGCAGCTGCTCGGCGTACTGGAGGTTCCCCTGGTTGATGGCCTGCCGGATGGCGGCGTAGTTCCCCGCGCCCTGATAGGCCGAGCCGCCGGAGGAGTACCCGGAGGAATAGCCGCTCTGGCCGCCTCCCGCGTTCTTGCGGGACTTGGTGATGATGTCGTAAGCCTCGTTGATCTCCTTCATCTTCTCCTGGGCAAGGTCGGCCAGGGGGTTGTCCACATAGTTGTCCGGGTGATATTTCTTCGCAAGCTCCCTGTAGGCGCGCTTGACCTCCTCGTCGGAGGCGTTTTGGGGGATGCCCAGGGTCTTGTAGGGGTCGGTCATGGTTCACTCTCCGTTCCGCCGGTCAGTCTCTCCGGCTCTTTTGGAAGTCCAGGCTTTCTCACGCGGTACGTCCCGTCCAGGACCTCGCGGATCATCTTCGGAATACCAAGATAGACAATGTTCTCCGTGACGGGCGTCCAGTACCCCGCAGGCAGGAGCTCAAAGGCCGCGGCGGCCAGCCGGTCCGAGCCCATGAGGGTCGCGAGCACCGCCTCCCGGGCCTCTTCGGTGGGCCTCCCGTCCGTGAGGGCGAATCTGGCGGCCACGGGGTTATACTCCCCTTTTCGGAAGTCCTCCCCAAGGTCGGCCCAGGCGTCGGCGATATAGACGATCCGGCCCACGTGATATAAAAGCTCATGAAGGGGCCTTCTGGCGTCCTCCCCGGCCTCCTCAGCGGCAGAAGCCAGGAGCGCGGCGAACTTATCCGCCGTGGCGTCGAGGCTTTCGCACCCCGCCTTTTCCAGCTCGTAGAGGGCGGCGAGCTCCCGGCGCACCGTCCCGTCGAAGGCCGGCCTTGCCGAGGCGGCTTTTTGATAGGCGCGCCGCAAAAAAGCCCCTGCCAACCGGTATCCCAGCCTTTTGAGCCCCCGGCTGTCCTCCGCCCCGTCCTCCAGCTTCCGGTAGGTCAGGATGACGCTCATATCCGCCGCGGCGCCCAGCGCCGGGGAGGCGGCGCAGACGCACCGGCGGCGGAGGGGGTGGACCGGACACCGGCGCATACAGTATGCGCACGTTTCCTCGCCCCCTGAAAGCAGGGCGGCGAGAAAGACAAAATCGTAGTTGAGGATCATGCGCCCTCTAAGCCCGTACCGGCGGCCCAGCTCATGGCAGAGCCCGCAGTAGAGGGCGCGGAAGCGCTGATACTCCCGGACCTTCAGCTCAGGAAGCTCCGGCGTCACATATCCGAACATCAGCTGATGAAGACGTTGACCTTGTACTCGCCCACCGGGTCCACCGTGGGGAAGCTGTCCACATAGACCCTGGCCGGGACCTCAAAGTTCCCCTTGCGTCCCTGGTAGTCGGCAAGGTCCGCCACCACGCGGATGTTCTCCGGCATCACCTGGCCGATGATATCGTCATACCCCCGGATGATCACGGGCATGGACTCGTTGAGGACCTCCACCGTGTCGCCGGCGCCGGCGTTCCGGTAACCGATGTTGACGGTGTCCAGAAGCCTGATCTCAATAGCCGGGTCCTGAATGGTGATGTTCACTCTGGCGGTGGTGTAGCCGCTGAGGTTGTCGGTGTCGTTGGGGATGCGGATCTGGTAGTCCTCGGCATAGGCGGTGGTGAAGCTCCTCAGATCCACGGTGCCCAGATTGATGACGTTCAGTCCCTCCAGCACCTCCGGGTCGCCGGAAAGCCGTATGGTGGCGGGCGAAATGTCGATGCTGATGTTCTTGTCGGTGACGGTCTGCGTCTCCACGATGTCGATCTCCAGCGCCACGTCCTTGACCATCAGGAGATTCTGGGTGAAGTGGACCGAGTCGGCGGTGACAAAGGTGATGCCGGCCTCCGTCGGGTCAATGACGCCGCCGTCCACGTCAAGGAGCTGGATGGGCACCTCCTCGGTGACGGATTTGGCCAGGTTATCCCATCTCAGGGTGGCTCTGGCGCTGTCAAGCTTCGCGATGGCGGCCTCGGTACCCTCCACGGTGACGGAGTCCCGTGACAAAATAGGCGTGGCGGCCATGTAGTTTTCCGCGACAGAGCCCTCAAAGATCCCCTTAACCTGGAGGGTCTTGGTGGCCAGACGCTCCACCGTCACCCCCACCGTCGGGATCGATACCCGGTCCACGGTGATGGTGCCGGTATTCTCGTAGATAAGGTCGTATTCCAGCGCGTGGGTGCCGGTGGGCTCGGAGTATTTGAGCACGTCGGTGAGATCCACCGTCGCCCGGACCTCCATATCCCCCACCTTGGAGATGTCCCGGATACGCCCGCCGAAGTAGACGGTGAGCTCCCGGGCGTCGATGTCGGAGACGATGAGGTCATAGTCCCGCAAAAGCTCCTCCCCGGTGAACTCGATGGGCACGTTGTCCACCTCCATGGGCTCCTCCAGCATGGGGTTGCCCACGTAGACCACATACGTCCACAGGGCGATGGAGATGGCGATGGAGAAGATGATGTAGAGGATCTTTTTTCCTTTTTGTCCGCTCATATCATTCACCTGCCCGCTTCTTGCCCCGCTGGGCGATCTTATCCTTCACGCGCGCGAAAAAGCCGCGCTTCTCCTCCTGCTGGGGCATGAGCTCCTGGCGGAGGAGCTTTTCAAAGGTCGCCGGCGACAGGCCCCGCTTGATGATGCCCTCCATGGCCACGGAGATGTCCCCCGTCTCCTCGGAGACGATGGCCACCACCGCGTCACTGCGCTCGCTCATGCCGATGCCCGCCCGGTGGCGCATCCCCAGGTCCCGGCTGATGTTGGCGTTGCCGGAAAGGGGCAGCATACACGCCGCGCCCGCGATACGCCCGTCCCGGATGATGACCGCCCCGTCGTGCAGGGGCGCCTTGTCGAAGAAGAGGTTTTTCAAAAGCTCCGCCGCAGGGGAGGCGTCCACGATGGTGCCGGTCTTGATGTAGGACTCCAGATTGATGTCCCGCTCAAAGACCAACAGCGCCCCGGTGCGGCTGCGGGACATATCCGAGCAGGCCAGCACCGTCTGGGTGATGGCGTTTTCGATGCTCTTCGTCTTCACCGGGTGTCCGAAGATGTCCTTGATACTGCCGCCCACCTGCTCCAGGATGCGCCTGAGCTCCGGCTGGAAGAGGACGATGATGATGATAAGTCCCATTTCAAAGGTGTTGCCCAGCAGATAGGACACCACCGGCAGGTCTATCATCGTAGTGATGATCATGACGATCACGAGGATCAGGATGCCCTTCACCACGTTCATGGAGTTGGATTTCGCGAAGAAGGTAATGAGCTTGTAGACAAGAAACGCCACAATGGCCATGTCCAGAATGTCCGATGGCCTGATGGTCGCTATGAAGTTTTTGATAAACATGGTCAGCTCGTCCAGCTTGCCCATAGACCGCACCGCCTTCTTTCAAAGTGTCCGTGACCCCGGCAGTCCTATTTTTCTAAATTACCATTATACTATAACCGCCCGTTTTTGGCAATCATTTTATGAAAAAAATGCTTGTCCTCCCTCCCTCCCGACGGCGGCGGGGCCGCCGGACTCAGCGCCCCCTCGCCGCCGCCTCTACGGCGTTCAAGAAGGCGTCGACCTCGCCTTTGGTGTTGAAGGCGGAGACGGACGCCCGCACGGTGCCGCGCCGCAGGGTCCCCACGGTCCTATGGGCCAGGGGCGCGCAGTGGAGCCCCGCCCGGACGGCAAACCCGGCCCGGTCCAGCCGCTCCGCCATTTCCTCGGCGGGAAGCCCCGGCACCTCAAAGGACAGCACCCCCGCCTGGCGCTCCGGGTCCCGCGCGGCGAAGACGCGCACGCCGGGGACGGCCTCCAGGCCCTCGGCCATTCGCCGGATGAGCCCCCGCTCGTGGCCGCCGATGGTCCTCACCCCCGCGCGCAGGACGAACTCCAGCCCCGCCGAAAGCCCCGCGATCCCCGGCATATTGTGGGTCCCGGCCTCCAGCATATCCGGCAGATAGTCCGGCATATCCGGGTTTTTCGAGTCGCTCCCGCTGCCGCCGTAGAGAAGCGGCTTCGCCCTCCCGGAGGCGATGAGCAGGCCCGTCCCCTGGGGGCCGTAGAGCCCCTTGTGCCCCGGCATGGCGATAAAGTCCGCCCCCAGCGCCTCACAGTCCACCGGGACCGCCCCGGCCGACTGGGAGGCGTCCACGATGAGCGGCACGTCCCGTTCCCGGCACAGCGCCGCGACGGCCTCCACCGGCAGGATGAAGCCGAAGACGTTGGAGACATGGTCGATCACCACGGCCCTGGTGTTCCGGTCGATGAGCCGGTCAAAGGCCCTCACCGTCTCCTCCGGCTCAAAGACCGGCCCGTCCGCCACACGGATGTCCGCTCCAAGGGCATGGAGGGGCCGGAGGACGCTGTTGTGCTCGTAGCCGGAGATGACCACCCGGTCCCCCGGCGAAACAAGGCTCCGAATGGCGATGTTGAGCCCGTGAGTGGCGTTGAAGGTCACGGCGACGCGCTCCGGGTCCTCCACATGAAAAAGCCGCGCCGCCCTCTCCCGGCACTCAAAGAGCTTCTCCGAGGCCGCCATGGCCAGCCTGTGCCCGCCCCGGCCGGGACTGGTGTACTGCTCCAGGGCCGCGGCCACGGCCTTCTTCACGGCGGCGGGCTTTTGAAAGGTGGTGGCGGCGGCGTCCAGGTAGATCACACCGGCACCTCCTCATAGCCCCCGGCGGCGGGCCGGTAGACGCGCCTGGGCGGGAGCTTGGCGGCGGCCAGAACGCTCATGGCCCGGCTCAGCGCGCGGCCGGGGATACGCACGGCGTAGCCGCAGCCCTCCCGGGACATATTCTGAGGCGTGCGGATGATGATATTTTGCACGCCGGCCGCCGTCAGCGCCCGGGAGACCCTCTGGGCGTAGGTCAGCGACCGGCAGGTGAGATAAAGGCTATCCATAAAAACGATCCTCCCGGAAGGTTGTAAGGCTTAGTGTCATCACATCCTATGCCGGGAGGACCGAAATGTTTATAGATTTTTGATCCGGGGCGTCTCCGTCAGAAGCGCCACGGCGTGGGCGGCGATGCCGGGTCCGTCGGTGAAGCCCAGCCCCTCCTCCGTGGTGGCCTTGACGCTGACGCGGTCGATGGGCACGCCCATGTTGTCCGCCAGGGTCTGGCGCATCCGCTCAATATAGGGCGCGAGCTTTGGGCGGCTCACCACAATGGTGACGTCGGCGTTGCCCAGGGCGTACCCCTTCTCGGCCAAAAGCCGGGTAACACAGCGCAGAAGCTCCATACTGTTCACGCCCCGGAAGCGCTCGTCCGTGTCCGGGAAGTACCGCCCGATGTCCCCCAGCGCCGCCGCGCCCAGCAGGGCGTCCATCAGCGCGTGGGCGGCCACGTCCGCGTCGGAGTGGCCCAGAGGCCCGGTCTCGGAGGGGACCTCCACCCCGCACAGCACGCAGGGCCGTCCGGGGACCATTCTGTGTACGTCGTATCCGTGGCCGATCCTCATTTTGTCAACCTCTCCTCCGCGATGGCCTCCGCCAGCTTCAGGTCCAGCGGCCTTGTGATCTTGATGTTCTCATAGGACCCCAGGGACAGCGCCGGGGAGATGCCGATAGCCTCCGCCGCGCCGCAGTCGTCGGTGATCTCCAGCTTCCTGAGCTTGGCATTGTGGAGCGCGGCCTTCAGCACCTCGGCGGAGAAGACCTGGGGCGTCTGGACGGCGAAGAGGCTCTTGCGGTCCGGCGTCTCGGTGACGAAGCCGTTCCTGCCCGCCTTCACCGTGTCCGTCACCGGTACGGCCGGACAGGCGGCGTGATACTTATAGGCTTTCCGGAAGGCGTCCTTGACGATGTCCTCGGTGACCAGGGGCCTTGCGGCGTCGTGTACGCCTATGTACTGCGCCTGGGGGTCGGCCTCGCCCACGCCGATGAGGACGGAATCGAGGCGCGTTTCCCCGCCCCGGACGATCTTGGTGGCCTTGGCGATCTCCAGCTCCGCGCACAGGTCCGCGATGGGGACGATGGACTCCTCCCTGGTCACCACCACGATCTCGTGGATATTCTCGCACTTCTGGAGCGCCCGCAGGGTCCACCCGATCACCGGGAGCCCCCGGAGAGAGGCGAAAAGCTTGTCCTCCCCCTCCATGCGCTCCGACGAGCCGGCGGCGGCCACGACCACCGTCCCGAAGGGCAGGTCGTTCCACGTCACCGCCCGCTTGACCACTTTTCCCACGATCTTCTTCACGCCCATATTCTGCACCTCATCTTATAGATATGAAAGCCTGACCAAATCATTCGCAAGATAATTCACAAGCGGCAACAAAAAGTTGCCGCTTGTACGTTTTTCTCAGAGCCGGCGCCGGTCTTTTATTCCTGAGGCATATCCTCGGGAGCGGGGGGATTCTCGGTGTCGTAGACGACGGCGGGGGCGTCGTCCTCGTCCTCCTCGGGCTCGGGCTGGGCCGGCGCGGCGACGTCGGCTTGGGAGAGGGCGCGGATGGACAGGGAGACCTTCTTGTTCTCGTTGTCGATGTTGATGATCTTGGCCTTGACGATGTCACCCTCGGCCAGCACATCCTCGGGCTTGCCGATACGGCGGTCCGCGATCTGGGAGATGTGGATGAGGCCGTCCACGCCGGGGACGATCTCCGCGAAGGCGCCGAAGGTCATGAGCTTGACGATGCGCACCTCGGCCACGCTGCCCACGGCGTAGTTGGTGGTGAACTTCACCCAGGGGTTCTCGTTGGGATCCTTGTAGCCCAGGGAGATCTTCTTGGTCTCCTTATCGAAGGAGATGACGTAGACATCGATCTCGTCGCCGACCTTCAGCACGTCGGAGGGCTGATGGATGCGCTTCCAGGAAAGCTCGGAGACATGGACCATGCCGTCCACGCCGCCGATGTCCACAAAGGCGCCGTAGCTGGTGAGGGACTTGACCGTGCCGTGATAGCGCTTGCCCACCTCGATCTCGTTCCAGGTGGCCTCGGCCTTGGAGCGGCGCTCCATGACGGCCACGTCGCGAATGGAGCCCACCACGCGCTTGCGGGGCTGGTTGACCTCGCGGATGACCAGCTTCACCTTGCGCTTGACAAGCTCGGTCATGGGCGCGTCCTTGGGAAGGCCGGACTGGGAGGCGGGCACGAACACGCGCACGCCCTTGCAGTTGACGACCACGCCGCCCTTGTTCTCCTCCACCACGATGCCTTCCAGAATGGCGCGGGAGGCGCGGGCCTCCACGATGCTGTCCCAGTTCTTGGCGGAGTCAAGGCGCTTCTTGGAGAGCATGACAGTGCCCTCCACATCGTTGACGCGCATGACATAGGCTTCGATCTCGTCGCCCACATGGATGGCGTCGGCCACATTTACGCCGGGCTCATCGGTGAACTCCGAGATGGGAATATATCCGGACTGCTTGGTGCCCAGATCGACTGAGATCTCGGTCTGGGTAATGGACGCAATGACGCCGCGGACCTTCTCCCCCGTATGTAAGGTTTTGATGGAACGCTCAAGCAGCTCTTCAAAGGAGGCCTCCCCCTCGGGCGCCTCCGGTGCGGTCTGCACGGGCTCAGCCGCGGGGGCCTCGGCCTCCTGCACGGCGTTCTCTACGACGGCCTCCGCCGCCACGGGTACTTCTTCGACTGTCTCCACAGTCTTGTTCTCGTCACACATCTTCCTGTTGACCTCCTTAATGATCCACTCTGGTGTGGAGGCGCCGGCAGTCACACCCACGCGCCTTGCTCCCCGCAGGGCCTCGGGGTCGAGCTGAGAGGCGTTCTCGATGAGAAGGACCCTCCCGCAGGACTCCGCCGCGACCTTGGCGAGCTTGGCCGTATTGGCGCTGTGCCGTCCGCCTATTACGATCATCGCGTCGACCTCGGCGGCGATTTTTCGCGCCTCTGCCTGCCGGTTTGATGTCGTATTGCATATTGTATCAAAAACTTCGAGGTTTGTACACTGTTTTTTCAGGATTTTAACACAATTTTCAAAACTTTTTCTTTCCCCGGTGGTCTGAGAGACCACAGTGAGAGGTTTTTGGGCCGTTTCCGGATGTTCGGCAAGCCATTTTTCCGTGTCCTCCGGCCCCTCCAGCACCCGCGCGCCGCCGCCAAAGGCGGCCACGGCCTGCACCTCCGGGTGCTCGCGCTGTCCGATAATGAGGACCTCCCGGCCCTGGCCGCGCTTTTCCCGCACCAGCCGGTGGATGCGCGCCACGTCGGGACAGGTGGCGTCGATGACGGGACAGCCCATGGCCGCAAGCCTTTCATAGACCTCCGGCCCCGCGCCGTGGCTGCGGATGATGACGTGCTCGCCGGGGACCAGCTCCTCGACGCTCTCCACGGTACGCACACCCTTTTCCGCCAGCGCGCGCACCACGTCGTCGTTGTGGATGAGCGGCCCCAGGCACGCGCAGGGGCCCTGGGCGGCGGCCTCCTCGGCCATTTTCACGGCCCTGCGGACGCCGAAGCAGAAGCCGGCTGTTTTGGCGATGACGGTCTCCACGCTCACGCCCTCCCCGGTTCCATCCTAGTATGCCCCAAAGCCGCGATCTTATCCATCAGCTCGTCCGCCACGCGCTCCAGCTCCTCGCCCTTGAGCCGCCCCATGGCCTTCACATCGATGGGGTCCCCCACGATAATGGGGTTGCGGCGGAAAAACTTCTTTTTCCGCGGGATGAACATGGGCACCAGCGGCACGCCCATCTTCTGGGCGATGCGCACCGCCCCGGCCTTGGGGCTGACGGCCCCGTCCTCGGTGGAGCGCGTCCCCTCCGGGAAGATGCCCAGCTTATTGCCGGCCTTGAGGACATTCAAGGCGTTCTTCATGGCCTCCATGTCCGCCATGGCCTCCCGGTCCACCGGGAAGGTGCCGATGTGCCGCAGGAGAAAGCCCAGGGGCTTGAAGCGGAAGAGCTCCTTTTTCGCCATGAGGCACAGATGCTCCCGCCAGGGCACGGCGAAGGCCATGTAGAAGGGATCGGTGAAGCTGGAGTGATTGGCGCAAATGACAGCCGGCCCCGCCGGAAGCTTCTCCCGATGTACGATCCGGAAGGGCTTGAAAAGCCACACGAACGCCATCACGACGGCCCGCAGGACCACATAGAGCCCGTAGGTCGGATCCCGGCGCTTTTCTTTCTTTTTTTCTTCATCAGCCATGGCTCTGCCTCTTTTTCACGGTATCCAGAATGAGCTCCAGACTCGCCTCCAGGTCCAGCTCCGTGGTGTCGCACATCACCGCGTCCTCCGCCGGCCGCAGGGGGGCCAGGGCGCGGCCGGAGTCGTTCTTGTCCCTGGTCTCCACGTCCCGCAGGACGTCCTCCAGCGCCACGTCCATCCCTTTTTCTCTCAGCTCCCGCCAGCGCCGACGAGCGCGCTCACGGGCCGAGGCGGTGAGGAATATCTTGACCTGTGCCTCCGGGAGGACCACGGTCCCGATGTCCCGCCCGTCCATGATGACGTCATAGCGGCGCGCCATGTCCCGCTGGGTGTCCAGCAAAAAGGCCCGCACCGGCCCCAGGGCGGAGACAGCCGAGGCCGCCATGGATACCTCCGGCGTGCGGATGAGGTCGGAGACATCCTCGCCGTTCAGGACCATCCGCTGGACCCCGGCGCCGTCGTAGCGCATCTCGACCCGGATCTCCGGCAGGAGCGCCGCCACGGTCTGCTCGTCGTGTACGTCCGCCCCGTGCCGCAGGGCGTAGAGCCCCACGGTGCGGTAGAGCGCGCCGGTGTCCACGTAGATGTACCCCAGCTCCTTCGCCGCCATCCGCGCGAGGGTCGATTTCCCCGCCCCGGAGGGGCCGTCAATGGCGATAGCCATATGTCCCATAGCTTACTCCTTTCCCGCCGCCATAGCCGCCGCGTAAGCGGTGGACCAGGCGATCTGCAGGTTGAATCCGCCGGTGTAGGCGTCCAGATCCAGGACCTCCCCGGCAAAATAGAGCCCCTTCACAAGCTTCGACTCCATGGTCCTGGGGTGGACCTCCCGCACATCCACGCCCCCGGCGGTGACGATAGCCTCCTCCACGGGCCGCGCCCCGGCGATGCGCACCGGGAAGGATTTGAAAAGCCGCACAAGGCCGCGCCTTTGCTCCTTTGTGACGGAGTTGACCTTCGTCTCCGGCGGGATGCCGGAGCGCTCCACCAGCACAGGGATCATGCTGCGGCCGGCAAGGTCCGTGAGGGCGTTTTGAAAATCCCGGTTCTTGTACTTCTCAAAATCCCGCAGGAGGCGTTTATCCAGCGTCTCCTCGTCCAGGGCGGGCTTTAAGTCGATATACACGGTGTACCGGTTGCGGGCGAAGTCCCGCATATGGGCCGAGGCCGAGAGCACCGTGGGCCCGGAGAGGCCGAAATGGGTGAACAGCAGCTCCCCGAAGTCCTCGTAAATTTTCTTCCCGTCCCTGTCCTCCACCCGGAGGCCCACATTTTTCAGGGCAAAGCCCTGCATCCGCCCGCAGTCCTCCCCCTCCGCCACCAGGGGCACGAGGCTGGGCCGGGGCGGGACGACGGTGTGGCCCACCGCCCGCGCCATCCGGTAGCCGTCCCCGTCGGACCCCGTTGCGGGGTAGCTGAGACCCCCCGTGGCGATGAGGATACGGGGGGTAGGAAGGGTCCCGGAGGCCGTCCGGACCCCCGTCACACACCCCTCGGAGACCATGATCTCAAGGGCTTTGTCGTGGATGAGCTTCACTCTGCCGGCCCTGCAAAACCGCCGCAGGGCCTCGCAGATGTCCTGGGCCCTGTCGGAAACCGGGAACACCCGGTTCCCCCGCTCCACCTTCAAGGGCACGCCCAGGCTCTCAAAAAGCTCCATCACGGCGCTTGGCGGGAAGGCCGTCACGGCGCTGTAGAGGAATTTCCCGTTTCCGGGGATGTTGGCCACCACCTCCCGGGGGGAGGCGGCGTTGGTGACGTTGCACCGCCCCTTGCCGGTGATGCCCAGCTTCCGGGCGGTGTGGGCGGTCTTCTCCAGGACGGTGACGGACACGCCCTCCCGGGCCGCCAGCCCCGCCGCCATGAGCCCCGCCGCGCCGCCGCCGATGACGGTCAGCTCACGGCTCGTACTTTTCATAAACGTCAAACTCCGACCAGATGTTCTCCAGCTTCTGGAAGGACGCCTCCAGATCCTTGCTGGACGCCTCCGCCACCGCCAGCACCAGGGCGTTGATGAGGCTCAGGGGCGCGACTAAGGAATCAAGGAAGGAGATCATGTCGCTGCGGGCGTAGAGCTTCAGATCGGCCAGCTGCGCCACCAGCGAGGACTCGGAATCCGTGATGCCCACGATCCGCGCGCCCTTGTCCCTGGCGTAACGCATGGCCATGATGGTCCGCCGGGAGTAGCGCGGGAAGGAGATGGCCACCAGCACATCCCCCTCGCCGATGTGCAGGATCTGCTCGTAGATTTCGGAAAAGGCGCTCTGGGAGATGACCCGCACATCGGGAAAGAGCTGGTTTAAGTAAAACCCCATGAAGTTGGAGAGCACCGCCGAGGACCGCACGCCCACGATATAGATGGTCCTGGCGCGGCTGATAGCCTGGGCGGCCCTGGCGAACTCCTCCCGGTCCAACTCCTCCAGGGTGTGGCGGATCTTGGCCATGTCGGAATTGAGGACCGCCTCCGGTACGTCCGGCCCCGTGATGAGCTCCCTTGCCACCTCGATGCGCTGGACGGTGGTGAGCCGGTTCTTCACCAGCTCCTGCATGGCCCGGCGCATCTCCGGGTAGCCCTCGTACCCCAGGTCCGAGGCGAAGCGCACCACCGTGGATTCCGAGACCCCGGCGGCCTGGCCCAGCTTCCCCGCCGTCATGAAGGCGGCCTTCTCGTAATATTCGGTAATAAACGCGGCGATGCGCCTCTGCCCCTTGGAAAACGTGGGGCTCAGCGCCTTGATAGCCGCCAGAACATCCTTGCCCATTTCCATCACCCGATCGCTCGTATTTTGCGTAATACCGTGTCTTCGCCCCTCAATTATAGGGCCCCACGCGAAAAATGCAAGTCATATTTCACAAAAAAACGCAATTTTTGCAAATTTCCCCTGCAAAAAGGGTCATTTGCCCCGGAGCGCCCGGACCTCGGCCTCGGTGAGCTCCCGCCAGTGCCCACGGGGAAGCTTTCCCAGCGCCACCGGCCCCACGCGCACTCGCGTCAGGCGCTTGACGGTGAGCCCCGCCAGGTCGCACATGCGGCGGATCTGCCGGTTTTTCCCCTCGTGGATGGTGATCTCCAGCGTGGAAAGGGCCCCCTCCCGGCGCAGGAGCGCCACCTTGGGCTTGCGCACAGGCTCGCCGTCCAGCTCCATGGGCTCCAGAAGCCTCTTCACCCCGGCGGCGATGTCGCCGGTGACCAGCACCCGGTAGACCTTCTCCTTTTCAAAGGACGGGTGGGTCACGAGGTTGGCGAAGTCCCCGTCGTTGGTCATGAGCAGAAGCCCCTCGGAACTTAAGTCCAGCCGCCCCACCGGGTAGACCCTGGCC
The DNA here is from genome assembly GCA_947626385.1 of uncultured Oscillospiraceae bacterium. Taxonomy (GTDB): domain Bacteria; phylum Bacillota; class Clostridia; order Oscillospirales; family Oscillospiraceae; genus RUG626. The sequence goes on along the minus strand of CANQSD010000003.1, from coordinate 17,226 downwards.
GGCACGTCCGCCACCAGCTCCGCCACCGTCCGCCGGCCCTTCTCGTCGGACATGGTGGTGACGTACCCCACGGGCTTGTGGAGCATTATGTAATACCGCCGCCCCGGCTTACTGTCAATGGCCTTCCCGTCCACGCGGATGTCATCCGTCTCCGGGTCGGCCTTATCGCCAAGGCCCGCCACGGCGCCGTTGACGGTGACGCGTCCGGCGGCGATCATCTCCTCCGCCGCCCGCCGGGAGGCGATCCCGGCGGCGGATATGAGCTTTTGCAGTCTCTCTACCATCCCAAGCTCCTTTTGCATCTCTCCCAGAAGGTGAGCTCCTGGTCCCTGTCCCGTTTCACATCCCGGACGGCCTCCAGCGCCACGGTGTCCACGACCTCCCCGTTTCGCAGGACCTCCAGCCGCCCCAGCACGTCCCCCGCCCTCACGTCGGCGTAGACGAACGCCGGGAGGCACACTCGCGTGGTGATCTCGTCCCCCTTGCGGCAGAAAACGCGCGCGCCGCGCTTCGCCCTGACCGCCACCTCGTCCTCCACGCCGGCAATGACAGGCACCGCCGCCGGGACCTCCCCGGCCCGGACGCAGACGCGCCGCTCAAAAGCGGCGAACCCCGCCTCATAAAGGGCGGCGTGGTCGTCCCAGTCGTCGCCGTCGTTGAGCGTGACGCACACGAGCCTCAGCCCGTCGCGCTCAGCGCACGTCACCAGCGTCCGTCCGGCGGCCTTGGTGTAGCCGGTCTTGCCGGCAATTGTCCCCTCAAAGCTCCCCAGGAGCTTATTGTGGTTTTTAAGGCTCCGCTCCGCTATGGAAATACGCTCCGTGGAGGCGATCTGGACGAACGCGGGATCGGATACGCACCGGGCCATGAGCTTTGCCAGATCCCGCGCCGTGGACTGGTGCCCCTCCGCCGTGAGGCCATGGGGGTTTACATAATGTGTCTTCTCCATCCCGAGCTCGGCGGCCTTATCGTTCATGAGCCCCACGAACGATTCCACGCTCCCCGCCACATGGACGGCCAGCGCCACAGCGGCGTCGTTGCCGGACTGCAAGAGGAGCCCGTAAAGGAGCTCCCGGACGGTGAGGGTTTCCCCCGCCTTGAGATAGAGGCTGGTTCCCTCCACGCCCTCGGCCTCCCTGGGCACGGTGACCGTCTCGGTAAGGGAGGCGTTTTCCAGGACCACCAGCGCCGTCATGAGCTTCGTGACGCTGGCGATGGGCCTGGGCGTGTCCGCGTCCTTTTCAAAGAGCACCTGTCCGGTTTGGGCCTCCGTCAAAATGGCGGACAGCGCGGAAACCTCCGGCCACTCCCCCGCCGCTCGGACCGGGAGGGGCGCGAAAACAACCATCGCCGCCGAGAGGGACATGGCGGCGATGAGCGATATGAGTTTTTTTCGATTTTTGGCCATACGGCACCACCTTCCGGTGTCAGTATGGGCCGAAATCCAGGGGATTATTCGTCGAAATCCTCCGCCTCGGCGGCCTCGGCTTCCTTCTTGGCCTTGTCGGCCTTGCGCTTATCAAGGGCGGCGGTGATCTTGTCCACGATCTCCGGCGCGCCGTCGATGATGCGGTCGATGGTGGTGGACGCCGGCGGCTCGATGGTCATGACCCGCACCTGGCTGTCCTTGATGACCACGAAGGCCAACGGCTCGATCTTCACACTGCCGCCGGTCCCGGCGCCAAAGGGGCTCGCCTGTCCGTCCTTCTGGTGCTTGCCGGTGAACTCGGACCCGCCGGAGGCGAAGCCCATGCTCACCCGGGAGACGGGGATGATGGTGATGCCGTCCGGGGTAACGATGCTCTCGCCGATGACGGTGCTGGTGTCCGCCATCTCCCGGAGCTTCTGCATCACGCTGCCCATGAAGTCATTGATCGGATGATTGTCCATTTTTATCCACCTTTCTCTTGTTCAAAAATTGCCTGACAATGTTTTTGACCACCGGCCAGACCGCGAAGACGATGTAAAAGATCTCCCAGATTGCCAGGGTGAGCTGGGCGTCCAAGTAAATGTCGGCCTGCGTCTCGTCGAAGGTCACCGCCACGCCCACGTCCCGGTCCTTGACCTTGAAAATGTTCTCCACCGCCGGCATCAGAGCGTTGATCCCCGCGCTGGCGTACCCGAAGGTCATGGCGGCGCCGGCGGGGTCCTCGGCGGCCACGGTATAGTGGACGGTGAGCTTGTCGATGGAGATCTTCCGCCGGAGCCTCCCCAAAAGCTCCCCCAGGGCGGAAAGGACCGTGGAGATGAGCTCCAGATCGATTTTGATGGGAAGCTCTTTCTTCTCCTTCTTCTCCCCCTCCGAAGCCTCGGCCTTTTCCTTCTTCTTTTTGGCCTTTTTCCGCTTTTTAGCCTTCTTTTTAGCCTCTTTTTCTTCGTCTTTTTCCTCAGGCTCGGCCTTCTCCTCCTTTTCGGCCTTGGGCAGGAGCGTAAGCTTCACGGGACCGGCCAGGACCCGAAGGCCGAAGACGCCGTCCTCCAGCGTCGCCCGCGCGCCCACGCGCAGCATGGCGATGAGAAAGTCCAGCACGACCCCCACGCCCAGCACGATGAGCGCCGCCTTCCACGCCCCGAAGCACAAGGTCACGATCGCCGGTATGAGCAGTATCAGCGTCAAGCGCCCACCTCCTTATCCTTTCCAAAAAAGACGTTTCCATCCAAAAAAAGCCTTTTACTCCCGGTCCGCCGTCAGGGCGTCGATGGATTCCTGGATGCGCAGCTGTTCCCCGTCCTCCGCGCCCTTCTGGGGAAGCTCTGGAAGCTCCTCCAGGCTCGTAAGCCCGAAGGTGCGCAAGAACGCGTTGGTCGTCCTGAAAAGCGTAGGCCGCCCCGGCGCGTCCAGCGTCCCGCAGGGCTCGATGAGGCCCCGTTCCGTGAGGACCCCCACGGTGTAGCTGGAATCGGCGCCGCGCACGTCGTCGATATACGCCCTCGTCACCGGCTGGAAATACGCCACGATGCTCAGCACCTCCAGCGCCGTCTGAGTGAGCTTGGGCGGCTTTCGCGTCTCCAGCGCCTGCCGGATGACGTCGGCGTACTCCGGCGCGGAGCAAAGCTGAAGCTGGTCCTCCAGCCGGATGAGCCGGATGCCCCGGCCCTCGTAAACGAGCCTGTCCGCCAGGTGTTTGGCGGTATCGAAAATCAATTCCTCGTCCGCGGCCAGCACCGCCGCCAGACGCTTGACGTGTACCGCCTCGCCGGAGGCGAAGAGGATGCCCTCAATGGCGGCCTCCAATTCGTGTATCTCCATATCGTTCATTCCTCTTTGGTGTCAGTCTCCGGGACATAGGAGACCCAGGTGTCCTCCCCCTCGCCCTCCAGGAGGATACTGCCGTCCCTGGCAAGCTCCAAAAGGGCCACGAAGGTGGCCACCAGCTCCGTGCGGCTGCCGTTTTCCCGGAAGATGGTCCGCAGAGAGGTGGGACCCTTCGTCCTCAGCCGCTCCAGAAGCTCCCCGGATTTTTCCGTGACGGAGTAGACGATGCGCTCGGGGAAGCGGAAGCCCGACTCGTTTTGCGCCACGGCCGCCGCCTCGCGCCCCGCCATCACCCGCGCCATGGCGTCCAGAAGGTCCGTGGGCTCGTGGACGTAGCGGTACTCCTTGTCCACCGGCAAATACTCCGGGGGCTTCACCATGGTCCCCGCCCCACGGGTATATAGGGCGGCGATCCGGGGAAAGACCTCCCTCAGCCGCTCGTAGACGTCCTTGTTCTTCAGCCTCTCCAGGGACTCGATGAGCGCCTCCAGCTCCCCCGTCTCCTCCCCGGCGGAGAGGAGCATCCGGGCCTTGATATACACAAGGTGGGAGGCCATCTGCACGAACTCCGAGGCGATCTCCAGGTCCATGGACTTCATCTCGTCAAGCCACGCCATATACTGGTCCAGAAGGTCCGAGATGCGGATGTCCTGTATCTCTATTTTGTTTTTCGCCAAAAGCTGGAGGATCAGCGTCAGCGGCCCCTCAAAATCCTCCATGTCCTCCCGGGTCCGCACCACGCCCTCCAGATGGAAGGTGGGGTTTTCCATATGCACCTCAGATGAGATTACCCAAGCTATTGCCGAGCTCGGCGAAGACCCACAGCTTGTCCATGGCCGCTCCCGCGAGCCTCCCCAGCGTCCCGTCCAGGGCGCCGGTGAACACAAGTACGATGAGCAGCAGCATCCCCCAGCGCTCATAGCGCATGAGCTTCCAATACAGATCCTCCGGCAAAAACGCCCCCAGCACCTTGGAGCCGTCCAGCGGCGGGATGGGCAGGACGTTGAAGACGGCAAAGGAGACGCTGATGGTGCCGGTGCGGGCAATCATGACCTCCACGGTCCGCCCGAAGCCGCTTTTGTAGAGGAAGGGCCAGAGAAGCCCGTAGAGGAAGAAAAAGACGATGGCGATGAGGATGTTGGCGACGGGCCCCGCCAGGGCCGTCAGCGCCATCCCCCGCTTGGGGTCGCGAAAGCGCCGCATATCCACGGGCACAGGCTTGGCCCAGCCGAAGCCGGCTATGGCCATCATGAGAAAGCCCATGATATCAAAATGCTTGAGGGGATTGAGGCTCAACCGCCCCATGTCCTTGGCCGTGGTGTCCCCCAGCCACAGCGCTGTGAGCCCGTGGGCGCACTCGTGCAGGGTGATGCAGATGAGCACCGGCAGGGCGGACAGGAGAATGTCCGTGAGCACCGACCAGTCCAGATTTCTTAAAATGTTCCCCATAGCGTTATTCCAGAGAGAGCGCCCCGTCCAGGGCCAGCAGCAGGGCCTCCCGTTCGGCGTGGGTTTCCGCCGAGTAGTAGACGATGGGCGTATCCTCGCTAAGGTCCAGCGTCTCCCGGATGCGGGCAATATTGCCGGGGACCTCCGATTTTTTGCACTTGTCCAGCTTGTTGGCCACCACAATGGCGTCCACCTGCGACTGCTTGAACCAGTTCATCATGGTCACGTCATCGGCGGTGGGCTTGTGGCGGATGTCCACGATCTGCACCCCCAGGGTGATGAGCCCGGAGGCGAAATACGATTCCATGAGCCGCCCCCAGCGGTCCCGCTCGGCCTTGCTCACCTGAGCATAGCCGTATCCCGGCAGGTCCACGATGTAAAAGCGCTTATCGATGAGAAAATAGTTGATCTGGCTTGTCTTCCCCGGCGCGGAGCCCACACGGGCAAAGTTCTTCCGCCCAACGATGGAGTTGATGACGGAGGACTTGCCCACGTTGGACCGTCCGGCGAAGGCAAGCTGTGGAAGTCCGTCCCGGATGAACCCCTCGGGGCTCACGGCGGACTTGACGAATTCGACCTTGCGGTAGTCCATCTTACACCTCGCACCGGGCCCCGGGGGCCTCCTGAGGCCGCTTCGATGTCCGGGGATGCTCGCAGGCCGCCTCGGGCTTTGCGCTCTCCGGGAGGGCCAGCGCCACGTCCAGAATGTCGTCCAGCCTCTCGGCGGTGACGAAGCTGAGTCCCCGCCGCACCGTCTGGTCGATCTCCTCCAGGTCCGGCTCGTTGTCCTTGGGGATGATGCACGTCCGGACACCGAAGCGCAGGGCCGCCATGGTCTTCTCCCGCAATCCCCCGATGGGCAGGACCCGCCCCGTTAGGGTGATCTCCCCGGTCATGGCCACGTCGCGCCTCGCCGGCGCGCCGGTGAGGGCGGAGATGACGGCGCAGGTGATGGCGATGCCCGCGCTGGGCCCGTCCTTAGGGACGGCCCCCTCGGGGAAGTGGATGTGGATATCCTTATTTTTGTAAAATTCCCTGTCGATGCCGAGCCTATCGCACCTCGAGCGGATGAAGCTCACCGCCGCGTGGGCCGATTCGCGCATCACGTCGCCGAGATTCCCGGTAAGCTCGATCTTCCCCGTGCCCTCCAGGGCCAGGGCCTCCACCTCCAGGATCTCCCCGCCGGTCTCGGTCCAGGCAAGGCCGTTGACCACGCCCACGCTGTCCCGGCCGGAGACCTTTTCCGGCTTATATTTCCGGGGGCCCAAAAGCCCCTCCAGCTTTTCGGATGTCACGGTCAGGCTCTTCGCCTCGCCGGAGGCCAGCACCATGTCCGCCTTGCGGCACAGCGCCGCGATCCGCCGCTCCAGCTGGCGCACGCCGGATTCCCTGGTGTACCCCGCGATCACGTCCCGCAGGACGTCCTCGCCGATCTTCAGCGTCCGGGCCGTGAGGCCGTGCTTTTTGCGCTGTTTGGGCAGGAGATGGTCGGCGGCGATGCGGACCTTCTCCTCGTCGGTGTAGCTGGGAAGCTCGATGACCTCCATGCGGTCCAGAAGCGGCCGGGGGATGGTCTCCGTGGTGTTGGCGGTGGTGATGAACATGACGTTGGAGAGGTCGAAGGGCACCTCCAGATAGTGGTCCCGGAAGCTCACGTTCTGCTCCGGGTCCAGCGCCTCCAGAAGCGCGCTGGCGGGGTCGCCCTTATAATCGGACCCCAGCTTGTCGATCTCGTCCAGCAGTAAAAGCGGGTTATTGGACTTGGCCTGGGTGACAGCTGCCATGATCCGCCCCGGCATAGCGCCGATATACGTCTTCCGGTGGCCCCGGATGTCCGCCTCGTCGTGGACGCCCCCCAGGCTCATACGCGCAAGCTTGCGGTTCATGGCCGAGGCGATGGAGATGGCCACGGAGGTCTTCCCCACGCCGGGAGGCCCCACAAGGCACAGGATCGCGCCCTTCATATCCGGCGCCACGCACCGGACGGCCAGGTACTCCAGGATCCGCTCCTTGACCTTCTCAAGGCCGAAGTGGTCCCGGTCCAGCACCCGCCGCGCCGCGGCGATATCCAGCCGCTCCCTGGTGGACTTGTGCCAGGGAAGCTCCAGCACCGCGTCCAGATACGAGCGGATAACGGACCCCTCCGCCGAGCCGTAGGCCTGGTGGGAAAGCTTCTCCACTTCCTTGAGGAGCTTCTCCTCCACCTCGTCCTCCAGCCTCAGGGCCAGGATCCTGTCGTGATAGTCGTCCAGCTCACTGCCGCCCTCGCCCAGCTCCGCCTCGATGATCTGGAGCTGCTCCCGCAGGATGTTCTCCCGCCCCTGCCGGGCCATGCGCTCCCGGAGCTTCTGGGAGATGTCGTGCTCCACGCTGATGACCTCCAGCTCGTGGCGCAGGACCTCCATGACGGCGTCGAGCCGCTTCACCGGGTCCAGGACCTCCAGGATCCTCTGCTTCGTCTCCTGGGGGAAGGTGCCGTTTTGGGCGATATAGTCCGCCACATATCCGGGGTCCCGGTGCTCGGACAGCGCCAGGATGGTCTCCGGCACGGAGGAGCCGATGTACTTCAGATACTCCTCATAGAGCGCCAGGGCCCCCCGCATCAGCGCCTCCGCCCGGGGGTCCAGGACCGTCTCCTCACGCTCCCGCACCAGCACCGTGGCCCAGGAGCACTCCCCCTCGGCCTCCAATGACAAAAGCGACGCCCGCTCCAGCCCGTCCACCATGACGCGCATCCCGCCGTTTTGGGTGCGCAGGTACTGCCGGACGCGGCAGACCACACCGATCTTAAATAAGCTCCTGGTCTCCCGGGCGTCGCTGTACAGGCCCTTCCGGGACACGATAAAGACACGCCCGTCCCCCTCCACGGCGGCGTCCAGCGCCGCCACGGACGCGGGCTTTTCCACGTCGAAGCTGACGCTCATCTCCGGGAACACCGTAAGCCCGTAGAGCGCCAGCAGGGGTATCCTTTCAAAGGGCGTCACGCCGCCCGTTTCATCCTTCATGACATACCTCAAAATTATCCGAAAAGGCCGCGCTTTCTCAGCGTGGCCTATAGGTTCAGCTTGCCGCCAGGTCGGGATCGAGCCTGGGCCGGGGTCTGCGGTGGAGCTGGGGCTTCGCCCCGTCGGTAACGCACGCCTTCGTCACGGTCACCCGGTCGATCCGCTCGTCCGACGGGACCTCAAACATGATGTCCGTCAGGATCCCCTCCACGATGGACCGCAGTCCCCTGGCGCCGATATCCAGGGCGATGGCCTTGTCGGCGATGGCCTCCAGCGCCTCGTCCTCGAACTCCAGGTCCACCCGGTCGTAGCTCATCAGCGCCTTATATTGGCGGGTCAGGGCGTTTTTGGGCTCCCTGAGGATACGCACCAGGTCCTCGCGCCGCAGCTGCCGCATGGGCACGATCACCGGCATACGCCCGATAAGCTCCGGGATGATGCCGAACTTCAAAAGGTCGTGGGACTGGATCTGCTCCAGAAGCTCGCTGACGTCCTTCTCCTCCTTGGTCTTGATCTCCGCGCCGAAGCCCATGGACTTTTTGTCCAGGCGGTGCTCGATGATCTTGTCGATGCCGTCAAAGGCCCCGCCGCAGATGAAGAGGATGTTGGAGGTATCGACGGAGATGAACTCCTGATGGGGGTGCTTGCGCCCGCCCTGGGGCGGCACGTTGGCGACGGTCCCCTCCAAAATCTTCAACAGCGCCTGCTGGACGCCCTCGCCGGATACGTCTCTGGTAATGGAGGTATTTTCGCTCTTCCGGGCGATCTTATCCACCTCGTCGATGTAGATGATCCCCCGCTCGGCCAGGGCAACGTCGAAGTCCGCCGCCTGCAAAAGCCGCAGGAGGATGTTCTCCACGTCGTCCCCCACGTACCCTGCCTCGGTGAGGGTCGTGGCGTCGGCAATGGCGAAGGGCACCTCCAGAAGCTTTGCCAGCGTCTGGGCAAACATGGTCTTGCCCGAGCCCGTGGGCCCCACCAGAAGAATGTTGCTCTTCTGGATCTCGGCGGAATTGTCGCCGTTCGAGCAGAAAATGCGCTTATAGTGGTTGTAGACCGCCACGGAGAGGGCGACCTTCGCCCGCTCCTGCCCGATGATGTACTCGTCCAGATACTCCTTGATCTGGGCGGGCTTGGGCATACTCCTTGCCAGCTCGTAGGGGTCGATCTCCTCCGGCCGCGGCTCCTCCTCCGGCTCCACGTAGTGCTCGGTCATCAGCTCGTAGCACAGGTTCACGCACTCCTCGCAGATGTTGGCGCTCTGTCCCTGGAAGAGCCGGACCTTGGCGCTCTGGGGCCGGCCGCAGAAGTCGCAGCGGCTCACATGATTTTGTTCGTCTCTATTGTTGGGCATTGGCTTCCCTCTCAAAAAACGGTTCAAAACGGGCGTCAGCGCTTGGCGATGACCTTGTCGATGAGGCCGAAGTCCAGCGCCTCCTGGGCGGACATGAAATTATCCCGCTCGCAGGCGTCCCGGATGACCTCCACGCTCTTGCCGGTGTTGTCGGCCATGATGGCGTTCATGCGCTCCTTGATGCGCTGGATACGCGCCAGGTGTATCGCCATATCGGTGACCTGTCCCTGGGTGCCGGCGGAGGGCTGGTGGATCATGATCTCCGTGTTGGGCAGCGCCAGGCGCTTGCCCTTGGTGCCGGAGCTCAGCAGGAACGCGGCCATGCTGGCCGCCATGCCGATGGCGATGGTGCTCACGTCGCACTTGATATACTTCATGGTGTCATAGATCGCCATGCCGGCGGTGATGGAGCCGCCGGGGGAATTGATGTAGAACTGGATGTCCTTGTCCGGGTCCTGGGCCTCCAAAAAGAGGAACTGGGCCACCACCAGGCTCGCCGTGGTGTCGTTGACCTCCTCGCCCAGAAAGACGATGCGGTCGTTGAGAAGGCGGGAAAAGATATCGTAGCTCCTCTCGCCCCGGCTCGTCTGCTCCACAACATACGGTACCAAACTCATGGTCAAACCTCCTGTACGCGCTAAAACTTGGTCGTTTCCTGACTATGTGTCGAAAAAGGCCTTTGGCCTTTTCCGACAAAGGGGAACGTGCGGGAAATTCCCCGTGAATTCTGCGGAATTCACGTGAAATTTCCCTGCTGTCGCCCTGCACGCTCGTCCTCACACGAGCCGCTTTGCCTCGCCCTCCCGACGGTCGGGCTCAGACGCTGGCTCGGTTCGTCCTCTCCCCAGCGGGCATGGCCCGCCGGGGACCCCGGCACACTTGGGCGACAAAGGGTATTTTTTCCGACGTACATGCCGCCGGAAAAAATGCTCGATGAGAGCTTTTCGACGAACTGATTATATCCAGCTTTTCCTCCGGGTATTCCCCCGAAAGCTCACTCGGCCTCTCCCTCGGGCTCCTCGTCCTTTTTCTCCTTCTTCTCCACGGTAGCGGTGTCCAGCACCAGCTTCCTGGCGCGCTCCAGCTTGAGACCGGTCTTCACGGAATCCACGGTGACGGCGCGGCGGACCTCCTCATCCTTCATGTGGTACTCGTCGCACAGACGCTTATATTCGGCCTCCACGTCCTCGTCGCTGACGGGGAAGTCCTCGGTCTTGGCGATGTGCTCGAAGGCCAGATCCAGCTTGATCTGCTTTTCGGCAGTGGAGTGCATATCCTTGCGGAAGGACTCCACGTCCATGCCCATCATGGACAGATACTGCTCCAGCTGCATCCCCTGCTGCATCAGGTTATAGCGGAAGTTCTGGACCATGTCGTCCAGGTGCGCCTCCACCATGGCATCGGGGATGTCGGCCTCCACCTTGTCGGTGAGGCGCGAGAGGACCACCTCCTCAAAGCCCTTCTGGGCCTCCTCCCGGCGGTGCTCGGAAAGCTCCGTCTTCACGCTGGCGGTGTACTCCTCCAGGGTGTCATACTCGGACACGTCCTTGGCAAACTCGTCGTCCAGCGCCGGAAGCTCCTTCATCTTCACCTCGTTGACGTGGACCTTGAAGGTGGTGTCCTTGCCGGCAAGCTCGGGGGCGTAAGCCTCGGGGAAGGTGACGTTCACGTCGCAGTCCTCGCCGGCGGCCTTGCCGATGAGCTGGTCCTCGAAGCCGGGGATGAAGGTGCCGGAGCCCAGCTCCAGGTCGTGGTCCTCGCCCTTGCCGCCCTCGAAGGGCGTATCGCCTAAAAAGCCCTCAAAGTCGATGTTCACGATGTCGCCCTTCTGCGCAGGGCGCTCCACGGTCTCGATGCGGGCGTTGCGCTCGCGCACCCGGTCGATCTCCCGCTCCACGTCCTTCTTAGTGACGCGCACGGCCATCTTGGGGGCAGCGATGCCGGTATATCCCTCCAGCTTCACCTCGGGATAGAGGGAGACAAGGAATTTGACGGTGAGCGTCTTGTCCTCGCCGATGTCAAAGTCCAGGATGGACGGGCGGCCCACGGTGGACAGGTCCTTCTCCTGAATGCCGGCCTCCAGGGCGGCGGGGGCCACGTCCTCCACGGCGTCCTCATAGAAGACGCCGGCGCCGTAGATGCTCTCGATCATTTTCCGGGGGGCCTTGCCCTTGCGGAAGCCGGGGATCTGGATGCGGCCGCGGTTCTTCAGGTAAGCCCGCTGGACGGCGGCGTCGAATTCCTCGGCGCTGACGAGCACGGTGAGCTCGGCGGTATTTTTCTCTTTTTTCTCAAATTCCTTGACGTTCACGGTTTTTCCTCCTACTGTATGTTACCTCTATGGGGCATCTTGACTATTATAGCAGACATTCCCGGATTTGCAAACATTTTTCTCACGATTCACATGATTTTTACGGGGCAAAACCCCACATGGTCAGCGGAGATGAGCCGATAGCGGATGCCCCGGTCCTCTCCCTCGAAGGCCAGGGCCCGTCCCGCGCCGTGGAGATGCCCGTAAAAGCACTCCCGGACGCCGTAGCGCTCCATGACCTCCACCATCCCTTTGGCGTAGAGCTTTCCGAAGATGGGCGGGTAGTGGAGAAACACGATCTTCCGCTCCCTGTCTCCCGCCGATTTAAGGCTCGCCTCCAGCCGCCCGATCTCCCGGTCCATCAGCTTTTTATCGTGGGGCGCCGGGTTTTCGTTGGGGCACATCCACCCCTTGGTGCCGCAGAGGGCCGCGTTTTCATAAAAAAAGCAGTTGTTGTAGAGAATATCGATGGAGCCGATGCCGTTTTCCTGAAAAAACGCTTTTGCCTTCGCGGCGGTGCTCCACCAGTAGTCGTGGTTGCCCTTCAAAATGATCTTCCGCCCCGGCAAAGCGTCGATGAAGCGGAAATCCTCCAGGCACTCCTCCATCCCCATTCCCCAGGTCAGGTCCCCGCAGATGACGGTGGTGTCCTCCGGACCCACGCGCCGGAACCCTTCCCGCAGGCGGTCTACGTGCCCGGCCCAGTCCTTCCCGAAAACGTCCATGGGCTTATTCGATTCAAAGGACAGGTGAAGATCCCCGATGGTCCAGAGCATAACGCCTCCCCTCCGGGAATAATCCGCCCCGGAGCGCGCAAAATAAAAGAGACAACCAAAAAAGGAGCGACAAACATGAGCGATACGACAACGGGCCTCTGGAACGAGAAGCTCCCCGGCGTGGGCTGCGACGTGCAAAGCTGCACCTATCACGGCAAGGACGGCTGCTGCCACGCCCCCGCCATCAACGTGGAGTCCAAAAACGCCCTGCGTAAGGCGGAGACCTTCTGCGGCACCTTCGAGCCCAAGTCCATTATGTAAACCGGAATCCAATTCCGGTTTACATAATGTTTATTGTTAACATAATATTGCTTGTTAACATAATGTCACTTCAAAAAGTCCCGCACCACATCGGGAAGCTGCACCTTGTCGAAGCTGTCCCGGAAGCGGACGGTCTTCCCCGCCAGCGCCTTCAGGGGCATGGGCGCGGGAACGCCGGAGGCCCGCTCCAGCTGACCGATGAGCTCCGGGCCCTGGCTCTCCGGCCTCTCCCCCAGGGCCTCCAGCACGGCGGCGCAGAATTTGTAGGGGCTGGCGGTGGAGACGACGACGCAGGGCGTCTCATCCCCCGTCTCACGCCTGTATTTCTCCAGCACCCCGTAGGCCACCGCCGTGTGGGTGTCGATAAGATAGCCGTGCTCCTTAAAGCACCGGGCGATGACGTCCTTCGTCTCCTCATCGTCGCAGCATCCGGCGGCGAAAAGCCCGTCCAGCGCGGCCTTGAGCCTGGGCGTGACCTCGTACCGCCCGTCTTTTTTCAGCGCCTCCATATACCCCGCCGTCTCCCGGTCGTCCATGCCGGTGAGGTCATAGAGGAGCCGTTCCAGGTTGCTGGACACCAGAATGTCCATGGAGGGCGAAATAGTGGTATAGAAGGGCCGGTTCTTGTCGTAGACGCCGGTTCTGAGAAAATCCGTGAGCACATCGTTTTTGTTGGAGGCGCAGATGAGCTTTCCCACGGGAAGGCCCATTTTTTTGGCGTAGAACCCTGCCAGGATGTCCCCGAAATTCCCGGTGGGCACGGAGAAGTTGACCTTCTCCCCCGCCTGCGCCGCCCCGGCGTTCAGAAGGTCGCAGTAGGCGGAGATGTAGTAGACGATCTGGGGCAGAAGCCGGCCCCAGTTGATGGAATTGGCGGAGGAGAGCATCCAGCCGCGGCCGGCCAGCTCCTCCCGCATGGCGGGGTCGGAGAAGATCTCCTTCACCGCCGCCTGGGCGTCGTCAAAGTTGCCGTTGACGGCGCAGACCAGCACGTTGGCGCCCTCCTGGCTGGTCATCTGGAGCTTTTGGATGTCGGAGACGCCGTCCCGGGGGTAGAAGACACAAATTTTTGTGCCCTCCACGCCGGCGAAGCCCTCCAGCGCCGCCTTGCCCGTGTCGCCGGAGGTGGCCACCAGGATGCAGACCTGCCGGTCCTCCCCGTTCTTGCCCATGGCGGCGGTGAGCAGGTACGGGAGCATCTGGAGCGCCATGTCCTTGAAGGCGCAGGTGGGCCCGTGCCACAGCTCCAGGACGTGGGTGGAGGCGTCCAGCGTGCGCACCGGCGCGATCTTCGGCGTATCGAACCCCTTCGGCCCGTAGGCCCGCGCGGCGAAATCCGCAAGCTCTGCCGTGGTGTAGTCCTCCAAAAAGAGCTTCATGACGTACACCGCCCGCTGGCGGTAGTCCATCCGGCGCAGGCTCTCCAAAGCCCCCGCCGGCAGAGAGGGCATCTGGGCCGGCACAAAAAGCCCGCCGTCCGTGCTCAGGCCACACTCAATGGCCATGGCGGCGGTGACGGCGCGGCCGGTGTCCCTGGTGCTCACGTATTGCATAGTCGTTACCTCCCGGAAAACGCGTTTTCAATGTGGTTGATCTGTGGCTTTTTCGTCTCCACGCCCTCCGGCGCGTAGACCTCCACGACGTCGAAGCGGGCGGGCCTGTCCGCCCCGTGGGCGGCCATGTAGAGCTCCGCCGCCGCCAGGAGCCGCCGCTGTTTCGTCCCGGTGACGGCCTCCCGGGCCTGGGCAAAGCTTTCGTCCTTCCTGGTCTTCACCTCGACGAACACCAGCGTCCCCCGGTCCTCGGCGATGAGGTCTATCTCCCCCATCCGGGTCCGGTATCCCAGCCCCAGGATCTTATAGCCCTTCTTTTTCAAATAGTCCGCCGCCGCGGCCTCGCCCCAGCGGCCGATGAGCTTTGTGTTCAATGCAGCTTCCTCAAAAAGGTCGTCCGGTGGACGGGACTGGGTCCCAGCGCCCGGATGGCGGCGTAGTGCGCCCTCGTGCCGTAGCCCTTGTGCTTTTCAAATCCGTAGCCGGGGTATTGGGCCGCCAGCTCACGCATCAGCCGGTCACGGGAGACCTTCGCCAAAACCGACGCCGCCGCCACGTTGGCGGAGAGCCCGTCCCCGCCCACCAGCGTGACGCAGGGGACCTCAATGCCCGCACTGCGGTTGCCGTCGATGACGGTCATGTCCGGGACGGCCTTCAGCGCCCGGAGGGCCCGGTTCATGGCAAGGTACGTGGCGTTCAGGATATTGAGCCCGTCGATCTCCTCCACGGACGCCCAGCCGATCCCGTAGTCCAGGGCGGCAGCCTTTATCACGTCAAAAAGCGCCTCGCGCTTTTTCTCCGTCAGCTTCTTGGAATCGTCAAGGCCGGGAATCTCCAAAAAACGCGGCAGGATCACCGCCGCGGCGCAGACGGGCCCCGCCAGGGGTCCCCGGCCTGCCTCGTCCACCCCGGCGACCACCTCAAAGCCACGGTCAAACAGCTCCCTCTCATGTGCCCAAAAGTCCACGTCAACCCTCCGGCGCACCGTCTATGGTCAGGCGGCCAAGCTTTCCGCCCCTGAACTCGTCCAGGAGCACCTTCGCCATTCTCTCCGTGTCCAGCTCCCCGCCGGAAATGAGAAAACCGCGGCGTTTCGCCGCCAGCGTCAGGAGCTCAAGGCCCGTCTTTTCTCCTGGGTCCTCTATGCCGAACCGCGCCGTCAGCGCCTCCGGGTAGAGGTTCCGCAGACGCTCGCAAAGCCGCGCGCCCAGCGTCTCCGTATCCAAGATCTCGTCCCGCACCGCGCCGGTGAAGGCCAGGTTCTCGCCGGTGAGCTTGTCCTCGAACCGGGGCCAGAGGAGCCCCGGCGTGTCCAGAAGCTCCACACCGCCGCCCAGACTCACCCACTGCTTGCCCCGGGTGACGCCGGGCCGGTCGGCGGCCTCGGCGGCCTTCCGGCGCGCCACCTTGTTGATAAATGAGGACTTGCCCACGTTGGGGATGCCCAGCACCATGATCCGGAGGGGCGTCCCCACCTGGCCCCGGGCGCGTCTTTGCTCGATCTTGTCCTTCAAAAGCTCCCGCACAAGGCCGGGGAAGACCGCCGTGCCCTTGCCGGAGCGGCAGTCCGTCTCCAGCACCGCAGCGCCCTTTTGGCGAAAGGACCGGCTCCAAAGCTTCGTGAGGGCGGGATCGGCCTGGTCCACCCGATTGAGGACGATGATCCGGGACTTGCCGGCGGTGAGGGCGTCAATCTCCGGGTTCCGGGAGGACCGGGGCACCCGGGCGTCCACCACCTCGCAGACCGCGTCCACCAGCCTCAGATCCTCCTGCACCATGCGCCGCGCCTTGGCCATGTGGCCGGGGAACCACTGGATGTTCATGGCCTCTTCCATCAGTAGATGCTCCCGAGGCGCGAAAGGTCGCGCCCGATGTCCTCCTCCAGGGCCCCCTTGTCGGAGGGGAAAACCACCATCAGCACCTTGCCGATAACGCACCGCTCATCCACGAAGCCGATCCTTCCGTCCCGGCTGTCGGTGGAGTGGTTGCGGTTGTCGCCCATGAGGAAGAGGCACCCCTCCGGCACCGTCGTCTCCTCGGTAAAATCGCCGGGGTTCTCAATGGTGTCGGCGATGTAGGGCTCGCTCAGGAGCTTACCGTCCACATAGACGTCTCCGGTGACAGGGTCGATGCGCACGGTCTGCCCGCCGGTGGCGATGATGCGCTTGACCAGCGGCTCGGACCCGTAGGAATCCGTCTGAAACACCACCACGTCCCCGTTTTTGGGAGTGTAGAGGAAATTGGTGGTCAAAATCATGTCCCCGTGGTGGAGCGTAGGCCACATGGAGCTTCCGTCCACGTTCACCACCCGCACCAGGAACATGAAAACGAGGATCCCCACCACCAAAGCGCCGATGACGCACTGGATCCAGTCGTACAGCTCCATCCTGTCCTCATCCGCGTTCTTTTTCTTTCTCTTTCCAGCGTGCCGGCCGCCCCTGGCGGGCTCCTCCGGCGCGGCTTCGGACGGCGCGGCCTCCTCGGGCAGCGCGTTTTGCTCCTCGTCCATTGTCCCGCCCCTTTCACATCGAATATCAAAAAAAGGGGGAAACGCTCCCCCTTTTTTTGTCAGATTCTTTCCTTGACCTTGGCGTTCTTGCCCACGCGGTCTCTCAGATAGTAAAGCTTGGCCCTGCGGACCTTGCCGCGGCGGACCGTCTCCACAGAGACGATGCTGGGAGAATGCACAGGGAATACCTTCTCACAGCCCACGTTATAGGAGATGCGGCGGACGGTGATGGTCTCGTTGATGCCGCCGTGCTTCTTGGCGATGATGGTGCCCTCGAAGGCCTGGTTGCGCTCGCGGTTGCCCTCCTTGACCCGGACGGTGACGCGGACGGTGTCGCCCACGTTCATGGTGGGAAGCTCGGGCTTCATGTAGCGCTGGTTCAATGTCTCCACTAAGTTCATGCTTGTTTCCTCCCCTCTTGATAGGCGTTCGTACCGCGTTCATACGGCATAGGACCGCCCCGATGAGCAGTTGCTCTTTGCAAAAGCTTGGATATGATACCATAGATTTTCCGAAAAGTCAAGGATTTTTTTCGTTTTTTCGGAAAAGTCAGGTGCCTTGTGATTGAGACAGACTCCTTCACACTTATTCTCTTTTATTGTAGCGCGTTATCCTTAATTTTTCAAGTCCTGAGCGCGTGCTTTTTCATTTTATTATCATCGCCAGGGCCGGTGGTTTTACAATATCGGGTAAGGTGGGAGGGATATACCCTGCCGGGAAAGAATGAGCCGTCAAATAAGTCGTCACGGCAA
>CANQSD010000002.1 GCA_947626385.1 uncultured Oscillospiraceae bacterium | reverse complement strand
ACCGCATTTTCATCACCAAGTTTATTTTACCACTGTTATATATAACTGTCTACTTTTTATTAGAGAGTAGTATCAAATTGCCCGTATGCGCAAAAATGCAAGAAAACGGAAAAGAACAGGACGGTGCGTCTGAACCGGGAGCTGACCGCGATGCACGAGGAAGTTCTCCACAACCTGGGCAGCGATCTCGGGATACGGCTGCGGATAAACCGCTCGATCCAGGCGGAGGGCACCTTCGGCATCGTCAAGCAGGACCGTGGGTACCGAAGGATACGCCGGCGGGGGCTGGGGAAGGTAAAACTTGAGCTTCTGCTGGTGGCTGTTGGGCATAACCTTTACAAATTCCACAACAAACGCAAGCGCCTCCAGGCCGCCGCCTGACTTCAGAAAAGCGGTATCCTGTGGGGTAGGGGTAGTGTGCCCCTTTTTGACGAAATGCGGTTATTTTTCCACACAAAAACCGGGGCTGTGAAAAGATGAGCTTGTAGATGCTCTTTTTTTCACAGCCCCATTTTTTTATAAACGCGGCGCGAAGCGCCGCAACCTTATTCCCCTTGACCCCTTTTTCGGAAAAACTACGCCCGCAGGCGTGTTTCGGAGGCCAACCGCCCCGAAGGGGCGGCTCTTAGGCCGGAGATGGGGTGGCCCCGCAGGGCCGGGGTATTCGAGCTTGTTGAGCGTCGCTGGGGCTTCCGATAAACGGATTGCAGCACCACCCCGGCCTCGCTGCGCTCGGCCACCCCGACCTAGGAGGGGCAAAATTACCTATGCGCTCACTTTAGCCCCTCCAACGGAGGGGACAGCCGCGCAAGCGGCAGGGGTGGTTCCGTGCGGCGGCGGGGGCGGGTGGGTGGGAATATAAAAATGCGGCGAAGCCGCAATCCTTTTTCCCGCCGCCATCGACCATTTTTTCCGGCGGCATGTACGTCGGAAAAAATTCCTTTTGTTTTGCGGAGTGTGCGGCCCCAAAGGGGCCGTGCGCGCAGCAAAACAGCAGGAAAGCCCTTCACGAAAGGTCCGCAGACCTTTCGCGAAGGGCTTTCCGCACGTTCCCCTTGGCATTTGAAGGCCGCGAAGCGGCCTTCAAAGCCAGTTTTATTCGTACTGGCTCGCGTACAGCTTGTAGTAGAATCCCCGCATGGCCATGAGCTCGTCGTGGGTGCCCTGCTCGATGAGGGAGCCGTGGTCGATGACCAGGATCTTGTCGGCGTTCTGGACGGTAGAGAGGCGGTGGGCGATGACGAAGCTGGTTTTTCCCTTCATAAGGCCCCGGATGGCGCTCTGGACCTGGCGCTCGGTGGTGGTGTCCACGTTGGAGGTGGCCTCGTCTAAAATCAGCATACTTGTGTTGTAGAGCATGGCGCGGGCGATGGTCAGAAGCTGCTTCTGGCCCTTGGAGATGTTGCCGCCGTCCTCGGAGATGACGGTGTTGTACCCCTCGGGCAGGCGCATGATGTAGCCGTGGATCATGGCGGCCTTGGCGGCGGCTATGACCTCCTCCTGGGTGGCGTTTTCCTTGCCGTAGGCGATGTTGTCGAAGATGGTGCCGTTGAAGACCCAGGTGTCCTGGAGGACCATGGCGTAGCTGCGGCGCAGGGAATCCAGGGTGTACTGCCGGGCCTCCAGACCGTCCACCAAGATCTGGCCGGTGTTCACGTCGTAAAAGCGCATGAGGAGGTTGATGATGGTGGTCTTGCCCGCGCCGGTGGGGCCCACGATAGCGATGGTCTGGCCTGGCTTTGCCTCCAAATCGATGTTCTTGAGGATGGTCTTCTCGGGGACGTAGCCGAAGCTCACGTCCTCCACGCGTACCTCGCCGCGGCAGTCGGTG
This sequence comes from uncultured Oscillospiraceae bacterium, assembly GCA_947626385.1. GTDB lineage: Bacteria > Bacillota > Clostridia > Oscillospirales > Oscillospiraceae > RUG626. The sequence continues at coordinate 48,844 of CANQSD010000002.1, read as the reverse complement.
AGCGTCGCGGCGTCCGGGATGTCTCGGGGCTCCTCCGGCTCGTCCAGGAACTCGAAGACGCGCTCGGCGGCGGCCAGGGCGGAGTAGATCTCGTTGATGATGTTGGAGATCTCATTGATGGGCCCGGAGAACTTCCGGGAGTAGAGGACGAAGCTGGAGATCTGCTTGAGGCCCACGATGTTCAGAAGGTACAGTACCGCGCCGCCCATGCCGATGGCGGAGAGGCCGAAGTTGTTGATCATGCCGATGGTGGGGCCCATGGTGATGCCCAGGCTGTCCGCGTCGCGGTACGCCTCGGCGGCGGCGCGGTTGATGGCGGAGAAGTTCTCCGTCACCCGGTCCTCGTTGGCGTAGGCGAGGATGGTCTTCTGCCCGGAGAACATCTCCTCGGCAAAGCCGTTCATCTCGCCGTAGGCGGCGCTGCGGCGGGAGTAGAGGGGCCTGGTCTTTTTGGACATGTGGCGGGTGTACCACACCGACACGGGGATGGTGAAGATCATGCACAGCACCATGGGCGGGGAGATGATGACCATCATGACGAAGCTCCCCGCCACCGTGACGGCGCTGGTGATGATCTGGACCACGTCGGAGCTAAGGCTCATGGTCACCACGTCCACGTCGTAGCTGACGCGGCTGATGATGTCGCCGGCCTGGTTGCGGTCAAAGTAGCTCACAGGCATATTCATGAGCTTTTGGAACACGTCCCGGCGCATATGGTTGGCGATCCGCCGGCCCACGCGGGCCATGCCGATGCTCACCAGAAAGCTCATGAGAGTGCTCCCCACGTAGAAGACCAGCATCAAAACGGCGTAGTGGACGACCCGGTCCATGTCGATCTTCCCAACGCCGAGCTTTGCGCCCTCCTCCACCACGCCGATGGCCTCACCGGCCAGCTGGGGACCCAAGAGGTTGCCCACGTTGCTCAAAAAGGCGAGGAGCACCAGCGCCACTACCGCCCATTTGTAGACGGCCATATATTTGATGATGCGCACAAGGGTCCCCTTGGCGTCACGGGGCTTGCGCTTGGCGCCGCCCCTGTCTCCCGGTCCCGGCATATCCTCACCTCCTCACTCGATCTCGCCCATCTGGACCTTGAAGGTCTCCTGATAGGGCTTGCAGGTCTTCATCAGCTCCTCGTGGGTCCCGTAGCCGATGGCCTTTCCGTTGTCCAGCACCAGAATGTTGGTCATGTTCATGACGCTGCTGACCCGCTGGGCGATCATGATGATGGTGCTGTCTTGATGGTTCTCCGCGATGGCCCGGCGCATGGCGGCGTCGGTCTTGTAGTCCAGGGCGGAGCTGGAATCGTCCAGGACCAGGATCTCCGGCCTCGCGGCCAGGGCGCGGGAGACGAAAATGCGCTGCTTCTGGCCGCCGGAGAGGTTCGCGCCCTTGATGGCGGCCTCGTGGTCGAGGCCGTCGGGAAGGCCCGCGATGAACTCGGCGGCCTGGGCGTCCCGGACGGCCTCCAGAACGCCCTCCTCGGTGACCTTCCGGCCGAAGGTGATGTTCTCCCGGAGGGTGTCCTGGAACACCACGTCATTTTGGAAGACCGTGCCGAACTTGCGGCGCAGCTCGTCCTTCTCATAGGTACGCACGTCCCGCCCGTCCACGAAGACGCCGCCGTCGGTGGCGTCGTAAAAGCGCATCAAAAGGTTGATGACGGTGGTCTTCCCGCACCCGGTGGGGCCGATGATGCCCAGGCTCTCGCCCTTTTTGATGGTGAAGGTGATGCCGCTGAGGGCCTTCTCCCGGCTCTCCCCGGCAAAGCCGGAGGTGTCGTGGCTGTCCTCGCCGTAGCTGAAGTCCACGTTCTCAAAGCGGACGAAGCCCTCGCCGGCGGGCTTTTTGGCCTCCTCCGGGCTCAGGACGCGAAGGTCCGTGTCCGCCTCGATGACCGCGGCGATGCGGTTGGCGCTGGCGGAGGCGCGGGACATGGTCATGAAGATACGGGAAAGGCCCATGACGCCCATGGTGATCATGTTGAAGTATGTAAGGAACGCCAGGATGACGCCGGGCTCCATCTGGCCGCGGTTCACGCGCCCCGCGCCAACGATGACCACCAGGGCGAGGCCCGTGTTGAGGCAAAGCTGCATGAAGGGGCCGGGGATGGCCATGACGGTGGTGGCGGTGATGTCACTTTTCGTCATGTCCTCGTTGACCCCGGCAAAGCGGCGCTTTTCGTAATCGGCCTTGGAAAGGGCCTTCACCACGCGGATGCCGGTGATGTTCTCCCGCATGACCCGTACCACCACGTCCAGCTTCTTCTGGACCTTGGCGTAGAGGGGCAGGCCCTTGGCGGAGACGCCGATGATGATGACGATCAAAAGCGGCAGCATCACCACCATGATGAGGGCGAGCCCGGCGTCCATCCACAGGGACACCAGAATCCCGCCCACCAGCATCATGGGGGCGCGGATGCACATGAGCTGGAGCTGCTGGACCGCCGACTGGACGTTGTAGCTGTCCGAGGTCATGCGGGAGATGATGCTGGGCAGGCCGTAGGCGTCAAACTGCGCCCCGGAGAGGTTCACGGTGTTTTTGAAAAGGTCCTGGCGCACGTCGTAGCTGATGTGGTGGGCGTTCACGATCCCCCGCCTGTTGGCGCGGACGTTCAGCTCCCGGCAGAGGATGGCGGTGGCGAACATCCCCAGGCCCCATAAGAGCACCGGGACGAGCTTGCCCGCCGGGACCACGTTGTCGATGATGTGCTCGAAGATGGTGGGCAGTAAAAGCTCCACCACCGTCCCCAGGAGCTTTATGAGCATGGTGAGGCCGATAAGCTTCTTATACCGGCCCATGTAGCGAAAGATGAGCTTCATTTACGGGTTTTCCCTCCTCCAGCGCTCGTGCGCGTCGTCGATCCTGCGGAGCATCCGGCGAAGCTCCTCCCGCTCCTCGCCGGTGAGCGCGGCGAAGAGCCGGTCGTCCCCCATCTCCACGGGCTGGGCGGCGCGGCGCTTGCCCTCCTCCGTGAGGCGCAAAACAAGGCGGCGCTTGTCCCGGCTGTCCGCCTCCCGCTCCAGGACGCCGAACTTCTCCATGCGGGAGACAAGCTCGGAAAGGCTCCCCGCCTGGATGCCCAGATTCTTCTGGAGCTCCCCCTGCGTCAGCTCCCCCCGCTCGTCCAGGAGCGCAATGATCCGCCGGCGGGTGGCGCTGCGGCCGATGCGCCGGGAGAGGATGCTGGAGCACCGCAAAAAAAGGGCGTGCAGGGGCTCCTCGCCCTCGGTCCTTTCGTTTTCGTCCATAAGCTTCCCTCTTTTTGGTATTTCGTTAGGTTCCTTACGAATTATAGGACCGGGAAAGGCGAATGTCAAGGGCAATCTTAACAAAAATATAAGGAAAACTTCCCCTTTTTACCTTTACCAATCCGAGGATTTGTGATATACTATCTGAAAAGCTGAAATTCCGAGGTAAACCGTCTTGACCCTGAAAACCCTGATCCCGAAATACGCCCGGTTTCCCCTGCTGGCGGCGCTGGTCCTCAACTGCTCCGTCTACTGGCTGACGCGGCCTCTCACCGCCGGGGCGGTCCACTACGACCTGTCCACGAGGCTGGACAGCGCCCTTCCCTTCGTCCCGGCCTTTATCGTCATCTACGTGCTGGCGTATATCCAGTGGGCGGTGGGCTATATCCTCATCGCCCGGGACAGCGAGGAGCGGTGTTACCGGGTCCTCGCCGGGGAGATGCTCACGAAGCTTGCCTGCTGTGTCATCTTCCTCCTGCTCCCCACCAACATGGTCCGCCCGGAGGTGACGGGGACGGATATCTTCTCCCGTCTGACCGCCCTCATCTATTCCCTGGACACCCCGGACAACCTCTTCCCCTCCATCCACTGCGCGGAGTCGTGGCTGTGCTTTCGCGGGGCCATTGGGGCGAAAAAGCTGGGAAAGGGGTATAAGATCGGCAGTCTCGTCTTCACGCTTCTGGTCTTCGCCTCCGTCCTGCTGGTGAAGCAGCACCTTGTGGCGGATATTTTGCCCGCGATTTTGCTGGCGGAGCTGGGCCAGGTCCTGGCCCCCGCATTGCACCTGGACCGCCTTCTGGAGCGGGTCAACGGCCGCGTTTTGAAAAAGGTGGGAGGCGCCGTATGAAAAAGAAGTCCGGTTCCCCCCGCTCGCGCCTTTTGTGGTCGCTCCTCTTCGTGGCCATCGCGGCGCTGTCGGTGTACGCCATCGTCTCCCAGAGCCGCTCCTTCACGCTGGACACCTTCGCCGACTACATCGGCCGGGCCCACATCCCGTGGGTCATCTGCGCGGTCCTCTGCATGGTGGGCTTCATCGTCTTTGAGGGGGAGGCCGTCCGGGCCGCGTGCCGGGGCTTCGGGCACCCGGTGAGGCCCCTGGGGGGCTTCGTCTACTCGGCCTCGGACATCTACTTCTCCGCCATCACCCCCTCCGCCACCGGCGGACAGCCGGCCAGCGCCTATTTCATGATCCGCGACGGCGTCCCGCCTCTGGTGGCCACGGTGTCCCTCATCGCGAATCTCGCTATGTACACCCTCTCCATCATCGTCCTGGGGGCCTTGGCGCTTTTGACGCAGCCCTTCGTCTTCACCGCCTTCGGGACGCTCTCAAAGGTGCTGATTCTGGCGGGCTTCGTCCTCCAGGCGGCGCTGGTGGTCTTCTTCGTGATGCTCATCCTCCACCAGACGATGCTGAGGAAAATCGCCCTGTGGGGCCTCCACGTTCTATGCAGGCTCCACATCCTGCGGGGCGAGGAGACGCGCCGGGAGCGGCTTTGCGCCCACATGGACGATTACGCCTCCTACGCCCGGATGATCCGGGAGCATCCGGGGGCCATGGGGATGACGTTCCTCTTAAACCTCCTCCAGCGCCTTTGCGTGATCTCCGTCCCCTTCTTCCTGTCTCTGGCCTCCGGCGGCACCTTCGCCCGGTCGGCGCGCGTTTGGGCGGTGCAGTGCTGTACGGTCCTGGGCGCGGGCCTCATCCCCATTCCCGGCGCCATGGGCGTTTCGGACTACATGATGCTGGACGGGTTCGCAAGCTTCATCCCCCACGCCGACCTTGTGGACTTCGAGCTTTTGTCCCGCGCCATCTCCTTTTACATCTGCGTGCTCCTGTGCGGGAGCGTGACCCTGGTCAAATCCCTGACCCTGAGGAAAAGAGAGAAATGATATGATCGGATTTTACGACTACACCGTTGTCCTCACCTACCTGAGCCTCCTGTCGGCCTGCACGGGCATCGTCGTCTCCCTGGCGGGTCCCGGACACCCCTACATCGGCACCTTCTTCCTGCTGGTGTGCGGCCTGTGCGACGCCTTTGACGGCAAGGTCGCCCGCCATAAGAAGGACCGGACGAGCCAGGAGCGGGCCTTCGGCATCCAGATCGACTCCCTTTCGGACCTTGTGGCCTTCGGTGTCCTGCCCGTGGCCATTGGCGCGGCGATGCTGCGCTGGTCGCCCATCATGTACTGGGTGGGCGCCAACTGGCCCCACTGGGCGTACCTTGCCGTGGACTTCGGGCTCATGGCGATCCTCATTCTCTTCGCCCTGGCGGCCCTCATACGTCTGGCGTACTTCAACGTCACCGAGGAGGAGCGGCAGAAGACGGAGACCGGCGCGCGGAAATACTATACCGGGATGCCCGTGACCACCGTCTCCCTCATCTTCCCCTTCATCCAGCTTCTCCAGTACATAATCCCCGCGGACGTGACGCTGGTCTATTTCGCCACCGCCGTTTTGTGTGGGCTGGCGTTCCTGCTGCCCATCCAGATCCGCAAACCGGGGATCCGGGGCATCCTCCTGATGGTGGCTATCGGCGCCGTGGAATTTGCCCTGATGCTGGTGGGGAGGCTCCTCCGATGAGCGCCCTCACGTTTCTCTACAAAACAGCTCCGGGACGGGTGTGCCTCAAGGCGCTCACCCGCCCCGGACTTTCGCGCTTTGTGGGCAAGGTCCTGGATGCGCCGGCCTCCAAATGCCTCATCCGGCCCTTTGTGCGGAAAAACCGCATCGACCTCGGGGAGTTTGAATCCGACCGGTTCACCTGCTTCAACGACTGCTTCTGCCGGAAGATCAAGCCCGGCCTGCGGCCGGTGGACATGGCCCCGGACGCGCTCATCGCCCCCTGCGACGGGCTTTTGACCGTCTACCCCATCCGGGAGGGGACCGTTCTGCCCGTCAAGCAGTCGGCCTACACTTTGGAGCGGCTGCTGGGGGGCGACCCGGTGGTCCGGGAGCTTTTGAACGGTACGGCGCTGGTCTTCCGGCTGTGCGTGGATAACTACCACCGCTACTGCTACGTGGATTCCGGCGTGAAGGGGGAAAATATCTTTATCCCCGGCAGGCTCCACACCGTCCGGCCCATCGCGCTGGAGAGCGTGCCGGTCTTCACGGAGAACTGCCGGGAGTACACGGTGCTCGACTCGGACCACTTCGGCCGGCTCGTCCAGATGGAGGTGGGAGCCATGCTGGTGGGGAAGATCCAGAACCACCACGGCCCCGGTCCCGTGGAAAAGGGCCGGGAGAAGGGCACCTTCCTCTACGGCGGGAGCACCGTGATCGTCCTTCTCCGGGAGGGCGCCGCCAAGGTCGATGAGGTTACCATAACAAACTCGCAGGCCGGCGTGGAGACGCCGGTGCGGTACGGCCAGCGCGTAGGAACAAGACTGTAAGGAGGCATCAGCATGGACATTTCCGAGCTTCTCACCCACGTAGACCACACCCTGCTCTCCCCCACCGCCACCTGGGAGGACATCCGTCAGGTCGTAGACGACGGCATCCGGTATCGGACCGCGTCCGTGTGCATCCCGCCGTCCTTCGTGGCCCAGGCCGCCCAGTACGCCGGCCTGCGGGTGCCCATATGCACCGTCATCGGCTTCCCCAACGGCTATGCCACCACCGCCGCCAAGGTCTTCGAGGCCTCGGACGCCATCGCCAACGGCGCGGACGAGGTGGACATGGTAGTAAATCTGGGCTGGGTAAAGGACCGGCGCTGGGACGACATTCTCCGGGAGATCCGCCTTATCAAGGACGCCTGCGGGGAGAAAACTTTGAAGGTCATCGTGGAGACGTGCCTGCTGACCGAGGCGGAGAAGATCGACCTCTGTAAGCTCGTCTCCGACTCCAGCGCGGACTTCATCAAGACCTCCACCGGCTTTTCCGCCGCCGGCGCGACCCGCGAGGACGTGGCCCTCTTCAAGCAGTACGCCGCCCCGCACCTGAAGATCAAGGCCGCCGGCGGCATCGCCACCCTCGCCGACGCCCAGGACTTCCTCACCCTCGGCGCCGACCGCCTCGGCACCAGCCGCGTAGTCCGTCTCGTCAAGGAGCGGGCGTCCGGGCGGTGACTTATACTAATATCTAATTAAAAGGAGCCATTCGCGACGGTCTTTTTCGCGTCAAGCGGCGTCAGCCGCCTTGACAATACATACAGTATTCTCTGCGGCGTCTTTCTTGCCTGACACGAAAAATCCTCGCCGCTCGGTGTCTTCTTTTAAATAGATATTAGTATTACAAACAAAGAACGGCATAGCAAACGCCATGCCGCAGCCGTGGTTTACCGATACCGCTCTGTCCCTCTACGCTCGCTTCCCCCCTGCCCCCCTCCTACGAGGAGGGGGCTTTTTAAAAGGTTTGCGCCGCTTTGCGGCGCATTCTTTGATTTACCCGCCGCGGCGGGGACGGCCCTTCCGCCTCGCTTCGCTCGGCCACCCCTCCCGGAGGGAGGGGCTATGGAGGGCGGCCGCAAACCTTTTTGCCGCTGACAAAAAACAGCCCCCTTCCGTATGTGGGAGGGGGCGTTTTGCGTCTTTCAGGCGTTTTTCTGGTTGAGGGCGCGCTGTTGTTCGTTGAACTGGAGGGTGTAGAGCTGGTAGTAGCGGCCTTTTTGGTGGAGGAGCTCCTGGTGGGTGCCCTGCTCGCGGATGACGCCGTGGCTGAGGAGGATGATGTTGTCCGAGTGCTGGATGGTACTGAGGCGGTGGGCCACGATGAGCATGGTGCCGATGTTCTTCATCTTCTCCAGGGAGTCCTGGATCAAAATCTCTGTCTCCGTGTCGATGTTAGCGGTGGCCTCGTCCAGGATCATGACCTCGGGCCGGTGGAGGATGGTGCGGGCGAAGCTCAGAAGCTGCCGCTGGCCGGCGGAGAAGTTGTTGCCCCGCTCCCGGACCACCTCGTCTAAGCCCCCCTCCAGCTTGTCGATGAAGTGGTCGGCGTTGACGTAGCGGCACGCCTGCCAAATCTCCTCGTCGGTGAAGGACTCCTCCCGGAGGACGATGTTGGAGCGGATGGTGCCGGAGAAGAGGAACACGTCCTGGAGCATCTGGCCGAAGTGGCGGCGGAGGGAGGAGATCTTGATGTGCCGGATGTCGATGCCGTCGATGAGGATCTGGCCCTTCTGGATGTCGTAGTTGCGGCAGATAAGGCTGAGAATGGTGGTCTTGCCCGAGCCTGTGGATCCCACGAAGGCCACCGTCTCCTTGGGCTTTACGTGGAAGCTCACGCCCTTTAAGACCCACTCGCCGGGGACGTAGCTGAACCACACGTCCTTGAACTCAATCTCCCCCTCGATGTGGTCAAGCTCGATGGCGTCGGGCTCGTCCACAAGCTCGGGCTCCAGGTCGAAGATGGTGAAGATCTTCTCAGCGGAGGCGAAGGCGGACTGGAGCTGGTTAAACTGCTCGGCCAGGGTCTGGATGGGGTTGAAGAAGCGGGAGATGAACATATAGAAGCTCACCAGCGTGGCGCCGGTGATGGTCTGGCCCAGGAAGGTCGTCTGCCTGATGTATCCCCGGCCGCACAGGTAGAAGAGGCACAGCACCGAGCTTATGTAGAGCATATAGACCATGGGGCGGAAGATGCCGAAGACGAACATCTGGTTGCGCTTGGCCTTTTTGAGGCCCTCGGACTTCTGAAGGAATTCCTGGAGCTTGGCGTCCTCCCGGTTGAAGATCTGAGTGATCTTGATGCCGGAGAGATTTTCCGAAAGGTATGTGTTGATATCCGTGGTCCTGTCCTTCACCGTGCGGAAGACGCGGCGGGTGAAGGTGCGGAAGATGACGGTGAAGAGCACCAAAAACGGGATGAAGCACAGGATCATCAGCGTCAGCTCGTAGTTTAAAAAGAGCATGGCCGCCAGAACGCCTACAATCACGAAGACGTTGCGGATCATGTTCACCAGGATGTTGGTGAACATCATGGAGATGGCGTTGGTGTCGTTGGTGACTCTCGTCACCAGCTTCCCCACGGGGATCTGATTGAGCTGGTTGTGGCTGAGGCTTTCGATGTGGGTGAAGAGGTCCTGGCGGAGGTTGGAGAGGATCCGCTGACCCGTCTTTTGCAGGACGATGGACTGGAAGTAGGTGCTCACCAGGGAGATAATGAGGATGCCGGCGTACACCGCCACCCGCAGGTAGAGGCTCCTGAGGGCGAAGCTGTCCTTCTGGACCACGTCCTCGATGTCGCCCATGAGCAGGGGCGAGACGATGTCGTAGGCGATGGCCAGGAGCATGAGCACCAGCACCAGCACGAAGCTCTTCCAATAGGGCTTGGCGTAGGGCAGCATCCGGGCCATGATCTCCCGGTCGGGGACGTTGCGGTCAAAGGTCACGGCGGCCTTTTTCTTCTTGAGGGTGATATACGCCGCCAGGAAGAGAACGGTGAAGGCGCCGATGATGCCGCCGACGATATAAAGCGGAGTGAACTCACCCATTGTGCGCGCCTCCTTCCTCCTCAAGCTTCTGGAGGTCCACCATGTGCTTATAGGCCGGACACGTCTCCAAAAGCCGCGCGTGGGACCCCATGGCCACCAGCTCCCCGTCGTCCAGGTAGATGATCTTGTCCATCCGCTCGATGGTGGAGATGCGGTGGGCGATGAGGATGGTGGTCCTGCCCGCGCGGGTCTTCTTCAGGTTGTCGAGTATGGTCTTCTCCGTGCCGGTGTCCACGGCGGAGACGGAGTCGTCGAGGATGAGGATGGGCGCGTCCTTCAAGAGGGCGCGGGCGATGGAGATGCGCTGCTTCTGCCCGCCGGAGACGGTGACGCCCCGCTCGCCCAGGACCGTCTCGTACCCCTCGGTAAACTCCCGGATGTTATCGTCCACGTCGGAAAGGACGGCGGCGGCGGCGACCTTCTCCATGTCGGGCTCGCCGTTTGTAAAGGCGATATTTTTGGCGATGGTGTCCGAGAAGAGGAAGTTATCCTGGGGCACATAGGCGCAGGCGGCGCGGACATCCCGGATGCGCACGTCGTTCACGTCCTGCCCGTCCACGAAGACCGTGCCGTCGGGGACATTGTAGGTGCGCAGGATGAGGTCCACCAGGGTCGTCTTCCCCGCGCCGGTGCGGCCCACAAGGCCGACGTTCTCCCCCGGCTCGATCTTAAAGGAGAGGTTTTTCAAAACGTCGTACTCCCCGTCGGGATACCGGAAGGTGAGGTTTTTAAACTCGATGCCGCCCTTCACGTCGGGAAGCTCCCGGACGCCGGGGCGGTCCACCACGTCCTGTTTGGCGTCCAGAAGCTCGCTGATGCGCTTTAGGGACGCCTTGCCGCGGCTGGTCATGTCGATGAGCTCGGAGATGGCCATGATGGGCCAGACGATGGCGTTGAAGTAGCCGATGTACTCAAAAAGCTGTCCCGCGTTGAAGGCGCCCTTGTGGACGAGGTACCCCCCGTAGCCCAGGACCACGCAGATGACGGACTCCACAAAGAGCGTCACCAGGATATGTAAGAGCACGGAGGCGCGGGTAAAGTCCACGTTGGCCTTCTCGTTCTCGCGGTTGAGCTCCTTGAAGGCCCAGAGCTCCTTGGCCTCCTTGACGAAGGCCTTGATGACGGCGATGCCGGAGAAGGACTCCTGGGAGAAGTCGGAGAGCTTCGAGAAGGCGGCCTGGCGGATGTCCCACTTCTTTTCCATGTAGCTCCCCACCACCAGGGAGGCGCCGAAGAGGAACACCATGGGGATGAGGGACAGGAGCGTCAGGGTCCGGTCCATGCGGAACATCTTCACGATGGCGAGAACCCCCAGCATAGCGGCGTCCGCCAGCATGAGGAGGCCGTTGCCGTAGCACTCCTGCACCGTGTCCAGGTCGTTGGTGAAGAGGCTCATGAGGTTGCCCACCTTGTTGACCTGGTAGTACTGCTGGGAGAGGTCCTTGCAATGGTCGAACATGGCGTCGCGGATGTCCGCCTCCACCCGGATGGCGGAGCCAAAGAAGCACACGCGCCACAAAAACCGGCCGAAGACCATGGAGATGACCACCACCAGCATGGGAAGGCATATCTTATCCAGCAGGAATTCCATGGTGAAGTCATGCGTCACGCCGTCCACCAGGACCACGCCGTCGTTGAGGCCGTTGACCACCATCTGGTAGAGGTTGGGCACCACCAGCTGCATATAGTCCACCACGGCCAGCGCCAACAGCCCCAGCAAGAGGAGGGCGCCGTATTTCAGGTAATATTTGTTGATGTGCTTACCGAAGATCATGTCCCGCTCCTTGATAAAAAAACATTTTCAATCATGCAACCCGTATGTTCGCAAGGAATTTCATTATAACACACCCGTCAGGGGTTTGCCACACTTATTTTCCCATAAAGATTGCGTTTCTTGCGGATTTTTTGCTATTTCAGCGCGGTGATCAGCTCCGGAGGAACGCCGCGCGGTCCACGGACGGAGAAGACGCCGTACCGGTCCCGCAGGACCTCCAGGGGAAAGAGGCTCGGGTCGTAGCGCTTTTGGAGTCGGAGGCGCATGAGGGCGTCCATATGCACCCGGCCGTCATCGAACCGGCAGGGGATCTGCGCGCGCGTCACCCGGCATTTGTAGAGGATGGCCGAGACGGGCGCGCCCACATAGAGGAAGACGGTGTCGCCGGTCTTGACGCCTCTCCCCTGCTTCCAGTCGATCTCCTCCGCCCGCTCAAAGGCCGCCTGCACGTCGTAATAGGCGGGGTTGGCGGGGACGAGCCACGCTTTCGGCGGCCTGAGCTTTTGCGCCGTCTTCCGGGAGGCCGTGGTCCGAAAGCTCTCGTCCAGCCACCGGGCGAGCTCCTCAAGGGGCACCGTGCCGTCCAGGAGGATAGATATCCAGCTGCCCCGGCTGAAGTGATACCCCCGGTAAAAGCCCTCCTGCCGGATGAGGAGGTCGGCTAAGAGCGGATCGCTCAGCTTCACGTTCAGGATATCCACCGTCTCCTCCCGCGCAAGCCCAAGCTTTGACGCGGGGACGTCCATCACCAGGGCGAACCACTTCCTGTTGTCCCGGTGCCGGAACGCGGCGTAATTTGGGTAGCGCTCCCACAGATATTCCGGCTTGGCCTTGTACTTTTTTTCGATGTAGGCAAAAAGCTCGTCTCTCATCATCCCACTCCTCTCCTTTGTTTTCTCAGTATAGCAAAGTCCTTCTCACTATGCAAGAGGCCCCCGAAAGCGTCGGGCTTTTGGGGGCGTCAGTCTATCAAAAAACTCAAATCGAGCATTTTTTCCGGCGGCATGTACGTCGGAAAAAATACCTTTTGTCAAATCGAGTGTGCGAGCGAAGCGAGTGCGCGAGATTTGACAGCAGGAAGACCTCCACGAAAAGCCCGCATTTTCGTGGAGGTCTTCCGCACGTTCCCCTTTGTCGGAAAAGGCCAACGGCCTTTTTCGACAGGCTAAGGCCCCCGAAAGCGTCGGACTTTCGGGGGCCGGGAGAATTATTTGCGTTTGGTGCCGCGTTTTTTATGGAGGACGATCGCCGTGACGGCGGCGGCCGCCGCCAGAACGGTTACACCGGCGGCGATCCACCAGGCGGCGGAGGTCTTGTCCTCCGGCGCGGGCTGGGGGGCCGGGGTCTGATCGTCGTCCCTGTCCGGCGCGTCGGTCCGCGTCGTGGAGACGGCGAGGTCCAAAATATTGGGGGCCCAGCCGGCGTCGTTCAAAAGGACGATCTCATTTTCGCCGGCCGCCAGCTCCGCGTCCGCATAGACGTACTCCGCGGATTCCGAGGTGTAGCTGCCGGTGCCGGGACAGGTGACGGTCACGGCCTCCCCGCCGTTGACCGCGATCTGGAGGTCCCGTGTCTCGCCGGTATAATAGCCCACCCGCAGCTTATAGCGGCCGGTCTCCGGGACCGTCACCGTGAACGCGGCGGTGCAGGAGGGGCTGTTCCCAAGCCAGCCGATGCCGCCGTTTTCCAGCCTGGCGCCGCCGGCGAGGGCGGCCTTGGCCGCGTCATAGACGGTGTATTCGTACTGGGCCCCGTCCACGGCCTCGGTGCCGTCGTCGGTGTCGTCTGTCTTTGTGGGCTCTGCGTCCACCGGGGCTTTGGAGATCGCGATCCGGTCCACGTCCGGGGCCTTGGCCTCGGAATTGGAGAACGTCACCGTATTGGTCCCCGCCTTGAGCTCCACGTAGAAGCTCCTGGCGGAAAGGGCGTTGACGCCGCAGTTGAGCTTTGCGGTGCGGATAGGCTCCCCGCCGTTGACAGCGATACAGATCCGCCGCTCCACGCCGCAGGAGAAGTAGAGCCGCAGCTCATAGACGCCGTCCTCCGGGGCGGTGACGTTCGTGAAGGTCAGGGTGTTCCCGGCGCCCGCGCCGATGCCGCTCACGCGTCTCATGCCGGAGACAAACTGGTTTTTCACCACGGTGGCGCCGCCGCCAAGCTCGTTGGCGCTGTCCTCGGCCTCGTAAAAGTCGTACCCGTCGTAAGGCGTCGTGAGGTCCATTTCGGACCTGGTGAGCTTCACCGCCATGCCGCCGCCGTACAGGAGCTCGGCCTTCAGCGTGTCGTTTTTCGTCACCGTCCGGGTCTCCCGCTCGATGCCGTCGCCTTCCTCGTTGTCCCGGAAGATGTAGGCCGTGTACTCGCCGTCGCCCAGGAAGGAAAGGTTCAGCTTCTCCGTTCTGTCTGTCAAAGTCATCGCGGCAAGATACCAGTCCTCGCCGCTCCGTCTGGCCACCGCCAGGCGCTCTCCGGGGTACCCGTCCAGAAGGACCGTCTCGTCCCAGGAGACCGGCAGGTCGTTCAAAAGCGCCAGCCCCTCAAAGCCCTCCAGCTTAAAGACGGAGGAGGCGAAGCTGGGAAGTCCCGACTCGTAGGCCACCGTCTGCGCAAGGCGGAAGCCGGCGGTGGTGGGAAGCTGGTCGATGGGCATCGCCGGGGGCGTGTAGTCCATCCCGCCCAGGACGTTCCTGGTAAAGAGGGAGGTGAGGTCCGTGGCAATGGACGGCCCCACGTTCCACTTGTACCACTCCGCCCCCCGGATGGCCTCGTAGCCTAAGACGTTGGGGAAGGTCCGCTGCTCCCCGCGGGGGACGGTGCAGCCGTGGAAGAGGACGTTGATGTGATGTCGGGCCGCGATGGTGGCGCAGTCGTACATCTGGCGCATGGTGGACTGGTCGTCCCGCTCGTAGTAGTCCACCTTCACCGCCCGGACGCCCACGGACTCGCACCAGGCAAACTGCTCCTCCAGCTGCTCCGCCGTTTTCAGGGAGTATTTGGGATAGGCCGGCGCGCCGGCGGCATCCTTGAAGCCGGCGTGATTATCGTTGTTGACGCCGTACCACAGCATGAGGCTCACGCCACGCTCTTCGGCGTAGTCCGCCAGCTCCTTCACCTTGGCCTGATAGTCCTCCCAGAGGCACCAGCCGAAATCGACGCAGACGTATTCCCAGCCGTTTTTCGCCGCGAAGTCGATGTAATCCTTCTGCTGGTCGTACTCCACCGGGTCGTCCCCGGACTCCGACCACCAGGACCACGCCGCCTTCCCCGGCTTAATGTACGACAGATCGCCGTAGAGCGCCGGGTCCGGGTCGGGGTTTACGCTGGTAAACACCGTGGCGTTCACGACGGCATTGAGGTCATCGGCGACAGCCGCCGCCCGCCAGGGGGTGGAGACGGTCCCGTCCTCCTTGAAGGTCTTCTCCACCGGGCCGTTCTGGGCGTTGCCGAAGGCCACCCGGAGGCTCCGGGAGCCGCTTTGGGTGGAGAGGAAGGTGGCGCAGTAGGGGTCCGGGTCGTTGTAGACCGCCCCCTCCGAGATGAGCACCCACAGCCCGCCGGCGTTGGCCAGAAGGGGCACGGAGAGATCGCCGGACATACTCTTGATGTCACTCATCGTGCGCCTTGAAAACTCAAACTCGTAGTTTGGGTCCGTGTTCCCGGCCCAGACGACGGCGTCGGCGGGGAGCACATATTCGCTGGCCTCGCCGGCGATCTTGACCTTTTCCCCGGGCGTCCCAAAAAGGGTGTACCGGTAGGCCAGCCCGCCGTTAAAGAGCCGGAAGGTGACGCGCAGGCGCTTTTCCCCGTCGTCCTTTCTTTGGAGCGTGAAGGACATCTCCCGCCAGGGATCCTCCACCGCCTTTTGGGCCCCGCCGGTGAGGGTATAGGTCTCCGTGCCCTCCGCAAACGCAAGGCTCCCCTCCACAAGCGTCAGGCCCTGGGCAAGATCGTCCCCCGCCTCAAGGCCCAGCTGCGAGGCTTGAAGCGCCGTCACGCCGTTTTTCGCCGCCGTGTAGAAAAACCGCCCCGTGGCGGCGTCCTGCAGGATCATGACCTCCAGCGTTCCGTCCGGGGAGGCCGCCGCGAGGCCCTGAACCTCCGTCACCTTTGTGCCGTCCGTCAATTCCTCCGCACCTCCGTACTCCTTTTCTCCCGCCGCCCGGACCGCCGCCGGCGCCGCCATGAGCACCGCCGCCGTAAGGCCGAGACTGAGGAGCGTTTTCCAGCTTCTTCGCATCCGAACGCCCTCCCGTTTTTAAGATTGGAATACCTTGATTATATCACCTCCCGCCCCGGCCTCCCATGGCATTTTGTCGAAAGGATGAGGACAAATGTGGGGAAAATCGGCGCTTGCGTTTTTGGAAATTTGTGATATGCTGAAGGAAAAGGGACAAAGGGGGGATCGCTGTGGCGAAGGACGGCGGGAAGGGCGTTTACATCAGCGCGGCGGGGTTCCAGCTCCTGGACAACCTCTCCAACGACACCGTGGACCTGTGCCTCGACACCTGCGGTGTGCAAAACTGCGCCCCCGGACACCGGTTCGGCCCCGGCGCGCGGGAGGCGTTCATCATCCACTTCATCTGCGAGGGGAAGGGCGTCTACCGGGCGGGCGGCGAGACGTATCCCCTGGGGAAGGGCGACTTCTTCGTCATCTTTCCGGACACGGAGGTCTACTATGAGGCGGACCGCCGGGAGCCCTGGGAGTATATCTGGGTGGGGTTCCGGGGCATCAAGGCGGCCTCCTACTTAAAGTGCGCCGGGATCGACGGGACAACCCTCGTCGGCCATTACTCCAACACCGCCTATATCCTCAGCTGCGTCCAGCAGATGATGCTGGCCCGCGCCGTGGGCGTGAGCAACGAGCTCAAACGGACGGCGGCGCTCTTTCAGATCCTGGCCGCGCTCATCGAGGACTACGCCGCTGCCCACCCGGAGGCGCGGGAGGACTCCGGCGCCGGCCGCGACTATCTCGACCGGGCCCTGGCCTACATGGACGAGCACCTTGCGGAGAACATCCGCATCAACGACATCGCCGCCCACATCGGCATCGACCGCACCTACCTCTCCGCCGTCTTTCAAAGGACGCTGAACCTCTCCCCCAGGGAATACCTGGTCCGCTATCGCGTAAACCGCGCCTGTATGCTCCTGCGCGACCCGGACCGGAAGATCAGCGAGATCGCCAAGTCCGTCGGCTACGACGACCCGCTCTCTTTCTCCAAGATCTTCAAAAAAACCAAGGGCGTCACCCCCTCCGAGTACCGCCTGACGTTGACGTGACCGCCTCCACCCGCCCCGGAGCTCCTCCGGGGCGCTTTTTTTCGACTTTTTGCCCGCCGCCCCGCCGCCGCGGCGGCACCCCTTTTTCCGAACTCCCAATTCCCTTTTGTGTTCCCGGAGTATTGGAGTCACGGTCGGAGTGAGTATTTATCCAACAGAGTGAATAAAAATATTACCCGCCAGCATAATTGCTGACGGGTAATAGTAAATCATAATACAAAACATTGAAATTCTCTAAGTGTTAGTGGTTAATTAGCCTTTGAATTATTCCGGCGTTTTATTGACTGTTCTGTTTCCGTTTTATAATATTTGCAACAAGGTAAGCAATAATTGTCAAAAGGACAACAATTGCAAGATGGAAAAGTATACTAATTCCAAAATGCGCCCGATATTCGCCTTCGCTTAGAATGTCCGGCACAGCTATTATGCTAATAATCACTGAAATAACTGTTGATATTAACGGCGCTGTCCAAAGAAATTTTCGCTTAACAAAAAAGATTAGAAGAACAGTAAAAACGGGTATTATACCAAACACCGATATGTTCCACCAGTCCATTTATTTACCTCCAACATCAATATTATTTTTCCTTCTCATAAATCCAAAAATTGAAAAACCCAGCCCAACGAATACAGACAACAAGGATACTGCCTGCATAATTGCCCACTGTGCCTGTGTGGAAATATAAGCTATGCTTAATCCAAACAAAATCAAAGCGCTTGCTTTTTTCATATCAACAGCCTCCTTTTCAAATATTGATTTGTCCATAAATTCCATTATTAGCATCATATCACATAAAACTGTAACATGCAACTGCTGCAATGGGTAATTGTAAAATATATATTATACCACATCGGGGAAATATCCTTTTGTGTTTATGCCGATGGGTCTGTCCTTGATTCTATCATATAATATGTCGGAATTGATGGTGAGTTTTATCCATGCTGATTGATAATTATTCATACTTTTGACCGGGAACACAACGTCGAATTGGGACTTTCTGAAAAAGGGATCAAGGGGAACAAGGTTGCGGCGCTTTGCGCCGCATTTATAAAAAATTGCGCCGCAACCCTTTTAAAAGCCCCCTCCTCGTAGGAGGGGGGCAGGGGGGAAGCGAGCGTGGGTTGAGAGAGCGGTCCCGACAAAACGCAACCGCCAAAGCCCCTCCCTCTGGGAGGGGTGGCCGCGCGAAGCGCCGGCCAGGGTGGGGGCGTCTATCCCACCGCTCAGAAAATCGCCCACCCCCTGCCCCCTCCTACGAAGAGGGGGCACTGAGACGGGGGTTGAGTGCGTTTTATCGGAACCGCTTCGTCATCGCATCCTCTCTTGCCCCTCCAACGGAGGGGTAGCGCGAAGCGCCGGGGTGGTGCTGCAATTCGACACGCATTCGTCGCCTCCGGCGACGCCTTCCCCTGCGGGGAAGGCAACCCTTTCGCCGCTTCGCGGCACCTCCCCTACAGGGGAGGCTAAAAAGGTCGCGGCTTCGCCGCCGTTGTATCCAATTGCGCCTCCGGCGCAATCAAATCGAGAATGCGGCGTCAGCCGCAAACCTTTTTTAGGGGCGGGTTCCAAAACCCGCCCGTTAACCTCCCCCTTGGTAACCACTGATTAACTCACCCCAGAAATGGAAAAAGGCAAGGATCGGCGGATCACGAAGGGCGATTTCCTCTATTCCTCCCTTATTATCCCTCAAATTGTGGGGAATTTCCCGAATTTGGGCGCACTACGCCCTTGTTATGCGTAACTTTTCTTTTTCGCCTCCGCCAGCATATACAGATTCGCGCCCGCCAGGACCAGATTGGCGTAGCACGCATTCTTATGGATCCCCTTGTAATGGACCTTGCGCCACTTGAATATGTCCTTTATCACATGAAAAACATACTCCACCTTGCTCCTCATGCTGGATTTCCGTTTCTCAAGCTCCTTCTCAAATTGCCACGCCAAGCCCCCGCCATAGTGCCGTTTGAACGTTCCCCGCTGGCGATTGATACGATACTCTCTTTCAACGCCATCCTCCACATACCGTTCCATCTTCAGATAACCTGCATCGCCATAGACCACCGTATCATCTTCACGAAGCAGCCTGGGCGCGACCTTGCATTCCGAGACATTCCCTGCCGTACAAACGGCGCTGTGGGCAAACCCATGCACCGGGTCAACTCCAATATGCAGACGCATGCCAAAATACCATTGATTATTCTTTTTGACGGAGTGCATCTCAGCATCGCGCTTCTTTTCCTCATTCTTGGTGGATGTGGGAGCGTCTATGATGGTGGCGTCCACGATAGTTCCGCCACGGACCTGTTTGCCCTCCTGTGCGAGCAGCTCCTGCACCTGGGCAAAGCATTTCTTTTGAAGATCGTGTTCGTTCAACAGCTTGCGGAATTTGCACAGAGTCGTAGCGTCGGGGACCTGTTCTCCCTGTGAGAAATTGATCCGCATAAAGCTTTTCATGGCATAGCTGTCATAGATGGCATCTTCGATCCCCTCATCTGACAGGTTGAACCACGTTTGCAGCAGGAGCATCCGCAGCATGCGCTCGATTTCCTGCGGCCGGCGCCCCCGCCTGCCGTTCGGATAGAACGGCTCTATGAAGGACACCCACTGGTTCCACGGCAGGATGGCGTCCATTTCCTCCAAAAAGACTTCCCTTTTCGTAGAACGCCGGCGTTGTCCATACTCAATGTCCGTAAAGCTTTGTTGTTTTTCCATCTTGAACACCCCTTTCTTACATTATACCACATTTTCTTTATTTGGGGGGATTTAATCAGTGGTTACCTTGGGGGAGGTGCCGAGCGAAGCGAGGCGGAAGGGTCGTCCCCGCCGCGCGGGGTGTCCTCGCCCTCGCAAAACCCCGTTGACAAGCTCCGGCAGGGCGTGGTATAATCCGACGTGAAAAGTGAAAATCGGGACCGCGGTTCGAAAGGTTGTTTACTGAATAGATCAAACGGGGAAGCCGGTTCGAATCCGGCGCAACTGCCATTACTGTAACTGATGCGCCCAAAATGGGCGTGTCTCAAGTCAGAATACCGGCCCGGTTCTTTGTCGCGATGCTTTCTGGGTATAGAGGAGTGCAGCGTTTGCCTTTGCCATTTTGCAAGGGAGCGGTGCGCTCTTTTTTGCTTTTTATGGCAGGGGCTTGTATGCTGCACATTTTTTGCGATTGGCAAAAAATGTGTTTTTCTATGTCCGAAAGGCCGCGTGGGAAAATATCTGTCCATGAAGGAGAAAAAAACATGAAACGAAAAGTCCTGTCCCTGCTCCTGGCCGCCCTGATGCTGGCCGCTCTTCTCGCCGCCTGCGGCGAAACGCCCGCCGGCCCCATCGAAACCCCCGCCCCCTCGGAAAACGTCCCGCCCTCCGATCCCTCGGAGAGCGTCCCGGCCACCGAGCCCGAAAGCTTTGACGGCCAGTGGGTCTTCGACCACGCCGTGGAGCTATACTACGCCAAGTGCTTCACCCTGGACGTGTACAAGGGCGGCTATCAGCTTGCCTCCACCGCCGACGGCACGACGCTTCTCATCGTCCCCGAGGGTATGAGCGTCCCGGCGGAGGCGCCGGAGGACGCCATTATCCTCCGGCAGCCCCTGGGGAATCTGCTGGTGGCCTCCACGCCGGTGACATCCCTCATCAACGCCTGCGGGGCGCTGGACGCCGTCACCCTCACCACCACGGACCGGGACGACTGGTATATTGACGAGGTGAAGGCCGCCATGGACGCCGGAAAAATCACCTTCCTGGGCTCCTCCAAGGAGCCGGACTACGAGCTCCTGGCGGCCTCGGGGAGCAAGCTTGCCGTCTATAACGCCATGCTCACCGAGGACGTGGCGGCGCAGTTCGATGCCCTGGGCATCGACGTCCTTCTGGACCTCTCCTCCCAGGAGGAGCACCCCCTGGGCCGGGTGGAGTGGGTGAAGCTCTACGGGGCCATGCTCGGCAGGGATGCCGAGGCCGAGGCCGTCTTTGACGCCCAGGCGGCCTACATCGACGAGCTTGCCGCAAAGGAGAAGACCGGCAAGAGCGTGGCGATCTTCTACATCACCTCCTCCGGCACGCTCAGCACCCGCAACGCCGGGGACTACATGGCGAAAATGGTGGAGCTGGCCGGCGGGGACTACGCCCTTTCCGACGTGGGCGTGGGCCAGTCCGGCACGGCGAAGCTGGAGTATGAGGCCTTTTACGACAAGGCAAAGGACGCCGACTACGTCGTCTACATCTGGTCCATGGGCGGCCGGCCCGAGACGCTCTCGGACTTCCTGGCGCGGGCCGACATCCTCTCGGAGCTCAAGGCCGCCAAGGAGGGGAACGTCTGGTGTACCACCCCCGATTATTTTCAGATCCAGGACACCATCGGCGTCATGGTAAACGACCTTCGCCTGATGATGGAGGCCGGCCCGGACGTGGACGAGCTCACGTATCTATGGCGGCTCAAGTGACAGGCCGCCGCGCAAGGGCGGCGCGGTATACTGCCGTATTCGTGGGTCTGGGCGTTCTCTTCGTCCTCGCCGTTCTCTGGAACATCCACACCGGGAGCGTGGACATCTCCGTCCGGGAGATCTGGCGGATCTTACTGCATAAGGGCGAAGTCCGGCGGGAGATCGACCTGGGGACAGCCGGGGCTTCCACCGTCTCGGCCTACAACATCATCTGGAAGATTCGCCTCAAGCGCGTCCTTCTGGCGGCCGTGCTGGGCGGGGCGCTGGCGCTCTCCGGCTTTCTCCTCCAGACCTTTTTCCGCAACCCCATCGCCGGTCCCTTCGTCCTGGGCATCTCCTCCGGGGCGCGGATGTTCCTGGCGATCGTGACCGTTGCCCTCAGCACGGCCATGACGCGGGTGCCGCTGTGGATCACGGTGGCGGCGTCGTTTTTCGGCTCCATGCTCACCATGCTCTTCGCCCTGGCCTTCGGGCGGCGCACCAGAAATATGTCCATGCTCCTGGTCATCGGCATCATGCTCAGCTACATCTGCTCCGCCGTCACGGACTTCCTCATCAACTTCGCCGATGAGGCGGATATCGTGAACCTCACTCACTGGTCCATGGGCAGCTTCTCCGGGGGCTCCTGGCAGGACGTAGGCGTCTCCGCGCTCATCGTCCTGCCCACCGTCCTTGTGGTCTTTCTTCTGTCCAAGCCCCTGTCGGCCTACGCCCTGGGGGAGGGCTACGCACAAAGCGTGGGGCTCAACGTCCGCCGGTTCCGGCTGGCGCTCATTGCCCTCTCCAGCGTCCTGTCGGCGTGCGTCACGGCCTTCGCCGGCCCCGTCTCCTTCGTGGGCATCGCGGTTCCGCACATCTGCCGGATCCTTTTGCGGTCGGAGAAGCCCATTTTGATGGTCCCGGCGTCCTTTTTGTGCGGCGCGGTCTTCTGCATGATCTGCGACCTTACGGCCCGCACCGTCTTCTCCCCCACCGAGCTTGCGGTGGGGACGGTGACCAGCGCTGTCGGCGCGCCCATCGTCATTTGGCTCATGATCTCCCGCCGCCGGGCGCAAAAGGAGTGAGGCACACATGGAAAACGCCTATCTTCAACTGGACGACCTCACCGTTGGCTACGGCCGGGAGGCGGTGGTCTCCCACATCCGCCTTGCCCTGCGCCGGGGGGAGATCGCGTCCCTCGTGGGGCCCAACGGGTCCGGCAAATCCACGATCCTCAAGACCCTCACCCGCCGCATTCCGGCCCTGTCCGGGAAAATGACCCTGGCCGGCGCGGACATCGCCTCCCTCCCGGGCCGGCGACTGGCCGAGAAGATGGCCTCGGTGCTCACGGACCGGGTGACGCCGGAGCTTTCTACCTGCTTCGATATCGTCTCCGCCGGACGCTACCCCTACACCGGCGGCTTCGGCCTCCTCACCGCCCGTGACCGGGAGGTGGTCAACGCCTGCCTTGCCATGGTCAACGCCGCCTCCATCGCGGACCGGGATTTTGCCTCCGTCAGCGACGGCCAGCGCCAGCGGGTGCTTTTAGCCCGCGCCCTGGCCCAGGAGCCGGAGATCGTCGTCCTCGACGAGCCCACGTCCTTCCTGGACATCCGGCACAAGCTGGAGCTTCTGGAGATTTTGCGCGCCCTCGCGAGGGACCGGGGCGTCACCGTCCTCATGAGCCTCCACGAGCTGGACCTGGCCTCTAAAATTTCGGACCTGGTCGCCTGTGTGGGGCAGGGGCGGGTCCTCGCCTGCGGAAGGCCGGAGGAAATTTTGACGGATGACCGCGTCCGGGCGCTCTACGGTCTGGAGCGCGGGTCCTACAATGCCCTTTTGGGAAGCGTGGAGCTCCCCCGCCCCGCCGGCGAGCCCCGCGTCTTCGTCCTCGGCGGCGGGGGGCGCGGAATTCGCCACTACCGGGCGCTCCAAAAGGCGGGCGTCCCCTTTGCCGCCGGGATCCTCCCGGAGAACGACCTGGACATGGCCGTGGCCCTCCCCCTGGCGGAGACCGTGATTACCTGTCCGGCCACGGGGCCCGTCCCCCCGGCGCGGCTTTCCGACGCCAGGGCCCTCATCGACCGGGCCGGGGCCGTGCTGGACGGCGGTTTCCCCTCGGAGGCCCGCGCCGCCCTTCTCCGCTACGCCCGTGAGCACGGAAAACAGGTGGTCGCGGACTATACCCAGCTTTCGGAGGTGCTGTCATGAACGCTCCGCGCGTGATCATCGCCGGCACGGGCAGCGGCTGTGGAAAGACCACGGCCTCCTGCGCCGTCATGGGCCTTTTGCGCGCCCGGGGCCTGGGCGTCGCGGCCCTCAAGTGCGGCCCGGACTACATCGACCCCATGTTCCACCGGACCGCTATAGGGGTCCCCTCGGCCAACCTGGATCCCTTCTTCTGCCCTCCGGCGCTCTTGCGCGCCACTCTGGCCGCCCACGCCGGGGAGATCACCGTCATTGAGGGCGTGATGGGCTACTACGACGGCTCCGGGCCGGAGGGCACGGACTACAGCACCTATTCCGTCGCCCGCGCTGTTTCCGCCCCCGTGATCCTCACGGTGAACGGGCGCAGCTCCACCACCTCCGCCCTCGCCGCGCTGGAGGGGTTTGTTAACTTCATGCCGGAGAGCCTCATCCGCGGCGTCATCCTCAACGGCGTGACGCCCTGGACCTACGAGAGCATGACGGCCCGCGCCCTCCGCCGCTTCGGCGGGGCCGTGGCGCCGCTGGGGTATCTTCCGGCCCTGCCGGAGGAGCTGACCATGGAGTCGCGGCATCTGGGCCTTGTGACGCCGGAGGACGCGGCGGACATCGCCGGGAAGCTTCGACGGCTTACGGAAATCTGCCGGGAGACGCTGGACATCGACGGCATCGCGGCCCTGGCCCAAAGCGCCCCTGAGCTCACCTATGACATGCCAAGCCTCCCCGCCCTCGCCCCCGTCACCCTGGCGGTGGCGCGGGACGCGGCCTTCTCCTTCGTCTATGAGGACACCCTGCGCCTTTGGGAGGCCATGGGGGCGCGGCTTCGCTTCTTCTCCCCTCTGGCCGATGAGCCGGTGCCGGAGGACGCCTCCGGCCTCTACCTCCCCGGCGGCTACCCGGAGCTCCACGCTGAGACCTTGGCAAACAACCGCCGCGCCGCCCACAGCGTCCGGGACGCCGTCCGCGCCGGAATGCCTACCATCGCCGAGTGCGGGGGCTTTCAGTACCTGGGCGCGTCCCTGGACGGCCACGCCATGTGCGGCGTCCTGCCCCACGAGAGCGCCAACACCGGGCATCTGGTCCGCTTCGGCTACCTGACCCTCACCGCCCGCCGCCCCGGTCTCTTCGGGGATGCCGGCCTCACCCTCCCCGCCCATGAATTTCACTATTACGACAGCACGGACAACGGCGACGGCTTCACCGCCCGGAAAACGAACGGCCGGGAGTGGCCCTGCGCCGTCTATACCGACACCCTCTACGCCGGCTATCCCCACCTCTACCTGCCCGCCTGTCCCGCCGCCGCTGAGAGCTTTCTGCGCCGGTGCGCGGCCTTCCAGCGAGGTGGCGGCCATGGATAAGCTTCTTTTCCTGGACACCGCCGCGCTGGTCATCGGCTTCCTCATTGATTTTGTGGTCGGCGACCCCCGCGCCCTCCCCCACCCGGTGGTGGGCATGGGCAAGCTCATCACCCTCTGCGAAAAGCGACTCCGCCGGGGCGACGGCGGCGATTTGCGGCGCGGGGCCCTCACCGTGGTCATTGTCGCCGGCCTCACCACCGCCCTGCCCGCCGCCGTGCTCGCTCTGGCGTGGCGTCTCCACCCCCTCGCCTATCTGGCCCTTTCTTCCCTCATGAGCTTCCAGCTCATCGCCGCCCGGGACCTTGTCCGGGAGAGCCGCGCCGTGCAGACGGCCCTGGAGGCCGGCGATACGGCCCGCGCCCGCCGCGCCGTTTCCATGATCGTGGGCCGGGACACGCAGGCCCTGGACGGCGCCGGCATCTGCCGCGCCGCCGTGGAGACGGTGGCGGAAAACACCTCCGACGGCGTAATCGCGCCCCTTTTCTGGATGGGCCTTCTCGGCCCCGCCGGCGGCTTTTTCTACAAGGCCGTGAACACCATGGATTCCATGATCGGCTACAAAAACGAAACATACCTCCTCTACGGCCGCGCCGCCGCGAAAACCGACGACGCGGTGAATTTCCTCCCCGCCCGCCTCTCTGCCCTCCTCATGGTCCTCGTCTGCCCGCTTGTGGGCCTCAACGGGAAAAACGCGTGGCGCGTTTTCCGCCGGGACCGGAAAAAGCACGAAAGCCCCAACTCCGCCCAGACCGAGTCCGTCTGCGCCGGGGCACTGGGGGTGGAGCTGGCCGGGGACGCCTCCTACGGCGGCGTTCTCCACAAAAAGCCCCGCCTGGGCGACCCCCTCCGGCCCATCGAGCCGCGGGACATCACCCGGGCCGGACGGCTCATGTACGCCGCCTCAGCGGCCATGCTGGCGCTTATCCTCATCCTCAGAACGGCGGTGATCGCGTGTATCTGACAAAACAAAGCCCCCACGGGGGCGACATCTATGAAAACGCCCCGGAGCTGGACTTCTCCGCCAACCTCAATCCCTTTGGGATGCCCGCGCCCGTCCGGGAGGCGCTGTTGGCCTCGGTGGACGGCTGTGAGCGCTACCCGGACCCCTACTGCCGCGCTTTGCGGGCGGCCATTGAGAGGGCCGAGGGCGTCCCGGCGGGACACATCCTCTGCGGGGCCGGCGCGTCGGAGCTTCTCTACGCCTACGCCGCCGCGCTATCTACGGACAGGCCCGCCCTCATCGTAGCCCCCACCTTCTCGGAATACGCCGCCGCCCTCAGGGCCGCCGGACGCAGCGCGGAGCTCTATTTCCTCCGGCCCGAGGAGGGCTTTCGCCTTACGGACCGCGTCCTCTCGCTGGACCTCTCCCGGTACGCCGCCGTCTTCCTCTGCTCCCCCAACAACCCCACAGGCCTCACCGTCGATCCGGCGCTGCTCACGGCCCTGGCGGCCTCGGGCGTTCCCCTGCTGCTGGATCTGAGCTTTCTCGATCTCACCGAAACCCCGGCGCTCTACGATGTCCCGGCGCTTATCGAGCGCTTCCCCAACGCGGCTGTCCTCCGCTCCCCCGCCAAGAGCTTCGCCCTCCCCGGCGTGCGGCTGGGGTATCTCATGTCCTCGGACGAGGCCCTTCTGGAGCGCATGACGGAGCGCGTTCCCTGCTGGAACGTCTCCGTCCCGGCCCAGGCCTCCGGCGTCGCCGCCATGGGATGCGGAGAGTGGCTTCGCGCCTCGGTCCGGGAGATCGCCGCGGAGCGCCGCCGTCTCATCCCGGCACTGGAGGCCCTGGGCCTCACGGTCCTCCCCGGCGAGGCCAATTTTCTGCTTTTCCACGGGGAAAAGCCCCTGGCGGCCCCTCTGCGACGGCGCGGCATTGCCGTCCGGGACTGCTCTGATTTCGCGGGGCTCCCGGCGGGCTATGTCCGTATCGCCGTCCGCACCCGCGAGGAAAACGACCGGCTTCTAAATGCCCTCAGGGAGGTGCTCACATGAAAAAAGCCAAACCCATCATGGTCCAGGGCACCATGTCCAACGCCGGCAAAAGCCTTATCTGCGCCGCCCTTTGCCGCATT
The DNA here is from genome assembly GCA_947626385.1 of uncultured Oscillospiraceae bacterium. Lineage (GTDB taxonomy): Bacteria > Bacillota > Clostridia > Oscillospirales > Oscillospiraceae > RUG626. Next base: position 22,063 of record CANQSD010000002.1, on the reverse strand, counting down.
TTCCATGAGGACGGGTACCGGGTGGCCCCCTTCAAGTCCCAGAACATGGCCCTCAACTCCTACATTACCGACGAGGGGCTGGAGATGGGCCGCGCCCAGGTGGTCCAGGCCGAGGCGGCCGGCATCGCCCCCTCGGTACTCATGAACCCCATCCTCTTAAAGCCCACCACCGACGTGGGCTCCCAGGTCATCGTCAACGGCGAGGTCCGTGGGAATATGCCCGCCGCCGACTACTTCCGCTATAAGAAAACGCTCATCCCCGACATCCTCCGGGCCTACGATACCTTAGCCGGCCAAAACGACGTCATCGTCATCGAGGGGGCGGGCAGTCCGGCGGAGATCAACCTGAAGGCCGGCGACATCGTCAACATGGGTCTTGCCAAAATGGTCTCCGCCCCCGTCCTGCTGGTGGGGGACATCGACCGGGGCGGCGTCTTCGCCCAGCTCTACGGCACCGTGGCCCTTCTGGAGCCGGAGGAGCGGCAGTTGGTGAAGGCCACGGTGATCAACAAATTCCGGGGAGACGCCTCCATCCTGGCCCCCGGCCTAGACCAGCTTTACGACCTCGTGAAGGTCCCCTGCGCCGGGGTGGTCCCCTATATGCGCCTGGACATCGACGACGAGGACAGCCTCTCGGAACGCCTGACGGCGGGAGAACGAAAGACGGTGGACATCGCCGTTGTCTCCCTGCCCCGCGTCTCCAACTTTACGGACTTCTCCCCCTTCTCCCGCTTCCCCGGCGTCTCCCTCCGGTATGTGAGGACCCCCGCGCAGATGGGCGACCCCGATCTCATCATCCTCCCCGGCACCAAAAGCACCCTTTCGGACCTTGCGTGGATGCGCCAAAACGGCCTGGAGGCCCTGGTCCTCAAGGCCGCCCATCGGGGCGTCCCCGTCTTCGGCATCTGCGGCGGCCTTCAGATGCTGGGCCGGACCCTCTCCGACCCGGCAGGCGCCGAGAGCGGCGGGCAAATGGCGGGCCTCGGCCTTTTGCCCATCGATACGGTCTTCTCCCCGGACAAGACCCGCGCCAGGACCTCCGGCGTCTTCTCCGGCCTTACGGGCATCTTCTCCGGCCTCAACGGCCTCGCCTTTGAAGGCTACGAGATCCATATGGGCCAAAGCGGCCTCGCCGGCCCGGTGGTGGAGTCCGGAAACGTCTACGGCAGCTACATCCACGGCCTTTTCGACGAAAACGGCGTGGCGGAGGCCGTCGTCGCCGCCCTCTATGAACGGTGCGGCCTGCCCTTCGACCCCGGCGCCGGCTTCGACCGGCGGGCCTATAAGGAGAGCCAGTACGACAAGCTTGCCAAAACCGTCCGGGAGGCCCTGGACATGGATTTGATCTACAAAATTTTGGAGGACGGCGTATGATTCACATCTATCACGGCGACGGCAAGGGCAAGACCACCGCCGCCTGCGGCCTTGCCCTTCGCATGGCCGGTCACGGCGGGCGCGTGCTCTTCACCCAGTTTTTCAAGGACGGCTCCTCCGGCGAGATCGTCGCCCTCGCCTCCCTGCCCACGGTGGAGACCCGCCATCCCGACCTCCACTTCGGACGCTACAGGACCCTCACGGAGGACCAACGGGGCCAGCTTCGGACGTGTTACCGCGCCTACCTCGCCGACATCCTCGCCGAGGCGGAAGCCTTCGACCTCATCGTCCTGGACGAGATCGTCTCCGCCTACAACTACCACGTCATCGACCGCGAGGCCCTGCTTGACTTCCTCCGCGCCCAGGGTCCCCGCCGTGAGCTCGTCCTGACAGGCCGTGCCCCCGCCCCGGAGCTTCTGGCGCTTGCCGACTACGTCACGGAAATGCGCAAGCAAAAACACCCCTTCGACCGGGGCATTATCGCCCGGCCGGGGGTGGAATTCTAAATCGCAACTCCCGGTTGACAGATTTCCAGCCGCCCTTTGGTGGATCGCAACCGCGAAAAGCGCTATGATTTTCCCAGCGGCGGGCCCGTAAGGCCGCCGACAAAACCACAGGGAGGAAAAAATCATGATCTTAGCGGACAAAATAACCAATTTACGGAAAAAGAACGGCTGGTCCCAGGAGGAGCTGGCGGAGAAGATGCAGGTGTCCCGGCAGGCAGTGTCCAAATGGGAGGGCGCGCAGACGGTGCCGGATCTGGAGAAGCTTTTGGCGCTGAGCCGGCTTTTCGGCGTCACCACCGACTATCTCCTGAAGGACGAACTGGAGGAAGAGGAGTTTACGGACGAGCCGGACCGCATCCCCGTCAAGCGCGTCTCCCTGGCGCTGGCAAATGAATTTTTAGAGTGGCGAAGGCAGGCGGCCAAACGCGTCGCCGCCGGGGTCCTTTTGTGCGTCGTCGCCGTGATCCCGCTGCTTCTCCTGAGCGCCGCCACGACGGTGCCGGGGGCCTCCGTCTCCGAACCTCTCGCCGCCGGCGTGGGCCTCGCGGCGCTGCTCGTCCTCGTCGCCGCCGCCGTGGCGCTCTTCGTCTCCTGCGGCTTTAAAAACGCGCCTTACGAGTTTATCGGCAGCGAGCCCTTCGAAACGGAATACGGCGTGGACGGCATGGTCCGGGAAAGGCAAAAGGCGTACCGGCCCCGCTATGCGAGGACCAATCTCATCGCCGCCTGCCTGTGCGTCCTCTCCCCCATCCCGCTTTTTATCGGCATCGTCACGGAAAACGAGTTTTTCATCGTGGCCATGCTGACCGTCACGCTCCTCCTGGCCGGCGTCGGCGCGGCGCTTTTCACCTTGGCGGGCGTACCCTGGGCCGCCACACAAAAGCTCCTGAAGGAGGGCGACTGGGCCCCGCGCGATCAAAGAACGCTCCGCATCAGGCAAACCGTCTCCACCGTCTACTGGCTCACCGCCACCGCCGTCTACCTTACCTGGAGCTTCGTGACAAACGCCTGGGACCTCACCTGGCTCGTCTGGCCCGTCGCCGGGATTTTATTCGCCGCCGTAATGGGGGTGTGCAGGCTGGTGACGGAGCGGGAGAAGAAATCATAAGGCTCCCCCGCCACTGAACGGAACCACCCCTGCCGCTTCGCGGCTGTCCCCTCCATAGGAGGGGCAACCGTGACGGGGGTGGTGCGTTTTATCGGGACCGCTCAGTTTCGTAACCCTCGCTGCCCCCCTGCCCCCCTCCTACGAGGAGGGGGCCCTGAAACGGGAGCGGGTTCGTTTTTTGGAAACCGTTCCGTTATCGCACCCATTTTGCCCCTCCTACGGAGGGGTGGCCGAGCAAAGCGAGGCCGGGGTGGTGCTGCAATCCGATTATCGGAAGCGTCAGTTACGCTCAACAGGCTCGAATACCCCGCCGCCGCGGCGGCACCCCTTTTTCCGAAAAAGGGGTCGGGGGAATAAGGATGCGGCGCTTCGCGCCGCGTTTATAAAAAATTGCGCCGCAAAGCGGCGCATCCTTTTTGACCCCCTTTGGGGCAAAGGGGGCAGGGGGATTCGAGCCCCCGTCCTTCGTCCCCCGTCCCCGCCGCGCGGGCAAATCAAAATCTGCGCCGCAGGCGCAAACCTTTTAAAAAGCCCCCTCCTCGTAGGAGGGGGGCAGGGGGGAAGCGAAGGTTGAGGTTTCCGCGCGGTGTCGATTACAAAATCCTGCCAAAAATTCCCTCATACCTCCTGTTCTCCGTATCCACCTCATACCCTCCCCCCGCCGCCGGCTGCCACTGGTAGCGGGTTTTTTGTTCCTCGGGGAAAAGCGCCTGCATGATGGCGGCGATGGGGCCGCCGTGGGTGAAGAGGGCGGCGGGGCGGGCGTCGGCAAGGAGGCGTTCCAGCGCCGCAAGGACGCGCCGGCGCATCTGATTCCCGCTCTCGCCGTGGGGGGTGACGTTGGCCTCGTTGTCGCCGGCGATCCAGGCGATATAAGCCAAATCGTTTTTCAGCTCCTCATAGCCGCGCATCTCAAAGTCCCCGAAGTCCATCTCCCGAAGCCTCGGCTCCACCTCAAAGGGCACGGGGCCGTAGAACTCCAAAAGCGTCTCTTGACAGCGAAGAGCGCCGCTGGTGAGTACCCGGAAACCCTCCAGGCTCGGAAGGCCGCCGGAGGAGCGCAGCGCCCGCAGCGCTTCCCTCCCCCGGTCCGACAGGGGAAGGTCCGTTTTCCCGCAGTATACGTGCGCCTCGTTGGCCGCCGTCAGGCCGTGGCGGAACAAAAGAAGCTTCATTTGAGCCTCCCGGCAAGCCCGCAGAACATCCGGGTGACGCTGTCGGCCTTCACGGCCAGATACGCGCACAGCCTGCCCGCCGCCTCCCGCCACGCCCGGTTTTCCGCCCCCAGAGGGACGACGCCGCAGAAGATGTCCTCACAGATGAGGACGCTGTTTTCCCACCGGCTTTCGTTCGCCCGGAAAAGCTCCACGGGGTCCACACCCTCCCGGACGCACCGGAGGGCAAAGCTTTCCAGCCCCGCGATGCACCGGGCGTCCCAGTCCGGCTCCGCGTCCTCCCGGCAGGTAAAAATGTCGTCCTCCCCCAGGTCAAAGCGGCTCCTGGCGTAGGCCCGCTTCCCCTGATACGCCCCGCCGATGATCAAGTCCATAGGCTCCTCCCCTCAAATCAGCGCGAAAACCGCGATCCCGCACGCCTCCCCGAAGGTCAGCGCGTACCCGGACACGTCCCCGGAAAACCCGTCCAGGCTCCGAAAGCCCCGGTAAGCGTGGTGGGCATAGCCCAGCAGGACACCAAGGCCCGCAAAGCCGGTCCATCCCAGAAAAACGAACCCGGCGGCCAGCTCCAGCGCCAGCAAAACGGCCAGCGTCACCGCGTGGCCCTTTTTGACACCGCGCCTGTACGCCCCGGCGTACTCGCTCACCGCCATGGGCCGCAGGACCGTCACCGCCAGCCCCGCCGCCGTGCGGGAGACCGTGGGAATGAGCAGGAGGGCCAAAAGCTCGGCGTCCTCCTTCACCGAGGCAAAAAGGGCAAACTGCGCTGTCACAAGCAGAACCCCCGCCAGCACGGCGAAGGACCCCACGTGCGGGTCCTTCAAAATGCGCCGCCGCTCCTCCACGTCTCGCCAGGACTTCACCGCGTCTGTCACGTCCAGATACCCGTCAAAGTGGATGCCCCCGGTGATGAGGAAGGGAAACGCGCACAGCGCCGCCCCCGCCACAAGCCGTGGAGGCTCCCAAAGCCGCAAAAGAACCGCCAGCGCCGTCCAAAGTCCGCCCACCAGGGCCCCCACCAGGGGCAAAAACAGCGTCATCAGGGGCCGCGCCTCCTCGTCCCACACCTTGCCGGGGACGGGGATGGCGGTGAACATGGAAAGGCACATCAAAAGCGCCCGAAAAGCCTTTTTCACCCTTCCCACACCCCCTTGTGGACCGTGACGCACCCGGCGCAAAGCTCCAGGACCGTATCGCACGCCGCCGCCAGCGCCCGGTCGACGGAGGCCAGGTCCGCGCGGTAGCGTTCGGTAAACGCGTCGTATCGGACGGCGTCGGAGTAGATGTAGTCGGAGACGAACACCGCGTTCCCCGCGCCCTTCGCGACCTTCAAAAGCCCCTCCGCGCAGCGCTTTGCCGCGTCGGGGTCGGCCTCAGCGGTCCCGGCGGGATACATCTCATTGAGTAGCAGCGCCGTCACGCTGTCCACCAGAAAGGTCCCCGCAGGGTCGCCCAGAGACAGACAGTCCTCCGCCCGCCGCGGGACCTCCAGCGTCTCAAAGCCCATCCCCGCCCGGTCGGCCACGTGCCGGCGGATGCGGGCCCGGTCCTCGTCGTCCGAGGGGAGCATGGTGGCCACATAGTACCGCTTCCCCCCGCCGGCCAGGCGCAAGGCGCACCGCTGGGCCAGGGAGGACTTGCCGCTCTTGGCCCCGCCGGAAATGAAAACCGTCATACGCCCTCCCCCCGGACGCTGTCCAGATACTGATCGTCGATGCCCGCCTCTGCGAAGGTAGCCATGTCCCGCATCACCGCCGCGGCGGCGTCCAGCATCATCATGGCGATGGGGCACCCGCTGCCCTCCCCCAGACGCATCCGCAGGTCGAAAAGCGGCTCCAGGCCCAGCGTCTCCATAGCGACGCGGTACCCCGGCTCCCGGGAAGCGTGGGAGGGGATGAGAAAGCCCCTCACTTCCGGGCAAAGCCGCACGGCGCACAGCGCCGCCACGGCGCAGATAAACCCGTCGATCACCGCCGGGACCCGCCGGGACGCGGCCAGCAAAAACGCCCCGCACATGGCGCAGATGTCCAGGCCCCCCACCTTCGCCAGCACGTCGACAGGGTCGGCCCCGTCCGGCGCGTTCACCGCAAGCGCCCGCTCGATAACCGCGACCTTCCGGCAAAGCCCCTCATCCGTGAGCCCGCCGCCCCGGCCCGTGACAGCCGGGACGCTTGCCCCGGTCAGCGCCGCCAGTACGGCAGAGGATGTGGTGGTGTTGCCGATGCCCATCTCCCCCACGCCCAGGACCGCCGCGCCCTCTTGAATGGCCTCCTCCGCCGTGTCAACGCCGGCCCATATGGCCCGTACCGCGTCCTCCCGGCTCATGGCCGGGCCTTTGGCGATGTTGGCCGTCCCAAAGGCGATTTTCCTATTTAAAATACGCCCGTCCGAAAGCGCCGCGTTCACCCCCACGTCGCAGACGCAGAGCTCCACGCCGAACCGGCGGGCCAGCACCGAAGCGCCTGTCCGATGCCGGACGAGGTTCACCGTCTGCGCCGCCGTCACCGACTGGGGGGCCACCGCGACGCCCTCCTCCACCACGCCGTTGTCGGCGCAGAAGACCAGCAGGACCTTTTTCTCCAACGTATCGCACACCCGCCCGGTGATGCCGGCCAGCTGTACGGACAGCTCCTCCAGCCGCCCCAGGCTTCCCGGCGGCTTGGCAAGCTCCGCCTGCCGCCGCCGCGCCCTCTCCATGGCGTCCCCGTCCAGGGGCCTCACGCTCTCGATGAGCGCCAAAAGATCGCGCTCCTCACACATCTCCATCCGCCTCCGATGCGCCCTCGCTTTGGCGCGCCTTGCGGGCGCGGCGTCTCGCGCGGCGGCGCTTTTCCCGGTTTTTCTCTAATCTGTCCTCGCTCCGGGGCTCCTTGAGCCCCGCCGCCTCCAAGGCTCTCGGCCACGGCCCTAAAAACGCCTTGATGGCCACGACCTCGTCGTTTTCAAAGTCCGCCCTCTGGGGGAGCCTGTCCGCGCCATGCGCCAAAAGCTCCTCCCGCTTACCTTGGAGCAGGCGGAGGCAATCGTCCTTTCCCGGCTTTCTCACACGCACCGCCCCCTATGCCGCCATTTTACCACGCCGGCGCCCATAAAGCAAGTTTTTCGCCCCGCCGATCCGGGATCGCCGGAAATTTTCCGCCAGGGATTGACAGCCGGGGCGGCGTATGGTATGCTTTTTCTTGGATTCCTAATTAGTCTTCTCATAAGCGAGGGCACGGTCATGTACGACAAGCTTTTTCTGGCGCTGATGGGGGCCTCCGCCGCTCACGGGGAGGTGAGCCGGCGGGCGTTTGCCCGGATGGGGCTCACGGAGGGACAGCCCAAGATCCTCTACATCCTCCGCCGGGGGGACGGGCTCATGCAGAAGGAGCTGGCGAGGCTTTGCGGCGTCCGGGAATCGACGCTGACGGTGCTCCTGCGCTCCTGCGAGGACCGGGGCCTCATTCGCCGGGAGCGTCAGGCCACGCTGTCGGGCAAATCCGCCCTGTTCGTCACTCTCACCGACGAGGGCCGCCGGACGGCGGACACGCTGGAGGAGGCCGTGGAATCCATGGAGGAGCTGGGCTTTCGGGGGTTTTCCGCCCAGGAGCGTCAGACGCTTCTGGAGATGCTTTCGAAGGTCACGAGAAATTTGAAGGGAGAATAACACATGAACCTGAAGAAAACCGTCCGCGCGCTCCTGGCCCTCGCCCTGGCGGCGGGACTTTTGGCCGGATGCGCCAAAAAGGAGGACACCGACATGAAGGGAAGAAAGCCGCGGGAGCTTCCCGCCGACGTGCGCTATGTGGTGGAGCGCAGCGAGCACACCGTCAGCTACACCGACACCCAGGGCCGCTCTGTCACCCTCTTCGGGACCATGGCCGCCCCCAAGGAGGAAGGAAAATTCCCCGCCGTCATCCTGTGCCACGGCTTCAACGGCCACAACACGGACTTCCCCACGGAGTTCCGGACCTGGGCCGCCCGGGGCTACGTCTGCTATGCCTTTGACTTCTGCGGGGCGCAGGCGAACGGCCGGAGCACCGGTCGCACGGCGGCGGACTACTCCCCCACCACCATGAAGGAGGACCTGCGGGCCGCCATCGCGGACGTGAAGAAGCTTCCCAACGTGGACCCCACCCAAATCTTCCTCTTCGGCGGCAGTCAGGGCGGCTTCATCGCGGCCCTCACGGCGGCGGACGAGGACATCCGGGATGAGATCGCGGCACTGGCCCTCTACTTCCCCGCCTTCAACATCCCCGACGACTGGCGCTCCGCCCCCATCCGGAACACTCCCCTCATGGGCTACTCCATCGGCGCGGAGTTCATCAGCTCCATCCGGGACCTGGACCCCTTCGCCGTCATCGGCGGCTATCCCGGCGACGTCTGCATCGTCTGGGGCGACAAGGACGCGCTGGTGGCCCGCAAGTACATCGATAACGCCGTGGCGGCCTACGGCGCCGACCGCGTGGACCTCACCGTCATCCCCGGCGCCGGCCACGGCTTCGGCGGTGCCGCCCTCACCACCGCCGTCAACCAGGTCCTTGCCTTCCTGGAGGCGCATACATACGAGACAAAGTAATGGCACCGCCTGAGAATCGCGGCGGCGGTAAAGGTTTGCGCCTTCGGCGCGATTTGACGGAACATCTCAGAAACCGCAACCCTCGATCCCTCAGTCTCGCTTCGCTCGACAGCTCCCCTTACGAAGGGGAGCCCCAAAAAGGTTGCGCCGCTTCGCGCCACGTTTATATTCAATTGCGCCTCCGGCGCAACCTTTTTCGCCCCCTCCTCGTAGGAGGGGGGGCAGGGGGGCAGCGAGCGTTGAATGACGGCGCTGCCCCGACAAAACGCTCCTGCCATAACCCCCTTTCAGGCCATGTAGACCCTGCTTTAACACGCAAAAGCACCGAAAAGTTCCTCTTTTCGGTGCTTTTTTCAATTCATTCCCGCTCTTTACGCCCAGTTTCCGTACCCGAACGGCCAGTTTGACGGGATCTGGACCTCCGGGGTCTGCTGCTGTGGCGTCTCGGCGGCGTCCGTCTGCTCGTCTAGGGTGGCGGTGAGGGTGAGGGTGCGGCCCTGGCGGTAGACGGTGAGGGTGACGGTGTCCCCGGCGCGGTGGGCGGCGATGGCGGCGGCGAGCTCCGTATGGGAGGCGACGGCCTTGCCGTCCAGGGCGGTGATGATGTCCCCCTCCTGAAGCCCCGCCTTCTCAGCGCAGGAGCCTTCGTTCACCGACTCCACCGCCGCGCCGGCGGGCAGGCCGTAGCGCTGCATGGTTTCGGTGACCGTGCTGGCGGTGACGCCGAGGAGGGGCTTTCCGGCAAATCCGCCGTGATCCATAAGGTCGGTGAGAATACTTTTCACGTCGTCGATGGGGATGGCGAAGCCCAGCCCCTCGGCGCTGACATCGGTGGACGCCCTGGTGTACTTGGCGGTGACGATGCCCACCACGCGCCCCTGCTCGTCAAAGAGCGGCCCGCCGGAGTTGCCGGGGTTGATGGCGCAGTTGGTCTGGAGCATATTCATGCTCTCGGAGTTGTCGGTGGAGATGATCCGGTCCAGCGCCGAGACGCGCCCGTCGGAGAAGGAGAAGGTCAACTCGCCCAGGGGATTGCCCACGGTGCAGACCCACTGGGCCACCCGCAGGGAGCCGCTGTCGCCGATGACGGCGGGGGTCAGGCCCTCGGCGTCGATCTTGACCACGGCCACGTCGTGTCCCTCGTCGCCGCCCACCAGCTTGGCGGTATACCTGGTGCCGTCGGAGAGGGTCACGGCGATGTCCGCGCCGCTCCTGGCGTCCTCGATGACGTGGTAGTTGGTGGCGATGTACCCGTCGGCGGTGAGGATGAAGCCGGAGCCGGAGGCGGCGGAGGTGGTGGTCTGGCCCCAGATGTTCACCGTGGTGGACACCGTAATGCCCACGCAGGAGGGCAGCACCGCCTCATAGAGCTCCTCGGGGCTCACCGCCGCGCCGGCGGCGCTGAGGGGCGCGCCGGAGGTGAGGAGCGTATGGCGTCCGCTCTCATCGTCCCTGTCCTCCGTCTCGTCGGTCTTGTCCGGTTTGTCCGTCTCGTCCGTCGTGCCCGCCTCACCGGGTGCCCCGCTCCTGTCGGGAACCTGGGCCTCCGGCGTCGCGACCGGGAAGGCGACCCGGTAGAGCGCCGCCCCGCCGAAGCCGGCCGCGCCCGCGACGATGGCCGCCGCCAGCACCAGGGCCACGCCCTTGAGGACCTTTTTGCCCTTCCTCCGGGGCTTTGCAGGTGCGGGGGCGACGGGCCCGCTCATCTCGTTCATCTCGTTCATCTCATTAAAATTGTTCATGTCATCCATGGGAATTACTCCTTTCAGGTCTTGGCCTCTTGATGCTCTTACTATATTCCCCGAACCTGAAAGGACCCTGAAAGACCCGTGAACATTTTTTGAACGATTTGTGCTTTTTTGATGAACCGCGCGTCCCTATTTGACCAGTGGCAGCTCCACGAAGAAGGTGTTGTACCCGCCCTGGGACTGGGCCCAGATGCGCCCGCCGTGGGCCTCCACGATACCGGCGGCAATGGACAGGCCCATGCCGTAGCTCTCGTTCATCTTCCTTGCCTTGTCGGCGCGGTAGAAGCGCTTGAAGATGTCCGTGAGCTCCTCCCGGCTCAGCCCCTCCCCCGGCGAGGCCACGGAAAGGAGCGCGTGACGCCCCCGGCGGCGCAGGGTCAGCGAGACCTTGCCGGGGGATGTGGAATACTTGAGGGCGTTGTCCAGCAGGACCTCCGGCGCCTGCCGGAGGTGGTCGGCGCTGCCCCGGACGAAAAGGTCCGGCTCGGTATAGCTTTCCAGCGTCAGCCCCCGCTCGAAGAACACCGGCTCGAAGGGCAATGCCGCGTCCTCCACAAGGGCGGTGAAATTCAGCCGCTCCATCCCCTTCCCCGCCGCGCCGTTTTCCACTCTGGCCAGCTCCAGAAGTCCCCCCACCAACCCCCGCATCTGGCGGGCCATGGTGAGGATGTTTCCGGCGTACCGGGCCGACGCGGCGCCGTCCTCCGGGGCGGCGGCCAGGAGCTCGGCGTTGGTGGTGATCACCGTCAGCGGCGTCTTGAGCTCATGGGAGGCGTCGGCCACGAACCGGCGCTGCTGCTCCCAGGCCCGCTCCACCGGCCGCACGGCCCACCGGGCCAGATAGACGCTGATGAGGAAAAACGCCGCCAGGCTCACGAGCCCGATGCCCAGACACGCCCGCACCAGATTCTGGAGCGTCGCCCGCTCGCTGGACATATCCGCGAATACCACGCAGGGCCCCAGGCGGCTCTCGGAGGCCAGATACCGAAGGCCGTATGCCTCCAAAACCCCCGTCTCCTGCCCGTCCTCAAGGGCCTCCTCCAGGATCTCCAGGAGCTTGTCCTGGTCGGAGAGATCGAAGTATCCCCCCGCGGCCACCGGCTCCCCGGCGGCGTCCATCTGGATCACGAAGTAGGGGATCTGGACCTCGCTGTCCGCCTCGCCGGGGCGAAACATCTGAGAGGGGTCCTTCGCCACCGTCTCCAGCACCCTCATGCTCTCCCGCTCAAGATCCCGCCCGGTGATGCCGTACACCAGGGCGAACATCAAAAGGAGCACCACCAGCACCAGCCCCATGTTGATGCCGATGAAGGTGAGCTTCAGCCTTTTTATCATGCCCTCACCTCCAGATGGTACCCCAGCCGCCGCGCGGAGACGATCTCCACATCGGACCCGATGGCCGCCAGCTTCTTCCGGAGAAAGCCCACATAGACCTCCACGTGGTTCTCCACGGCGTTGGAGTCGTACCCCCAGACACGCGCCAAAATCGTCTCCTTGGACAGATTCCGCTCCCCCGCCTGCATGAGGGCCCGCATCACGTCAAACTCCCGCGCCGAGAGGCGCATCTGCCGCTCCCCGCAGATGAGCGTGGCCGAATCCAGGTCCAGTACCGTATTCCCGGCCCGCAGCTCGTCCACCTCGTTCCCCTGCCGCCGCAGGAGGGCGTTGACGCACGCCAGCAGCTCCCGGCTGTCAAAGGGCTTGGTGAGGTAGTAGTCCGCCCCGGCGTTGAGCCCCGCGATCCGGTCCTCCAGGCCGCTGCGCGCCGTGAGCATCAAAATGGGCGTCGCGTTCCTCCGCGCCCGCACCGCCCGCGCCACCTCCAGCCCGTTCATCCCGGGCATCATCACGTCAAGAATGAGGAGGTCGTACACCCCAAGCATGGCGTACTCCGCCCCCGTCTCCCCGTCATACACCGCCTCCGCCTCAAACCCCCGGTCCTTCAACAGCGCCGCCAGGGAATCGGCGAGCAGCTTCTCGTCCTCAATGATCAAAATCTTCACACCCGTCACCTCCCGCCCATTATACTACTCCAGAAAACTGAAATGAACCTGAAAATCCCTCTGTTCACAATTCTTTTACACCGCGGCGGGGGTATGGCGGCGGGAAAAAGGTTTGCGGCTTCGCCGCAGAATTATATTCCCACCCACCCGCCCCCGCCGCCACACGAACCACCCCGGCCGCTTCGCGGCTGTCCCCGACCTAGGAGGGGGAACCCCTCAGTCACGGCCTGCGGCCGTGCCAGCTCCCCCACGGGGGAGCTTAATAACCTCCCCCGTGGGGGAGGTGCCGAGCGCAGCGAGGCGGAAGGGTTTTGCCCCTCCTACGGAGGGGTGGCCGAGCGAAGCGAGGCCGGGGTGGTGCTGCAATCCGATTATTGAAAGCCCCAGTTACGCTCAACGAGCTCGAATACCCCGGCCCTGCGGGGCCACCCCTTTTTCCGAAACAGGGGTCAGAGGAATAAGGTTGCGGCGCTACGCGCCGCCTTTATAAAAAATTGCGCCGCAAAGCGGCGCATCCTTTTTAAGCCCCCTCCTCGTAGGAGGGGGGCAGGGGGGAAGCGAATGCTTGGACGACAGAGCGGTTTCGATAATCCGCACCCGCCAAAGCCCCTCCCTCCGGGGTCCCCGGCGGGCAAAGCCCGCTGGGGAGAGGAGGAGCGATGCAGGCGCCTGAGGGCGACCGAAGGAAGCCCGAAGCAAAGCGGCATCAGCGACGACGATCCCGAGCGGAGCGATGGGCAGGGTGGGGACGTCTATCGGACCGCGTGGAAACTCGTACCCACCCCCTGCCCCCTCCCAAGGGGAGGGGCAGCCGTATCAGAGGCAGGTACGAATTTTCGAAACCGTTCCCGTCTCGCAACCGCGCACAGGCGCACAGTCGAGCGAAACTCAGACGACCCTTCCGTCCTCGATGTGGATGACGTGGTCCGCCCGCCGGGCGATGTCCGAATCGTGGGTCACCACGATCAGCGTCTGGCCGAACCGCCGGGCGGACTCCCGGAGGAGGGCCACGGTCTCCTCCCCCACCCGCTTGTCCAGGTTGCCGGTGGGCTCGTCAGCAAAGATCAGTTGGGGCTTGGCCAGCACCGACCGGGCAATGGCGCACCGCTGCTGTTCCCCGCCGGACAGCTCCGAGGGGTACTTTTTCAGCTTATCCGCCAGCCCCAGCAGCTCCGTCACCTCCTTCAAAAACTGTGGGTCGGCCTTCCGCCCGTCCAGCTTCAGCGGCATGGTGATGTTGGCGAGCACGTTGTAGTCGTCCAGCAGGTTGAACTGCTGGAACACGAAGCCCATGTGCCGCCGGCGGAAAACAGCCATCCTCCCGTCGGAGTAGGAGCTGAGGTCGGTCCCCGCCACGGTGACGGAACCGCCGGTGGGCCGGTCCAGGCCGCTGAGGATGTGAAGCAGGGTGGACTTACCCGACCCGCTGCGCCCGATGACAGCGTAGAACAGCCCCTTTTCAAAATCGGCGCTCACTCCGTTGAGGGCGTGGACCTCCCCGGAGGCGGTTTTGTAGGTCTTATAGATGTCCTTTGCCGACAAAATAATCTCCATAGTTAGGCCCTCCTCAGTGTTCGTCTCTCAGCTTTTCCATCAGATCGTCCCGGAACAGCCGCCGCTGGGCAAACCAGGAAAGCGCCAGCACCGCCGCCAGGATGACCCCGGTCAACAGCGCGATCATGGCGGGGCGGCCGTAGATGGTCAGCGCCCCGAGCACATCCTCCCGGAACAGCTCCCACACGGACGGCACGCCGTTGGGCCGGTCCTCCGGCGCGTCCGCGTACTGAAGAAGGAGCTTGGCGTGCCTGGAGGCCGCGCTGTACGCCGCCGCGCCCAGCCAGCCGAGCCACCCCAGCGCCACCGCCAGAAGCCCCCGGCCCAGCGCGGTCCCCGTCAGCTGCAGGCTCAGCTGCCGCCGGGACAGGCCGATGGCCTGCAATACGCCGCAGTCGTGCCGCCGCTCCTCCGCCTCCATAGCCAGGGAATTCCACAAAATCAGCAGCAGCACCAGCACGGCGCAGCCGCCGCCGGTGAACAGCAGGATCAGCCTTTGCAGATACTCCTGGACATGGGCGTGGTATTCCTCCCGGTCGTTGGAGAGGCGGAAGCCCTCCCGGACGCAAAGCCCCGCCAGCGCAGCGTCGGTGGAGAGATGGTCCGCGTTCCGGTCCGCGTCCACATAGATCCGCTCATAGCCATAGGGCCCGTCACTGCCGTAATAGACGCCGTTGGCATCGTCGGCCCGGTAATATTGGGCAAACGTCTCTCCGGGCGCCAGCTGATCCTCCAGCTTCTCAAGGAACGCCTCGGAGCAGATGACGGTGTAGGGGGAGACCATGGACGACAGCATCCTGTTGGGCATGGACGGCGTCATCATTTGGATACCGCCCACCTCCGCGTCGGCCTCCACGCCGGCGCGGGCCAGAGCCACATGGATCGTATCCCCCGCCGAAATGCCGCAGGTCCTGTATGTCTTGGCGGTCTGCCTCGCGCTCACAAGGAATCCGTCTCGACCTTGCGTCACGGGGAAGCTGACCAGCACCGCTTCCCCCGCGTCAAAGCGGTCCTTATCCACACCGGCGGCCTCAAGGTCGACGGTGCCCGTCCAGTCTCCCCGGCGGATCACAAGGAGATGGATCACCGTCGATTCCTTCGGATGCGTAAAGCTCCAGACCATGCCCTTTTTCCCGTCCCGATAGTCGTTGGCGAGCTCCACATCCTCCATGCCGTCAAAGGTCAGCTCCATCTCAAGCTCTTCGTACACCCAGGCAGCCTTCACGCCGGGGATCTGCCGAACGGTGCCGGCGGCCCGCTCCAGCTCCTCCCTGAAGCCGGCTTCCCGTATCGTCTCAGGGCCGCCGGATACCGTGTAGTCCGGGTAGCTGTCCCAGGTATCCATCATAGAGCGCGGGGCGAGGGCTTCCAGCGCGGTAAAGATCACCGCCGCGCCCAAAAGGGCGGTCAGAACGACGGTCAGGCCCTGCCGCAAAAGGCGGTTCCGCCGGGCCTGCTTTCGGCCCATGGCGAGCCGCCCGGTGAGGGGCGTCCGCAAGGCCGCCAAAAACACCGCCAGCCGCGCCGCGGCAACGCCCAGCAGCCACAGCCCCGCCGCCGCGGCCAGAGGTCCCGCCGGAAACGCCACCCGGATGGGGGCCGAGCCGGAGACAACCGCCAGCCGAAGCACCAGCCACGTACCCGCCAGCCCTCCGGCTGCCCCCAACACAAGGGCGGGCACGCCCAGGCACAGCGTCTCATACAGCAGCATCAGGCACAGCTGCCCTTTGGTGATACCGATGGAGCGGAAAATGGCAAGCTGCCGGGCCTCGTCCCGGAGCCGGACGGCATAGATGCAGATCACCGCCAGCACCGTCATGGCCAGGATCACCCCGGCGTAAAAGGTGTCGCCGGTCCGCCCCGGCTCCTCCCCGCCGCCGTAGACCGGCGAGTTAACACAGGGGGTGCGGTCAGCGGCGGCGGTCCCCCGCTCGCCGGACAGATAGGCGGTCAGCTCCTGCCGCGCCCGCTCCTCCGCGCCGGGCAGGACCGTCAGGTGGTATTGGGGCACAGTGGGCTTCAGCTCCAGCGCGCTCAAGCCCGTCTCCGCCTCCTCCTTCAGAAGCTCCGGGAAGCTTTCCCGCGCCGCCTGGCGCAGGGCCTGTGCGTCCTCCGGGAGGATCATGGCGCTGTTCAGGGGCAGGCCGCCGGCGTTGCGGTCGCGCACCCACAGGTCGGAATACTCCCGCAGGACTCCCACCAGCGTATAGGTCCGCTCCGCCGGGACGGAGAAGTCCACGGCCTCCGTCCCGCTCACCCCGGTCCGCGTCATGTACCCGACGGCGGGGACGGAGACGGTAAAGGTCAGCTCCTGTCCCAGGGTGTAGTCGTATCCCAGGGCGCTGAGCAGGTCGGCCTCCATGGCGATTTCCCCGGCCTTCTCCGGGAACCGGCCCGCCCGGAGGCCGATCCGCCCCATCTCCAGGAACGCCCCGTCCATGGTACCGATGCTCCGGCTCCCGCCGGCAACGGCGGCGATCTCCCCGAAGCTCCGGCAGACGCCCAGCCCGTCCAGCCAATCCCGCTCCCGCAGCCAATCCTCGTCACCGTCTATGCCAGCGGGGATGGCGGCGTACCAATCGCCGTAGGTTTCCCGCAGGTACTCCTCGTTGGTGGCCCGGATGCTCCCCGTCACGTTCAGCGATACGATGGCGAAGGTGAAGGACAAAAACAGCACCAGAAACAGCAGCAGGCTGCTGCGCTTTTTCCGCCTCAGGCCTTGGACGGCCAATCCAAAAAGCTCTCCGTTCACGCCGTGCCCCCCTCTCTGTGCGTACAGTATAGCAGAAATATTTTACAATTGGAATCCATTTTTGGTTACAGTTTTGTCATATCCGGCACCTCACACGCAGCTCCGCCGCCTCCAGGCCCTCGCCCTGGACGCGAAGAGTCATCTCTCCCCCATCGGGGATCACCGCCGCGAGGGCCTTGCCGCGGTAAGTCTCGTAGGTCCCGGAGAGGAAATTTGAGGAAGTTCTTGGGGCGGCGCTGCCGAAGGCCAGGAGCGTCCCGCCGGTGACGGTGACGCGCAGGAGACGGTCCGCGCCGGCCTCTGTGACGCCGTTTTCGCCCACCATGTCCACACGGATGAATTGGAGCTTTCCCGCCACGGCCTCGCTCTCCGGGCGCAGGGCGATGTGGAGCTTACCGGCAGCGGAGGTGATGGACGATTCGGCGATTGGATTGCCCGCCCCGTCCTCCGCCACGGCCCGGAGGGTGCCGGGGGTATAGGGGAGGTCGAAGGCGGCCGCGCAGTTTTTGGTGGGGGCGGCGCCAATGGGCTCACCGTTCAAATATAGGGCGATCCGAGGGGCCCGGGAGCATACTTCGACCCTTGTCGGAACCCCCTCCGACCCCCGCCAGGACCACGTCGGAACCCCCTCCGACCCCCGCCAGGGGCCCTTATAGAGAGGGGTATTTGCGGGCCTCGGAGGCGTGGAGGCGATGTAGGGCGTCTCGCGAACGCCCCAGACCGTCATGGCAAGGCCGCCCTCGGCGTTGTCGTCGCCCAGGATGTCGAAGGCCCCGGAGTCCGCCAGGAGCCAGGGGTAGGGCTTGGCGAAGGCCATGGCGTCCGGGGAATCGCTCCAGGCCGCCAGGCCCGTCTCGCCCAGGTAGTCCCAGGCCGTCCACATGAAGTCCCCGATGAGGTAGGGATACTTCTCCACCGCCGCCCAATTCTCCGCCAGCATCCAGGGGAAGGTCTCGCTCCCCACGATGACCCGGCCGGGGTGGAGCGCCCCGTCCGGGGCGTAGCGGGGGGAGGCGTAGTTGTAGCCGGCGATGTCCACGATGTCCAGGTAGGGCGAGACGGCCCGGTCGGCCTCGTCGCTTGCGGACACGTCCAGCATCCCGTGGAACTGCCGCGCCATCAGGGCGTTGAAGGAGGCGCTGTCGGTGACGGGCGACTCCTCCCAGGGGTCGGGCACGCCGTGGGCGCGCCGCCAGGAGCCCAGGAGGATGGGGTAGTTGGCCCCGGTGGTGACGGGGCGGTCAGGGTCCAGCTCGTGGAGGGCGTCCGTCAGGGCACGGGCCAGCCGAAGGCCCCGCTCCTCCCCCGGCTCGGAGACCTCGTTGCCGATGGACCACATCACCACGCTGGGGTGGTCGTAGTCCTTGTCTACCATGGCCGTGAGGTCCCGCCGCCAGTTCTCCCCGAACCGGTCGGCATAGTCGAAGGGGGTCTTATGGCGGTACCACATATCCCACGCCTCGTCCATGACGTAGACGCCCAGGGCGTCGCAGGCGTCCAGCATGCTTTTGGACGCCGGGTAGTGGGTGGAGCGGATGGCGTTAAAGCCGGCGGCCTTGAGACGCCGGACACGCCGCCACTCCGCCTCCGGGAAGCTGCGCGCGCCCAGGATGCCGTTGTCGTGGTGGACGCACCCGCCCCGGAGCTTGACCGTCCGGCCGTTGACGCGAAAGCCGGTACTGTCCCAGGCGAGGGCGCGGATGCCGAAGGGGACGGCGGCGGTGTCGCCGCTTTTAAGGACGGCGCGGCAGGTGTAAAGGTACGGCGTCTCGTCGCTCCAGAGCTTCGCGCCGGGGACGGAAAGGGTCACGCGCTCCCCCTCCCCGGAGGCCACGGGGGTATCGCCGTCCAGAATGTCGATGTGGGCCCACCGGCCCGCGGTGACCTCGATGACGGCGGGGTCGTGGGAGAGGGTCCTGACCTTCAGGTCATAGGGCCCGATGTGCTCCCGCTCCCCCACCCAGAGGAAGACGGGGCGGTGGAGGCCCGCGCCGGAGTAGAAGCGGGAGTTGGGAAGACCCGTGCCGTCCACCCGGACGAGCAGGGTGTTCTCCTCCCCCGGCCTCACGCCGTCGCCGGGGATGAGGAACTGGCTGTACCCGTAAGCGCACCCGCCCACACGCTTACCGTTTAAGAAGACCTCCGCCATGGGGCAGGCGGCCTCAAACTCGAAGAGCACGGACTTGCGCCGCCAGCTCTCCGGGGCCGTGAAGGTCTTTTCGTAGAGGTAGACGCCGCCCTCAAACCAGGCGTTGCCGGGGCCGCCGGGGCCGTCTGGCCGGCGGACCTCCGTCTGCATGGCGTCGTGGGGCAGGAGGACGGGCACAGGCGCGGCGCCCTCCTTTCGGAAGGTCCAGCCGGTGTTGAAATCGAATCTCTGCATCAAAGCGCCCCCTTTTCCATTTTCTCCATTGTAATCCGGCGCAAAGGGGCTGTCAAGCGGTTGTGTTTTTGGAAAAAAACATATATAATACTTGTAAAATAGAAAAAGGAGCGGATCGTATGCCGGAAACAAGTCAGGAGCTTCGCTATCTCCAGAGCCTCGCCCAGCGCTTCCCCACCATCGCCTCCGCCGCCAGCGAGATCATCCGCATCGAGGCGGTGCTGAAGCTCCCCAAGGGGACGGAGCACTTCATGTCCGACCTTCACGGGGAGAACGAGGCGTTCATCCACATCCTTAACAACGCCTCCGGGTACATCCGGGAGAAGATCGACACGGTGTTCGGGGAGGAGCTGCCGGCCTCGGAGCGGGCGGACCTTGCCACCCTCATCTACTACCCGGAAAAAAAGCTCCCTGCCCTCAAACTGGCCCAGACGGACCTCAGGAGCTGGTATCAGCGGACGCTCATGGAGCTCATGACGCTGTGCCGGTTCGTCTCCTCCAAGCACACCCGCGCCCATGTGCGCAAATGCCTGCCCCAAAGCTGCGCCTATGTGCTGGACGAGCTTCTCCACGCCCATTTTGAGGACCACAACAAGAAGCTCTACTACGAAACGATCGTGGATTCCATCATCGCCTACCACCGGGCGGACGCCTATATCCTCCGCTTTTGCGAGCTCATCAAGCGGCTGGCGGTGGACAGGCTTCACATCGTGGGGGACCTCTTCGACCGGGGACCGCGACCGGACCTCATCCTGGAGCGGCTCATCGAGCACCACGACGTGGACATCCAGTGGGGCAACCACGACGTGGTCTGGATGGGCGCGGCCGCGGGAAGCCCCGTGTGCGTGCTGACGGTGCTGAAGACCACCTTTGCCTACAACAACACGGACACCCTGGAGCACGGCTACGGCATCACCCTCCGGGAGCTGGACCACCTGGCTCAGGAGATCTACGGCGGCTCCGACGTCAGCCGCTGGATGCCCAAGGAGGACGGGCGGCGGCCCACCACGCAGGAGAAGCTCCGGCGGGTGGCGCGGATGCACAAGGCCGTCACCGTCATGCTCCTGAAGGCGGAGGCGGAGGTCATCGCCCGGAACCCGGATTTTCAGATGCGGGGCAGAGATTATGTTAACCAAATCGACTTCCAAGCCGGCACGGTGCGGTGCGGCGGGGCGGTCTATCCCCTGCTGGACCGGGATTTCCCCACGGTGGACCCGGCAGACCCCGCGGCCTTCACCGACGGCGAGCGGGAGGTTTTGCGGGACCTTGTCCGGGGGTTCCGGCACAGCAAGCTTTTGCAGAAGCACGTGCAATTCCTCTACTCCGTGGGGTCGGTCTACAAGGTGACCAACGGGAACCTCCTCTACCACGGGGCGGTGCCCATGACCGAGGACGGGGCGTTCGCGAAGGAGACCTTCGAGGGCCGGGAGTACGCCGGGAGAGCGCTCTTTGACTACTGCGACCGGCGGGCGCGGCAGGGGTACTTCGCCCCGGAGGGCAGTCCCGAGAGGGTCGCGGGGCAGGATTTCCTCTGGTACCTCTGGTGCGGACGGCTGAGCCCCATCTACGGACGCAGCGCCATGACCACCTTCGAGCGGCTCTATATCGCCCAGGAGGAGACGCATAAGGAGGTCAAAAATCCCTATTATACGCTGATCGCGCGGCCGGAGACGGCCGATCAGATCCTCCGGGAGTTCGGACTGGAGGGCGAGGGCACCCACATCATCAACGGCCACGTCCCCGTCCGGGCCGTGGAGGGCGAAAGCCCGGTGAAGGGCGGCGGAAAGCTCATCGTGATAGACGGCGGCTTCTGCCGGGCCTACCACGAGAAGACGGGCATCGCCGGGTACACCCTGGTCTACAACTCCCGGGGCCTGACATTGCGCACCCACCAGCCCTTTGAGAGCGCCGAAAAGGCCGTGAGCGCCGACGAGGACATTGCCTCCTCCAGCGAGTACATCTACACCGCCCCCCACCGCCTCCTGGTGGAGGACACCGACGAGGGAAAGGAAAAGCGGGCCCTCATCGAGGACCTCAAGCTCCTGGTCGCGGCGTACAGGACGGGAAGGATCAGGGAGAATGTGGGATAACGGGGGCGCGGGGTGTCGGGAGCGGTCGGAAGACTTCGGCCTCGCTGCCCCCCTGCCCCCCTCCTACGAGGAGGGGGCCCTGAGACGGGGGGTAGGTGCGTTTTTTCGAACCGTTCCGTTATCGCAACCTCTTTTGCCCCTCCTACGGAGGGGTGGCGCGAAGCGCCGGGGTGGTTCTGCAATCCGTTCATCGAAAGCCCCAGCGACGATCCACGGGCTCGAATACCCCGCCGCTGCGGCGGCACCCCTTTTTCCGAAAAAGGGGTCGGGGGAATAAGGATGCGGCGCTTCGCGCCGCCTTTATAAAAAATTGCGCCGCATAGCGGCGCAACCTTTTTCGCCCCCTCCTCGTAGGAGGGGGGCAGGGGGGTAGCGAGCGTGGGATGATAGAGCGGTTTGGATAATCCGCACCTGCCAAAGCCCCTCCCTCCGGGAGGGGTGGCCGAGCGAAGCGACGGCCAGGGTGGGGACGACTATCCCACCGCTCTGAAAACGCACCCACCCCCTACCCCCTCCCAAAGGGAGGGGCAACCGTGACGGGAGGCGGGTGCGATACCGGAACATTTTTGACAAATCGCACCACCCCCGATTGAGAACCCTCCCCGCAGGGGCCGCAGCGTGACAGCAGAAACCCCCGGCGTGAATTCCGCAGAATTCACGCCGGGGGTTTCTCACGTTTCCCCTTGGCGTTGGAAGGCCGCAAAGCGGCCTTTCAAGCCAGCTCACTCAAATAGAGGTGTGGACAGATACCGGTCGCCGGTGTCGGGGAGGAGGGTCACGATGGTCTTGCCGGCGTTTTCGGGGCGTTTGGC
>CANQSD010000001.1 GCA_947626385.1 uncultured Oscillospiraceae bacterium | reverse complement strand
AGCACCACATTGCGGACCACGGACCCGTCGGACAACTGCTGGGCCGTCAGGGCCATGCCCAGGGCCACGCCGGCCTGAGGCAGAAGGGTGATGCCGATGTATTTGGTGATCTCCTTGTTGCAGTGGGTCATGGCGCAGCTGGAGTAAGCGCCGAAATATTTGCCCGCCGAACGCAGGATGATATATACCACACCCACCAGCAAGACCAGCGGGTTGGAGAGTATACCCAGATCCAGCTCCGTGCCGGAGAGGACGAAGAAGAGCACAAACACCGGCGCGGTCCAGTCGTCCAGACGCCCCATGAGCTCCTGGGAGAAGTCGCAGATGTTGCAGAAGACCGTCCCGGCCATCATGCACACGAGCAGAAGGCTGAAGCCGATCTTCACGCCGCCCACCTCAAATTCCGCCATAGACAGGCCGGCGGTGAGGAAGACACAGGCGATGGAGAGGGTGAGGCGCTTGGAGCGGGAGTGGAAATATTTCTCGATCCGGTGGAGGAGCCACCCGGCGACGCCGCCCAAAAGGAGCGAGAGGACGATCTCGATGACGGGCTCCAGAAGGATGGACGTGATATCCATGGCCCCGGCCTCCAGCGCCTGAGCGACGCCGAAGGAGGCGGAGAAGAGCACCAGACCCACCGCGTCGTCGATGGCCACCACCAGCAGCAGGAGCTTCGTCAGCGGGCCCTTGGCCTTATACTGGCGCACCACCATCAGCGTGGCCGCCGGGGCCGTGGCGGAGGCGATCGCGCCCAGAGTAATGGCGGAGGAGACAGAGATGAGGCTGGGCTTGATAAAGTGGAGCGCCACAAGACCCAGGTCCACCAGCACTGTGGTGAAAACGGCCTGGAGAATGCCCACGGTGATGGCCTGTTTGCCCATGTGCTTGAGCTGGTCCAGACGGAACTCGTTGCCGATGGTGAAGGCGATGAAGCCCAGTGCCACCTGGGAGATGAGGTCCAGAGTCTTGACCTCCTCCATGGTGGTAAAGCCCAGGCCCCGGACGCCCAAAAGCCCCAGGCAGAAGGGCCCCAGCAGGACGCCGGCCACCAGATACGCCGTCACGGCGGGGAGGTTCAGCTTTTTGGCAAGGCGGGACATCAAAAGGCCGCCGAACATAGCAATAGAGAGCTCGATGAGCATGACCATAAAAAATCTCTCCCTTCAGGGTAACCCAGTTTACACCCTGAGGGGAGAAAATGCAAGCGACAAAATACCGCATGAGCGGCGGGAAAATCAGAAAAAATTGTAGAATTTGACCTCAGATCTCTTGCCGCCCCTCCAGCGCGCGCATCAGCGTGGCGTCGTCGGCAAACTCCAGGCTCGCGCCCACGGGGATGCCGTAGGCAAGGCGCGTGACCTTCACGCCGAAGGGCTTCAAAAGGCGGGAGATGTACTTGGCGGTAGTCTCCCCCTCCGTGTCCGGGTTCATGGCCATGATGACCTCCCGCACCTCCCCGTCCGCCACGCGGCTGACCAGCTCCTTGATGCGGATATCGTCGGGCCCGATGCGGTTGAGGGGTGAAATGACGCCGTGGAGCACGTGATAGCGGCCCTTATACTCATTGGCGCGCTCGATAGCCGCCACGTCCTTGGGGCTCGCCACCACGCAGATGACGGAGCCGTCCCGCAGGTCGGAGCGGCAGATATCGCACGTCTCCCGGTCGGTGAGGTTTTGGCAAATGGGGCAGGTGTGGACGTTCTCCCGGGCGTTGACAATGGCGGCGGCGAAGCTCCTGGCGTCCTCCTCGGGAAGGGCCAGGATGTGGAAGGCCAACCGCTGGGCGGATTTGAGGCCGATCCCCGGCAGGGAGGCGAATTTTTCGACCAGCTCGTCCAGAGCGGAGGGGAAAAAGCTCATGTCAGTTACCTCTCAATTCCCGGATCTCGGCGGCCCTGTCGGCGGCCTTGAAGACGTCGCTCCCGGCGACCAGTACAGTGGCTCCCGCGCTTATTGAGGCGCGGGCCGTCAGGCGGTTGATGCCGCCGTCCACCTCCACCTCGCACCCCCGGCCCACGGCGTCGGCCAGGGCGCGGGCCTCCTCGATCTTCCGAAGGGACCCGTCCATGAAGCTCTGGCCGCCAAAGCCCGGCTCCACGGACATGATGAGGATGTTGTCGAGAAGCTCGGCGTAGGGCTCCAGCATGGACACGGGCGTGGCGGGCTTGACGGACAGGCCGGCCTTCTTTCCCCGGGCGTGGATAAGCTTCAGCGCCTCCAGCACCCTCTCCGGCTCGTCGGCCTCCAGGTGGAAGGTGACGGTGTCGGCGCCCTTGTCGATAAATTTTTCCACAAGGCTTATCGGCCGCGTGATCATCAGATGCACGTCCAGCGGGAGTTTGGTAAAAGCCCGCACGCACTTGATGACCGGCAGACCGAAGGATAAATTGGGCACGAAGACCCCGTCCATCACGTCAAAATGGAGCATATCGGCGGATTCGATGCTGCGGATATCCTCGCCGAGTTTTACGAAATCGGCGGCTAAAATGCTGGGCGCGATCTTGACCATATCTTGTCCCTCCCCGGTGGCACCCCTCGGGCCCCCGGCATAAGCTTTAAATAGCCGGTCGGCGCCGGCCGGCTTTCATATAGGGGCGTGGAACCGGGCGGCGCGCCGCCCTCTCCCCCGCCCCATCGGGCCCTTCCGATCCGCGCGATCTTGCGGTTCGGCGACGCCGTCAGGAAAAATAGTAGAACCCGTCCTCCTCCCAGCTGTGGTCCTGCGCAAGCTGGAAGGCGTCAATGAGGAAATAATCGTGATCAAGGAACGGTTTCCGGCCCAATGGATCGTCCCAGGTGCAGTCCACATACAGCCACTGTCCGTCCACATAGACCTTGTTCCAGAGGTGCCCCCCGCCGTTGCCATACCCGCTGATACATCTGCACGGGATGCCCGAGCGCAGGCACATCTCCAAGTACGTGTCGGCGTAGTCCTGGCATACGCCATAGCCGGAGGCAAGCATGATATTGTACCTGGTGTCGTACGCTGCCTTGGCCTCTCTCTGAGCCGCCGCGGCTTCCTCTATCATGCTCGGGGTAAAATAACTGGCGGCGGCTGTCAGCGGATCATAGGTACATGTATTGATCAGTGAATCGTGGAGGGCGCGGGCGGTAGAGCGCGCCTCCCCCTTTTGCAGATTCGAGATCATCGGGCCCATCAGGTCCTTCTCATAGCTTACATCGCCATCGAACCGCTCACCGCAGTTGAGGTCAATGACATTTCCGTTCTCCGCGTAGCCGATGAGCGACAGGCGCACCATGGGATATTCCCCGCCAAGGGTTACGATGCCGTTTCGGAATACGTCTCTGTCCTCCCTATAATACCCATCATACTCCCTTATGACGCACAGCTCCAAGGTACAATCAGGCATCTCCGCCGTACCGATCGCCTTCCTTCCGCAGGGCAGTGCCTCCGGGATAACGACGGTGTCAAAGGGAGAGCGTGTGATATCCAATCCGCATCGATATACATCGCCCTTTTTATTGGACGCGGTTTCAAAATAGAAGTACGACGGTAGTCCCCTGTCCCCATCAGAGTCATAAATAAAGGAGATGTATTCGACGAGGTTATTGAAGTAGAAATAATACTCTCCGCCTATTTCAAAAATGCCCGGTATAAGCGCCCCATCGATGCCAAGCAGCTTGTCTGTGGTGTAGACGGTCAAATCGGACGGCATCTCGGGATCGTGGGGCTTCTCCTGAGTGGTGAACTGCACCCGCAGCTCCGGGCGGACCACTCTCGCCACAACGGCGGCGGCCTCCTTGCGGGTAATGTAGTTTCCCGGCCAGAAGGTCCCGTATTCATCGTAGCCTGTCAGGATCCCAAGCTCCATAAGGTATTTAACAGGCCTGTACCTGGTGGTCCCTTCCTTTATGTCGCCGATGGACGCTATATCGTTGAGCTTGTCGTCGCTGCCAAATACACCGGAGATGGCGTTATAGAAGAGCCCCGCCATTTGGCCGCGCGTCACCGGCGCCATCAGGGACTCATCCGTGGGAAACTCGTAGGGCTCAAAGATGCCGTGTATCTTGGCAAGCGTCACGTAGCCGCTGTACCACTTCTCCCCTTGCTCTGCTTCGGCATCGTAACCCATCAGGGCCGCCTGGATCCTGACCGCCACAGTGATGGCCTGTGCCACGGTGAAGTCGGAGTCGGGCGAAAACCGCCCGATCGCCGTACCCATCATAAGCCCGGTGTCATACGCTGCCACGATCCCTGAAAGGCCCCAGTCCTCCGCTACATCCTCTACCTCGTCGGCATAGAAGTCGTGGATGTCGGGAAATTTCTCCTCCATGCCCCCAACCGCCAGCGCCGCCGGCATGATGCCGATGAGCATGGCCGCGGCAAGGATCCATCCCAGTATTTTCTTCACAGCTATTCCCCCATTTCGTCCAATCGCCGGACGGCGTCGATCCGCGTAATGACATGAACAGTATATACCCTCCGCGGGAACTTGTCAAATTCTGATTTCGAAAGCTCCCTCCAAACCGACAAGCCGACAGAAAAGCCCCCGGGCCGGAGACGATCCGGTCCGGGGGCTCGTGCGTTCTTTATTGTCGGGATGGGTTTATCAATACATCCCGCCCATGTCGGGGCTGGGGGCGGCGGCGGGAGCGGGGGGCTCGGGCTTGTCGGCCACCAGGGACTCGGTGGTGAGGACGATGGAGGCGATGGAGGCGGCGTTCTCCAGGGCGGAGCGGCAGACCTTGGTGGGGTCCACGACGCCTGCGGAGATCATGTCCACATACTCCTCGGTGGCGGCGTTGAAGCCATAGGTGGCGGACTTGGAGGACTTGACGTTGTTGAGGATGACGGCACCCTCCAGCCCGGCGTTGGCGGCGATCTGCTTGATGGGGGCCTCCAGGGCCTTGGCGATCATGGCGACGCCGGTCTTCTCATCGCCGTGGACGGTCTTCAAAAGCTTGGCAACGGCCTTGGAGGCGACCACATAGGCGGTGCCGCCACCGGCGACGATGCCCTCCTCCACCGCGGCGCGGGTGGCGTTCAGAGCGTCCTCGATGCGCAGCTTCTTGTCCTTCATCTCCGTCTCGGTCGCGGCGCCGACCTTGATGACGGCTACGCCGCCGGCGAGCTTGGCAAGGCGCTCCTGGAGCTTCTCGCGGTCATAGTCGGAGGTGGAGACCTCGTACTCGTTCTTAATCTGGGCCACTCTGGCGGCGATCTCGGTCTTGTCGCCGGCGCCGTCCACGATGATGGTGTTCTCCTTGGTGGACTTGACCTGGCGGGCGCTGCCCAGCATATCGAGGGTGGCGTCCTTCAGCTCCATGCCCAGCTCGGAGCTGATCACCTCGCCGCCGGTGAGAACGGCGATGTCGCGGAGCATCTCCTTGCGGCGGTCGCCGAAGCCGGGGGCCTTGACGCACAGGCAGTTGAAGGTGCCGCGAATCTTGTTGAGGATCAGGGTAGCAAGGGCCTCGCCCTCCACGTCCTCGGCGATGATGACCAGCTTCTTGCCGGCCTGGATGACCTGCTCTAAGAGGGGCAGGACCTCCTGGATGTTGGAGATCTTCTTGTCGGTGATGAGGATCAGGGGCTCGTCGTAGACGGCCTCCATCTTGTCGGTGTCGGTGACCATGTAGGGGGTGATGTAGCCG
This sequence comes from uncultured Oscillospiraceae bacterium, assembly GCA_947626385.1. Taxonomy (GTDB): domain Bacteria; phylum Bacillota; class Clostridia; order Oscillospirales; family Oscillospiraceae; genus RUG626. The sequence goes on along the minus strand of CANQSD010000001.1, from coordinate 58,045 downwards.
CGGTCGAACTGCATACCTTCGACCACCTCGGAATACGTCTCGGCGGTCTTGGACTCCTCCACGGTGATGACGCCGTTCTGGCCCACCTTCTCCATAGCCTCGGCGATGAGCCTGCCGATGGTCTCCTCGCCGGAGGAGACGGTGCCCACGCGGGCGATGTCCTCGGTGCCGGAGACGTGCTGGGAGTTGGCGCGGATCTCGGCGACGGCGGCCTCCACGGCCTTCTGGATGCCGCGCTTCATGACCATGGGGTTGGCCCCGGCGGCCACGTTCTTGATGCCCTCGTGGATCATGGCCTGGGCCAGAACGGTGGCGGTGGTGGTGCCGTCGCCGGCCACGTCGTTGGTCTTGGAGGCGACCTCCTTCACCAGCTGCGCGCCCATGTTCTCAAAGGGGTCCTCCAGCTCGATCTCCTTGGCGATGGTGACGCCGTCGTTGGTGATCAGCGGGGAGCCGAACTTCTTGTCCAGCACCACGTTGCGGCCCTTGGGGCCGATGGTGAGCTTCACGGTATCGGCCAGCTTGTTGACGCCGGCCTCCAGATTGCGGCGGGCTTCCTCGCCGTAGACGATCATTTTGGACATTTCGTATTACCTCCTTGATTACTCCACGATGGCGAGGATCTCGCTCTGCTTGACAATGGTGTACTCCTCGCCCTCAAACTTCACGTCGGTGCCGGTGTACTTGCCGGTGATGACCTTATCGCCGACCTCGACCTCCATCTCCACCTCGTTGCCGTCGATGAACCCGCCGGGGCCAACGGCCACGACCTCGTAGACCTGGGGCTTCTCCTGGGCGGAGCTGGTGAGGATAAGGCCGGACTTGGTAGTCTCCTCAGCCGGGACGCGCTTGATGATGACTCTGTCTGCCAACGGTTTGAGCTTCATGCTGGTTTTGCCTCCTATATCCATAGTTGATTTGACCTTGCAGGTTTTAGCACTCTTTTGGTCCGAGTGCTAACTTGTCTATAGTTTAGCGCAAATGGGCAATTTAAGCAATAGTCATTATGCACATATTCAGCATCCTTTTATACAGCCGCTGTCTCTACTTTGACGATTTCGCTGACCTTCCGACAGCCCCTGGGGTAGATAAAGTTGACCCCGCCGGGGATGAGCTTGAAGACGGCGCGTTTTGTATAGAGGGCCTCGCCGTCGATGCTGACGGAAAACTCGCGCTCGTCCTCGATCTTCAGGTGGCGGCCCGCCTCATAGCGTATGTACTCGGGATAGTCGGCATACCGCCCGGAGGCGTAATATTTCAAAAGCCGCGCCAGGGTGAAACGGCTCACCTTTTTGACGATGAGCATATCAAGGACGCCGTCCTCCGGCGTGGCGGCGCCGGTGGGGTGGAAGCCGCCGCCGTAGTACTGGCCGTTGCAGGCGCAGATGAGGGCGAATTTGCCCGTCGTGCTCCCCTCGTCCGTGGTGACGGTATAGTGCTTGTTGATGCCCTTGATGACGTTGACCAGCAGGGAGATGACGTATCCCCCCGCCCCGCCGATGACAGGCAGCTGGGAATACTTATGGACGTCGATGCCCACCCGGGCGTCGATGCCCACAGAGGCGATGTTCAGGCACTTGCGGCCGTTGACGTCGATGATATCCATGGGCCCCACGGTCCCGTCCACCAGCGCCTCAAGGTCGCTGAAAAGGGCCGCGTCGGGGCCGAACATCCGCACGAAGTCGTTGCCGGTGCCGCAGGGGTAGTGGGTCACCGCCGCGTTGCGGTACCCCGCCGCGCCGTGGGCGCACTCGGAGAGAGTTCCGTCCCCGCCGCAGGCGTAGACGCGCAGTTCCTCCCCGCGGATGGCCTCCCGCTTGACCTTCTCGGCGGCGTCCATGACGCCCACCGTCTCGTAGATCTCATAGTTCTCCCCGCGCCCGTCCATGAGGGACGCGATCTTTTCCCGGAGCCCGGTCTTGTCGTTCTGCTTACCCCCGGCGACGGGGTTCACGATAAAAAGGTGCTTCATGTCTCTTTATCCCCTCTTATCTTTATTTGAACATGTAATAGCCGCACCGGATCATGCCGTTATAGAGCTTCCTCACCCTGGCGGCGCGGCGGCCGAAGGATTTCTCCAGCTCCTCGTCGGAGGAGATGATGTTGACCTGCCAGTTGGGAAGATTTTTCATGGCCCCGCCGAAATCCCGGACGGTCCTCTGGGCCTCGCGGAGGTCGCCCAGCCGCTCGCCGTAGGGGGGATTGGTGACGATGATGCCGGCGTCGGTGCGGCGGGAGAATTTGGCGGCGTCCAGGACCTCGAAGGTGATGACGCCGTCCACGCCGGCGCGTTTGGCGTTCTGGCGGGCAATAGAGACGGCCTTCTCGTCGATGTCGGAGGCGAAGATACGGTAATCGCGGTCAAATTCTTTGGCGCGTGCCTCCTCCCGGAGGGCGCTCCAGTTGACGTTGAGGCCGCGCCACCGTTCGGCGGCAAAGGCACGATCAATGCCGGGGGCGCGGTTTTTGGCCGCCAGGGCGGCCTCAATGGCGATGGTACCGCTGCCGCAGAAGGGGTCGCAGAAGTCCCCTCTCCCCCTGTAGCCGGCGATGTCCACCAGCGCTGCGGCCAGCGTCTCCCGGATGGGAGCGGTGACCTGGGCGGGGCGGTAGCCCCGCTTGTGGAGGCCTGTGCCGGAGGTGTCCAGGAACAGCACCGCCTCGTCCTTCAAAAGGGAGAACTGGATCTGGTACGTCTCCCCCGTCTCAGGCAGCCATGTAAGGCCGTATTTGGCGCCCAGGCGGGCGCTGACGGCCTTCTTCACAATAGCCTGACAGTCGGGTACGGAGTGGAGCTGTGATTCCAGGCTCCAGCCCTTCACCGGAAAGGCGCCGGTCTTGGGGATGAACCACTCCCAGGGAAGGCTCCGGGTCCCCTCAAAGAGCTCGTCAAAGGTTTTTGCCGGGAAGCGGCCCAGCTCGATGAGGACCCGTTCGGCAAAGCGGCTTTTGAGATTGGCGCGGGCCATATCGGTCTCGGTCCCGGAAAAAAAGACCCGGCCGTTCTCACCCCGCGCGTCCCGCAGGCCCATGTGCCGCAGCTCGTTTCCCAAAGGGCCCTCCAGCCCGAAGAGGCAGGGGGCGCATAGCTTCAATTCCATAAGCAATTCCTTACAAAGATTTATTGCAATCCGTCCGAAGGTCTGGTATGATGAGAAAAAAAGTCCGGAGGGATAGTATGGTCCATGTTGTCAAAACCTCGTCCTACGACGAGCGGGACGTCTACAACGCCGTATGCCGGCATTTCGAGGCGATGGAGGTGGCGGGGGATCTGTCCCCGTCCATGACGGTGCTTTTAAAGCCCAACCTCCTCTACGGCAAAAAGCCGGAGGCGGGCATCACCACCAACCCCGCTGTTTTGAAAGCGGTCATCCGGTGGCTGCGCGAGTGCGGCATCGAGAAGATCGTGGTGGCGGACAGCTCCGGCGGTCTGTTCACCGCCGAGTATATGCGCACGGTCTACGGCGCCTCGGGTCTGCGGGTGCCGGGGATCGAGGAGTATCTGAACCGCGACTTCACCTATGAGCGGGTTCCCACCAGGGAAGGGTTTACGGTAAAGAGCTTCAACCTCATCTCCGCCGTGACGCGTGCCGATTACATCATCAACCTCCCCAAGCTCAAGACCCACGCCATGACCACCGTGTCCATCGGCGTCAAGAACCTCTTCGGCACCATCCCCGGCCTTCAAAAGCCGGATATGCACCGGCGCTATCCCAAAACGGAGGACTTCGTCCATATGCTGTGCGAGCTTTGCGAGACGGTGCGGCCGAATGTGACGCTTCTGGACGCCGTGGACTCCATGGAGGGCAACGGCCCCGGCGGCGGCACGGTGCGGCACACCGGCCTTACGATGTGCGCCAGGAACGTCTACGCCCTGGACGTGACGGCGGTGCGGTTCATGGGGCTGGACCCGGAGGAAATGCCCCATCTGAGGGCCGCCCGGGCCATGGGCCTGTGGCCGGAGAAAATCGACGTCACCGGCGATGAGCTTGTCCCCTGCTCCCCCGCCTTCAGGCTCCCCGACGCGGTGAAGAGCACCGGGTTTGAGGACTCGGTGCCCAGGCTCCTGCGCAAGCCCGCGGAATTTGTGCTGGACAACCTCCTGCGCTCCTATCCCAAGGTGGACAGGTCCAAATGCGTGGGCTGCGGCAAGTGCGCCGAGAGCTGTCCCCAGAAGATCATCAAGGTCGTGGACAAAAAGGCCGGGATGCCCAAAAAGGGCTGTATCTCCTGCTTCTGCTGTCAGGAGATGTGCCCCGTCCACGCCATCCGCGTCAAGCGGGGCCTCAGGGGACTGTGAGCGATTACGGAGTTGACGGGCGGGCCGATGACCCGCCCGTCATTTTTGCTTATTTCCAGCCCATTTCCTTCTGGTAGGCGGTGATGAACGTCATATTCTCGCGCTCCGTCTCGTTGAACATGGAGTAGGCAAACTCCGAGTTGTCCGTCATCGGCCTGTACCATGGCTGGCTCTCAAAGTACGTCTTGTACTCCGCCACCGAGAAGATGTACCCGTGGCGGGCGTACATCTCGTTGACGATATAGCCGATCTCGCTGCGGGTCATGCCCTCCAGCTCCTCACGGGTGATGAGCTGCTTATCCGTGGGATAGAGGTACTGCGCCTCCGCCGGCTTCGTGGCGGGGGGTTCGGTCGCAGGCGGTTCCGTTGCGGGAGGTTCCGTTGCGGGAGGCTCGGTCGCGGGAGGCTCGGTCGCGGGAGGCTCCGTCGTTGGCGGTTCCGTCGCGGGAGGCTCCGTTACGGGAGGTTCCGTCGTGGGGGGCTCCGTGGGCTTGGTGGGGACGGTGACGGCGGAGTCGCGCCAGCCCATGTCCTTCTGATAACCGGTGATGATGGCCAGGTTCTGCCACTCCAGCTCCGAGAACTCATCCGTGACCTTGTTCTGACTGGTGGTCGTGGGCTTATACCATTTCTGGGACTCAAAGTACGCGGCGTACTCACCGCCCTCCTTGAAGATAAAGCCGTGGCGGGCGTACATCTCGTTGACGATGTAACCGATCTCGCTCCTGGTCTTGGTCTCCAGGAACTCGCGGGTAATGAGCTCGGTATCCGAGGGGAAGAGGATGTCGTTGTTGGTGGGCTGGGGCTTTGTAGATGTGGGTTCAGTGGGGTTTGTCACAGGAGGCTCCGTCTCAACGGGCTTCGTCTCCGTGGGACCCGGCTCGGAGGGCGTCGTCTGCGTGGAAGGAGGCTCGGAGGGCGTCGTTTCGGAGGTCGGAGGCTCGGAAGGCGTCGATTCGGAGGCCGGAGACTCAGAGGGCGTCGTCTCCGAGGCCGGGGGTTGGGAGCTGCCGGAGCCGGAGGGACTGCCGGAGCCGGAGGAGCTGCCGGAACCGGAGGCGTTTTGCCCAGAGGTCTTCACGGGGATAGTCTCGGTCGGACCGCCGGTCTTCCAGGGCACCATGACAAGGAGCACCACCGCCAGGACAAGGAGCGCGGCGGCCAGGGCTACCACGGCGCCGGCCTTGGCGTTTTTGCGCTTCATGGTCTCCGTGTTCTCCGCCGCGGCGCGGGCGGTGTCCTCCACGGTATCCGTCCTGCCGGAGGCGGCGGGCTTGGCGGGGGCCGGTTTCTCCCTGGTGACGCCCCGGCCCGTGATGACGGCCCCGGAGGTGATGGCCGCGCCGCCGTTGCGCTTCACGGCGTCAAAGGCGGCGGCCGCCGCCATGGCGCGGCGCGGGGGCTTCTTGCCCAGCGTCAGGCGCTGGAGCTCGAGCTTGAGCTGCATGGCCGTCTGATACCGCTCCCTGGGGTCGGCGGCCATGGCCTTTTTGATGATGGCGGCGAAGGCCGGGTCCAGGTCCCAGATCGCGCCGGGGTCCCGGTTGGGAGGCATCTGACAGCCGTTGGCGGTATAAACCATGAGCGCGCCCAGGGAGTAGATGTCAGACCGGGCGGTGTAGAGCCGGTCCTGGCCCACCTCGGGGGCCTCAAAGCCGTCCTCCTCCGCGCTGAAGATGCCGCTCCCGGCCTTCTCCAGGCACCGGCGGACGCCGTAGTCGCCCAGGACGAACTCACCGGTGTCGCTGACGAAGACGTTCTCGGGCTTGACCTCGCCGTGGACCATGGTGTACTGGGTCAGGGCGTCCAGGGCGGAGGCGATCTCCACGCCCAGGCGCGCCGCGTCCTCCTGGGTGGCGGGGGCCTTGTCAAAGTAGACAGCCATGGGGGTGTAGATGCCCTTGCGTATGTACCCCGTCCAGCCGGGGCCCTCGGCGTCCACGGTGATGATGTCCTCCACCGTCTCCAGGTGCTGGGACTTCACCGTCTTGTACATGGTGAGCTCCCAGGAGAGGTCGTTTTTGAATTTTCCGAAATAAGTGCTCAGAAGTTCCCGGCCGATGCCGAGCTTCAGGGCGTTGTCCACGGCCTCCTGGGAGGGCGGGGTCTTGATCACCTTCACCGCGCTGAAAGCGCCGGTCTCGGTGTTCCGGGCGAGATACACCGTCCCGAAAGCGCCGGAGCCCAGGATGCCCTCCTGCGTCCAGCCGTTCATCACCTTGCTCAAATCAAAATCGCTCATGGTTTATCTCTCTCCTTTTCAGAAAAGGCTTATCTGGCTTGTCTCCGGCATGGTCCCCAGGGCTCCCAGGTTTTTTAAAACCTCGATGTGGGACTTGGAGACCTTGGGACAGCTGAGGGCCAGCTCCTCCACGGAGACGAACTGTCCTCCCCTGCCGTGCTCGTATAGATCCAGCGCCGCCGCCTCGCCAAGGCCGGAAACAGCCACGAAGGGCGGACGGAGGGCCCCGTCCTCTACCGTAAATTTTAACGCGTCGGACCTATATAGGTCAATGGGTAAAAAATGAAATCCCCTTTTATAAAACTCCCAGCACGCCTCCAATGTCACAAACATATCCTTGTCCTTCTCGGTGGGCTTGGGATTGTTGTTGAAGGCGTTGATGGCGGCGTGGCATCGCTCCTCGGTGCTCATGAGCTCAATGTCAAAGTTGCCCTTCTGGCTGCGGCGGTAAAAATAGGCCGCGTAGAACTCCAGGGGCCGGTGGACCTTGAACCAGGCGATGCGGAAGGCCATCATGACGTAGGCCACCGCGTGGGCCTTGGGGAAGAGGTAGGCGATCTTGGCCAGGGAGTCGATGTACCAGTCGGGCACGCCGTGCTCCTTCATGGTCTCCACCCAGCCCTCCTGGAAGCCGCCCTTCTTGACGCGGCCCTTGCGCACGGCCTCCATGATCTTGAAGCTGAGCTTGGGGTCCATGCCCACGGAGATGAGGTAGAGCATGATGTCGTCACGGCACCCCACCGTCTCCCGGACCGAGGCGGTGCCGGAGGTGATGAGGTCCTTGGCGTTGCCCAGCCACACGTCCGTGCCGTGGGAGAAGCCGGACAGGCGCACCAGCGTATCAAAATTCTCCGGCTGGGTGTCCACCAGCATCTGGCGGGTAAAGCCGGTGCCGAACTCCGGGATACCGATGGAGCCGGTCTTGCCGATGATGGGGTCGTCGTCCGTGAGGCCCAGAGGAGCGGCGGATTTGAAGATGCCCATGGTTTCCGGGTCGTCCAGCTTGATCTTCTTGGCGTCAAGGCCCGTCATGTCCTCCAGCATACGGATCATGGTGGGGTCGTCGTGGCCCAGCTCGTCCAGCTTCAGAAGGTTATCCTCCATACAGTGGTACTCAAAGTGAGTGGTGATGATGTCCGCACCCTCGTCGTCCGCCGGGTGCTGGGCCGGACAGAAGTCGGCGATCTCCATGTCCTGGGGGATGACCACCAGGCCCCCCGGGTGCTGGCCTGTGGTGCGCTTGACGCCCACGCACCCCTGGGCCAGGCGGTTCTCCTCGGCGCGGCTGGCGGTCTTGCCGGTCTTCTCCAAATATCTCAGCACGTACCCGTAGGCGGTCTTCTCCGCCACGGTGCCGATGGTGCCGGCGCGGAAGACGTGGTCCGCGCCGAAAAGCTCGTTGGTGTATTTGTGGGCGTTGGCCTGGTATTCGCCGGAGAAGTTGAGGTCGATATCCGGCACCTTGTCGCCGCCGAAGCCCAAGAACGTTTCAAAGGGGATGTCGAAGCCGTCCTTATCATAGGGCGTGCCGCACTCCGGGCACAGCTTGTCCGGCATATCCGCGCCGCAGCCATAGCCCTGGTCGGTAACAAATTCCGTATGCTTGCACTTGGGGCACCGGTAATGGGGCGGCAGGGAGTTGACCTCCGTAATGCCGGAGAGGAACGCCACGATGGAGGAGCCCACGGAGCCCCGGGAGCCCACAAGGTAGCCGTGCTCCAGGGAGTTTTGCACCAGCTTCTGGGCGGACATATAGATGACGTCATAGTGGCGGGAGAGGATATCGTGAAGCTCCTGCTCCACGCGGGCGGTGACGATCTCCGGCGGCGTTTCGCCGTAGAGCTCGTGCATCCGGTTATAGACCAGGTCCTTGAGCTGCTGGTCGGAGTTTTCGATTTTCGGCGGGTAGAGCCTTCCCGCCGGCGGCAGGGGGCGGACGATGTCGCACATGGCGGCGATGGCCTGGGTGTTGGCGATTACGACCTCCCGGGCGCGGTCTTCGCCGAGGTAGGAAAATTCCTCCAGCATCTCGTCGGTGGAGCGGAAGTAGAGAGGCATATCGCTGTCCCCGTCCTCGAAGTCCTTGGCCACCAGGAGCACATGGCGGAAGATCTCGTCCTCCGGGTCCAAAAAATGGACGTCCCCGGTGGCGACGGTCATCTTCCCCAGCTCGTCCCCCAGCTCCACCACCCGGCGGTTGAAGTCCCGCAGCTCCTCCACGGACTTGCAGCGGGGCTTGTCCCCCCGGAGCATGAACATATTGTTGGCCACGGGCTGGATCTCCAGGTAATCGTAGAAGGCGGCCACGCGCCGTTCCTCAAAGCGGCTCTTGTGGTCGATGACGGTCTGGAAGACCTCCCCCGCCTCGCAGGCCGAGCCGATGATCAGCCCCTCCCGGTACTCCTGGATCAGGGATTTGGGCATGATGGGATAGCGCTTTAAGTGCTCCAGGTGGCTCTTGGTCACGATCCTGTAGAGGTTCTTGATGCCCGCCTGGGTCCTGGCCAGGACGATGATGTGCTGGGGCCTCATGCGCCGGTGGGCGGCGCTCTCCCGGCGGGTAGGAGCGATGGCGGCGTCGATCTCTGAAAGACGCGTGACGCCCTTCTCCGCAAGGTCCGCGGCCAGGCGGGCGAAGATGAGCCCGCAGGTCAGGGCGTCGTCGGAGGCCCGGTGGTGGTTAAAGTCCGGAAGGCCCAGCTTCCCGGCCACCAGGTCCAGCTTGTGGCTCTTGAGGTCCGGGAGAAGGCCCTGGGACATAGTGACGGTGTCAATGAAGGAGGGTTCGAATCCCTCGATGCCGCACCGGCGGCAGCACTCGTCGATGAACCCCACGTCAAAGTTGGCGTTGTGAGCCACCAGCGGCGCGTCCCCGGCGAAGGCCAGAAAGTCCCGGACGGCCTTTTCCTCCTCCGGCGCGCCGGCCACCATCGCGTCCGTGATGCCGGTGAGCTGGGTGCTCTCGGCGCTGATGGGCCGCTTGGGGTCCACGAAGGTCTGGAAGCGGTCCACCTCCCGCCCCTCGTGAAAGCGCACGGCGCCGATCTCGATGACCCGGTCCCGGCGGTTATCAAGGCCGGTAGTCTCGATATCGAAGGCCACGAAGTCCGTGTCCAGCGGCGCGTCCACCGGGCCCAAAAAGGCCACGCGGTCGTCCACGTCATTTACATAATATCCTTCCACGCCATAGATGACCTTGATCTTATCCCCGGCGGCCTTCATGGCGTCCGGGAAGGACTGGCACACGCCGTGGTCGGTGATGGCGATAGCCGGGTGGCCCCAGGCGATAGCCCGCTTCACTGCGTCCTTGGTGTCCGTGAGGGCGTCCATGGCGCTCATTTTTGTATGGAGATGGAGCTCCACCCGCTTCTCCTCCGCCGTATCCTTTCGGGGCTCACGGGCGGGGGCGGTGCAGATGCCCCTGGGGTCGATGATGAGCTCGCCGTCAAAGCGGTTGAGGGTGGTTGTCCCCTGGACGGTGAGGGTCATGCCGGGCTCGATGACCTGGACGGCCTTTTTTGTCTGCTCATCGGGGATAAACTTGTTGACGCGTACAGAGCCTGTGCCGTCGGTCATATCGAAGCTCAGCACATAGGCGCCGCTTCTGATCTCCCGGCTGTCCGCGGCGAAGACCTGGCCCGTAACGGTGACCTTGCCGGTCTCCAGGGTGACGTCCCGCATGGGGGTGACGTCGGAGCGGTAGACCTTCCCGAAAATGGCGGAGGTCTGGGCGGCACGGGTCTCCTTAGCGGCACGGACGGCGGCCCGGTCCTCCGGGAAGCTGGGACTCAGCTTCACACGGGAAAGGCCGTAATCCGAGGCGATACGCCCCTCCATCATAGTTATGTAAACCGGAGGCACCGTCTTTTTAAACCGGACAAAGAGGTCCATGGCGCGGCTTGACCGGTCCACATCGGCTAATGTGACCTCCGCGCCGCTCAAAGCATCCTCCGGCGCGCCGCAGGCGGCAAGGCCCGGGAACATATTCAAAATCGGTACGCTCTCAGCCATTTTCCTGCTCCTCGATCAGCGCCACAAGGCCGTCGGCCAACGCGGCAAACGGCAGTTTTTTCACGATTTTCCCTTTCTTGAACAAAAGGCCCTCGCCGTCGCCGCCGGCGATGCCGTAGTCGGCCTCACGGGCCTCCCCGGGGCCGTTGACGGCGCAGCCCATGACCGCCACGGTGATGTCCCTTGGACACCCGCGCAGGCGCTCCTCCACCTCCTGGGCCAGGGCCACGAGGTCAATCTTCGTCCGGCCGCAGGTGGGACAGGAGACGAACCGGACGCCGCCGGAGCGCCTCCCGGCGGCCTTCAAAATGGCGATGCCGGCCTCTATCTCCTTCACCGGGTCGGCGGTAAGGCTGACGCGGACGGTGTCGCCGATGCCCTCCATGAGAAGGGTCCCCAGGCCCACGGCGGAATTGACCGTCCCCAGATACGCCGTCCCCGCCTCGGTGACGCCCAGATGCAGGGGGTAGTCGCATTTTTGGCGCAGGAGTCTGTATGCCTCCACGGTGCGCGGGACGGAGGAGGATTTCACGGAGATACAGATATCCGTAAAGCCCACGTCCTCCAAGATACGCACATGGCCCAGGGCGCTGTCCACCAGTGCCTCGGCGGTGGGGCCGCCGTACCTGGCCAGAAGCTCCCGCTCCACGGAGCCGGAGTTGACGCCCACCCGGATGGGGACACGGCGCTCCTCACACCGGCGGGCGACCTCACGGACACGGTCGATAGCGCCGATGTTGCCGGGGTTGACGCGGACCTTGTCCACGCCGCCCTCCAGCGCCGCCAGCGCCAGCTTGTAATCAAAATGGATATCCGCCACCAGGGGGATGCGGATGCGCTTTTTGATCTCCGCGACGGCCCTCGCCGCCGCCATATCCGGCACGGCCACGCGGATGATGTCGCACCCGGCGTCCTCGAGGCGCGCTATCTGGGCGACGGTCGCCTCCACGTCCTGCGTGGGCGTGTTGCACATGGACTGGACGGTGACGGGCGCGCCGCCGCCGATCTTGACTTTTCCCACTTCTATCTCTTTTGACATAGCTCTACCTTACGATCTTCAGAATGTCGCTGACCAGGATGACCGCCATCAGACCCAGGAGCAGGACCATGCCGGCGGCGTGGACGTAACCCTCGTACTTGGCGGGAATGGTCTTGCGGAAGACCTTCTCGGCAATGAGGTTGATGAAAATGAAGAAGATCCGCCCGCCGTCCAGCGCCGGGATGGGCAGGAGGTTCATGACGGCCAGGTTCACGGCGATGAAGGCCACCAGATACATGACATCCTCAATGGCGGCCCAGACGGACTGGGTCTCCGCCTGGGTCTGCTGGCCCACGTCGTTGATGACATCCACGATGCCCACCACCCCGCTCATCTCGTTAAGGCCAACGGCCCCGGTGACGAGGTCCGAGAGGCCCATCCACACCATGCGCACGAAGTTATAGGCGGTGTAGGCGGAATATTTCAGCGTCCGCCACGCGGTGGCCTCCGTCACGCCGAAGCCGATACCGTACTGGGTGACGCCGTTGTACGTCTCGGGCTTGAGACCGTAGCCGCGCAGGGTGAGCTTCTCCCCGTCCCGCCGGACCACCATGTCCACCGTGTCCCCGGCCCGGGACATATAGGTGAGGAAGTCCTGGCTTGTGAACACCCGGTGGCCGTCGATGGAGAGGATCTCGTCCCCCACGGCAATGCCGTTGTCGGCGTACTGGAAGCCGTCCACCAGCCGGGTCACCTCGTTGGTGTAAAAGCCGTCGGCGCTGGAGAAGATGACGAGCACGATGAGGAACCCCAAAAGGAAGTTCATCCCCGCGCCGGCCACCAGAATAAGGACGCGCTTCCAGGCGCTCTGGCGGGTGAAGGCCCGCTCGTCGCCGGTGTCCTCGTCCTCCCCCTCCATGGCGCAGTAGCCGCCGATGGGCAGGAGCCTCCAGGCGTAGAGGGTCTCCTTCCCCTGCTTTTTGAGGATAGCGGGGCCCATGCCGATGGAGTATTCGTTGACCTTTACATGGCAGGCCTTGGCCACGATGAAATGGCCGAACTCGTGAATGGCGATGAGGACGCCGAAGGCGATGATTGCAATGACGATATACATGGATTCACACCTTGATCGATGCCCGCGTCAACGCGTCGGCGGACAAAATGTCCTCCACGGTCCGCGCGGGGAGATTTCCAAAATCAGATACGGCCCGGTCCACAATATCCGGGATGTCCATAAAGCCGACCTTTCCGTCCAGAAACGCCCGGACCGCCAGCTCGTTGGCGGCGTTCATCACCGCCGGGGCGGCGTCACGCCGGGAGGCAGCGGTGAGGGCGATGGCGGGGCAACGGAACTTTTCAAGGTCCGGCTCCTCGAAGGTGAGGGTGCCGATCCGGGCAAGGTCCATCTCCCCGGCCAGGGACGGACAGCGCTCCGGGTAAGTGAGGGCCAGTTGGATGGGCAGGCGCATATCGGGGACGCCCAGCTGGGCGATGACGGCGTTGTCCGTAAACTCCACCGCCGAGTGGACGATGCTCTGCGGATGGACCACCACATGAATTTGCTCCGGCGGGACGCCGAAGAGGTGCATGGCCTCGATGACCTCCAGCCCCTTGTTCATCATGGAGGCCGAGTCGATGGTCACCTTGGCGCCCATGTCCCAGTTGGGGTGCCGGAGGGCGCGCTGGGGGGTGACGGCGTACAGCTCCTCCCTTGTAAGGGCGCGGAAGGGGCCGCCGGAGGCGGTGAGGAGGATGCGCTTGACCTCGGACCTGCGCCCGCCGGACAGGCACTGGAAAATGGCGGAGTGCTCCGAGTCCACGGGGATGAGCTCGCAGGCGTGCTCCCGGATCTCGCGTGTCACAATATGGCCGGCACAGACCAGCGTCTCCTTGTTGGCCAGGGCGACACGGCGGTGTCCCGCCCGGACGGCGGCGAGGGTGGGCAGAAGCCCCGCAATCCCCACCAGGGACGACTCCACGATATCGGCGTCCATGGCGGCGCATTCGCAAACGCCCTCCATCCCGGCAAGCACCCGCACACCGGTATCCGCCAGCTTCACCCGCAGCTCCCCCGCCGCCCTCTCGTCCGCCAGGGCCACGGCCCTGGGGACAAGCTTCCGCGCCTGGGCCTCCAGGAGGGAGACGTTCCTGTTGGCGGTGAGGGCGGTGATTTGAAGTCCCAGCTTTTCCGCCGCCTCCAGCGTCTGTGTCCCGATGGAGCCGGTGGAGCCGAGAACGGTAAGGGTCTTATCCATTGTCCTCTCCCCCGTAAATTTACACAACAAAGCTGTCCCCGTAGGGCCGCAGGGTGTCCAGCACGAAGGCCAGGTCCTCATCGGAGCATGTCAGGTCCATCTGGGTGCCGTAGTGGTAGCTTCCGAGGTGCCGGCCAGCGCCCTCAACGATTATGGTGAAATATTTTGTCATCTTATTATAAATTTCCCTGTCCTCCGGCGCGTCGGCCAGAAGCTCGTCAATAAGATCCGCCGTGACGGTGCCGTGGACGGAGATCTCGTTCCCCTCCTCCGTGGGCGTGCCGTACCGGGAGGCCGCGGCGGTCTCCCGCTCCTCCTCCCGCCAGCAGCGGATCTCCAGCGCGTCGCCGGGGGAGACGAACCGGCCGATGAGAGCCGTCCACCAGTCTCGGGGGACCCGGTTGTAGACCATCTCGATCCAGACGTTTTTCACGGGGCCGCCTCAAATCAGCGCCGGGACGCGGGTCATCAGGAGGTAGACCAGCGGGGCGGTGAAGATGATGGAGTCGAAGCGGTCCAGGACGCCGCCGTGGCCGGGGATGAGGTTGCCGTAGTCCTTGATCTGGTGCTCCCGCTTGATGACGGAGAAGGCCAGGTCGCCGATCTGGCAGGTGACGTTGCCGAGAACGGCGTACAGGAGCAGATAGAGGTAGTTCACCTCTATGCCCGCGGCCTTGTCCACTATGAGTCCAAAGATCATGATGCCCAAAATTCCGCCGAGGAAGCTGCCGATGAAGCCCTCCAGGGATTTATGGGGGCTGCACTTCAAAACGCCCTTATGCTTGCCGAAGAACATCCCGCCGAAATACCCGCCGGTGTCGGACACGGCGGTGATAACGAAGGCCATGATGACGAGAAGCCCGCCGTTGTCCATCATGCGCAGCTGCAAAAGCGCCGTCAGGCAGAAGGGCACCAGGATCCCGATGAAGAGCCCCGCCATCACGGCGGCAAAGCGCACGGGCTTTTCCGTGCCGTAGGTGAAGATGGCTTCCGCAAAGAGCGCCACCATGAGGATCACAAGGCACGTCCGCAGGACCGTCGCGCCGTACCCAAAGTAATACCCCAGCGGGATCGCGGCGGCGGTGACGGCGGGATAGACGATAAGCCGCCACTCCTCCACGCCGCCCACGGTGTGCATCAGCTCCCAGACGGCGATGGCCGCCAGCACGGCGATGACCACGGCCATAAAGACAGGCTCCAGCCACAATGTCAGCGCCAACAGCAGCGCGATCATCACCGCCGCCATGACGGTTCTTGTCAAAAGCATAGTCAAAACCTTCTTTTCTGTCTCGATTAGGTTGCCGTGGCGGGCTCTAAGAGCGTCAGGGTCTTTTTGTCCGCGTCCAGGCGGGCGGGGACGCCGATGGGGAGGACGCCGATGGGCTCGGCGTGGCCGATGTTCACGTTGTAGAGGATGGGCAGCTCCGGGTGCCCTGCCTCAAAGCCCACCACCTTGCGGTAAACTTCTTTGTAGGGCTCGTATTTGCTCCTCCGGGCGGGCTTGCCAACTATAATGCCACGGATGACGTCGAAGAGCCCCTGGGCCGCGAAGTTGCGCAGATACCAGGTCAGAAGCTCACAGGGTGGGTCATCCTCGCTGGTCTCCAAAAACATGAGCTTTCCCGCCCACTGTTCCCTTGTGGGCCAGAGGGACGTCCCCAAAAGCTCCACGAAAACGTCGATACACCCGCCTAAAAGCTCCCCCTCCACGACGCCTGTCCCCTGGAGGATCTCATAGCCGATCTCCTCCGGGTGGTAGGGCTTCTGGGTATTCATGTTCTCCTCGCTCCACCAGATCTTCGGGTCCTCGTCGTCGTACCAGTAGGGCGAGGATGGGATATCCAGTGTCGCCGGCGGGTCAAAAAGGGTCCTGCGTATCATGGTGTCCGTGTAGTCGTTGATTTTGACATACTCGGAGAAGTTGGTCATGATGCTGGCCCCATAGTAGGAGACGAGGCCGGCCTTGAACATCATGAAATGGTTGGTGGTGGTGTCGGAAAAGCCCGTGAAGATCTTGGGGTTTTCCCGGAGGACGTCAAAGTCGATATACGGAAGCAGTCTTATGGTGTCGTCCCCGCCGATGGCGTTGAAGACGGCCTTGACGCTTTTGTCCCGAAAGGCGTCCATGAGGTCCGCGGCGCGGGCCTCCGGGTGTTCGTAAAGGTACTGCCGGCCCTTTAAAGCGTTGGGCATGACCTTGACGTGCAGGCCAAAGTCCCGCTCCAGGCGCTCCCTGGCGATAGCGAGCTTGTGGATGGCCCAAGGCTCCCCCAGGGTCCCGGCGGAGAGGCTGACAATGGCGCAGGTGTCGCCCTTTTTCAGGTGTGAAGGTTTGATCATATCTTTTTCCTATTTTTTCACCCCGCCGTAGCGGCGGTCACGGTTTTGGTAGGCCAATATCGCGGCGTCCATGTCCTTTTCGGTGAAGTCCGGCCAGAGGGTGTCGGTGAAGTAGAACTCCGCGTAGGCCGACTGCCAGAGGAGAAAGTTGGAGATGCGCTGTTCCCCGCTGGGGCGGATGACCAGGTCCGGGTCCGGCATCCCGGCGGTGTAGAGGTAGCGGGAGAGCTCCGCCTCGGTAAGCTCCCCGTGGGCGGGGTCTGATTCCCAGGCCCGCACGGCCCGGACGATCTCGTCCCGGCCGCCGTAGTTGACGCAGAGATTGGCCTGAGTGTGCGTCTCCAGCGTCTCGTCGATGGCCTCTACCCGGCCAATGAGGGCTTGGAGCTCCGGCGACAGGACGGAGGTGTCCCCTAAAACGCGGATGCGCACGTTCTCCCGGCGCATCTTTTCAATGGCTTCCTCCAGGTACTTCTTGAGAAGGCCCATAATGGCGGAGACCTCCTGGGCGGAACGCTTCCAGTTCTCCGTGGAGAAGGCGTAGACGGTGAGGTACTCCACCCCCAGGTCCCGGCAGTACCGGGCGATGCGCCGGAAGGTCTCGGCCCCGGCGGCGTGGCCGGCGGTACGGGGCAGGCCGCGCTTTTGGGCCCAGCGGCCGTTGCCGTCCATGATGATGGCAATATGACGGGGCAGGACCGTTCCCTGCCCCGCCGTCTTTTGTTGTTCGGTCGCTTTAGCCATCAGATCTGGGTCAGTTCCTTTTCCTTCTTGGCGGTGACGTCGTCCACCTTCTTGATGTAGTCGTCGGTCATGGTCTGGAGGTCGCGCTCCATGAGCTTCAGGTCGTCCTCAGTGACATCGCTGGCCTTCTGCATCTTCTTGAATTTCTCGTTGGCGTCCCGGCGCACGTTGCGCACCGCCGTCTTGGCGGTCTCGGCGTACTTGCGGACCTGCTTGATGAGGTCGGCGCGGCGCTCCTCCGTCAGCTGCGGGAAGGCAAGGCGAATGACGGAGCCGTCGTTCTGGGGGTTGATGCCCACGTCGGAGGCGAGAATGGCCTTCTCGATGGGCTTTAAAAGGCTCTTATCCCAGGGCTGAATCAAAAGCGTCCGGGGGTCGGGCGAGGAGATGGTGCCCACCTGGTTGATGGGGGTCGCCACACCGTAGTAGTCCACCCGCAGGTGGTTTAAAACGGCGGGGTTGGCCCGTCCGGCCCGGACGGTGGCAAACTGGCTCTCCAGCGCCTCGATGGTCTTGTTCATCTTGTCGAGATACTCTTTAAAGGCTGCGTCGTCGGTGTACATGGTTTATCCTCCTTTTATTGTGATAAAAAAGTATTCACGGCTTTTGGAAAGCGCCTGGGCTCATACGTAAAAATACAGGATGACACAGACAAGGCCCAGCAGGGCAAGGAACCAGCCCATGAAACGAGTGCTTTTCAGGTAAGATTCCCGGGGTTCCCCCGGATCATCTGTGCGAAAGGACTGCTGTAGATAATAGATCTTTTTGGGGTTCAGCGCCATAAAGACGCCGCCCACGATGACGATTATGTCGAGGATGAGATAAAATACGTTCATTTCGGCGTCCCTCCTTCTCGATTACTTCACCACAGTGCCGATCTTCTCCCCCAGAATGGCCCTTTTGATGTTCTCCGGGTCCTTGAGGGCGAAGAGCAGCACGGGGATATTGTTGTCCATGGAAAGGCTGGTGGCGGTGGAGTCCATGACGGCCAGGTGCTTGGCCAGCACGTCGTCATAGGAGATGTGGTCGAATTTCACGGCGTCCGGGTCGAGCTTGGGGTCGGCGGAATAGACGCCGTCCACGTTCTTGGCAAGAAGAATGACGTCGGCGTTGATCTCCGCGGCCCGCAGGACGGCGGCGGTGTCGGTGCTGAAATAGGGGCTGCCGGTGCCGCAGCCGAAGATGACGATGCGCCCCTTCTTGAGGTGCTTGTCCGCCTTCAGGCGGATGTAGGGCTCGGCGATGGAGCTCATCTGCACGGCGGTCTGGACCCGCACCTCGGCGCCCAGGTGCTCCAGGACGTCCGCCACGGCCAGGCAGTTCATGACCGTAGCCATCATGCCCATGTGGTCGGCCCGGGTGCGCTCCATGAGGCCCCCGCCGTCCTTGACGCCGCGCCAGAAGTTGCCGCCGCCGATGACGATGCCGATCTCCACGCCCATGTCGGCGCACTCCTTCACCACCTTGCAGACGTTCTCGATGACGCCGAAGTCCAGTCCGAATCCCCGCTCCCCCGCCAGCGCCTCGCCGGAGAGCTTCAAAAGCACCCGTTTATATTTCGGTGTCTGCTGATCCATATTCAAAAGTCCTCCCCACAATATTTTGCGGTACACTTATAGACAGTATAATATATATTCGCCAAAATTGGAAGTGCAACTTTCAGATTTAACAATTTTTTCAGTTTTGACGAATGGGGCCGCCTGACACGGGTATCAGCATGGTTGGCTCAAAAGCGAGATCATGATGAACTTCCTTGATGCGCGGTTGATTTCTCCATATTTAAATGGTATACTGACAGACATCACGTGGGCGACCGCTTGACTATTTTTGATTTATCACGCCGAAAGCGCGCGGCAGGAGGAAAAACGATGCTGAAACCGCTTAAAAGAGAAGAATTTGACAGGTACATAGATTTTGTATACGCTCTCGCTTTGGACCCGGCCAGATCCGGCTATCCCACCTACACGGACGGGATCAAGACCAGGGCGGATTTTGTGGAGCGGTCTCTGCGAGCCTTCGAGCGGGAGAACGAGGACATTCTGCTGTATGAGCGGGAGGGCATAGTCGCCGGGTGGATACACTATTATTTTCTGCCCGAGGACAAATATCTGGACACCTGCTCCTTCTGTATCGAGTCGGGGATGGGCGACGCCATCGGGGAATTTTCCGACTTTGCCCGTGAGCGTTTCCGTGGATACGAGCTCTATCTGGGCTTCCCCGGAGAGAATACCCAGGCGATAAAGGCGCTGGAGGCTGGGGGATTTACCTGCATTGAGCGGGACTTCAACGATGTGTTTGACCTGGGCCGTTACGAGCCTCGGCGGCCGGACCCGGATGTGGTGCCGGTGACACGGGAGAATTTTGACTTGTTCCGTACTCTCCACGCCCAGTACGAGGAAATGTACTGGAACTCGGACCGGTTGCTGGCTAACATGGATCAATGGCGGCTGCTGCTGTATGAGCCCCACGGTGTGCCGGCGGGTGCCCTCCAGGCCCGGAAGGACAGTGAGATGGGTGAGATATTCGGCATTTTCTTCCCCGGCGGCTATGATGTCAGCGCGTACCGGGCGCTGACAACGGCGGCGCTGAACGGGGCCAAGGCCGACGGGGCCGGGGCCATGGTATTTTTCAATGACAGCGAGAGTCAATCAGACGCCCTGGCTTTGGGCTTCCGGTGCGTGGGGGCGTATATGTGCTATCAAACGACACTGTGACTGCGGAATTACTATATCACCTGTCAGCAATGATGCCGGCATTGAACAGTTTCAGCTTAAATTGTTCCCAAGTCTGCCAGAAATTTTGCATTTCAATCCTTTCCCGTTGGGCGTATACTGTATGTACCCTGTCTATAGGGAAGTATCGGGAGGGGATCTTATGGACATTCAGGCAATTGGCAGTCGGGCCTTTAGCGTATACATACAGGAGGCGGAGCTTTTGAGCCGGCATTTGGCGGCGGGGACGATGACGGCCAGGGACGCAAGGACCCTGGTGGCGCCGCTCATCGGGAACGACGGGCTGGGGGCGGTGAATCTGGAGCTCTATCCGGGGCGGCACGAGGTGCTGATTTTCGTCAGCCGCGCCTCCGGGGAGCCGGAATTTTTCTCGTTCCCGGACGTGGAGGCGCTCATCGAGGCCGCGGGGAGCGGGCTGGGGGGCATCGCCTCGTCGCTCTTCTGGTACGGCGGCGCGTACATACTGGCGGTGTGGCCGGCGGACGGGCGGCCCGCCGGGGCGCTCAGGGAATTCGCCGAGCCGCTGGAAAACCCCGGCGCCTTTTTGCTGCATCTGAGAGAGCACGGGAAGCTCCTCATCGACGGCGACGCGCTGGATACCCTGCGCGGTTATTTTGAGGACCTTGTTGACCGGAGCTGAGCAGAAAAATTTCCCGTTTTCCCCTTTTATTTTTCATTTCTTTATGGTATAATCCCCTTACCGCGTCACGAGAGGGGGGATCCGCGTGCCGAAGAAGACGGGCGTCAAGCCCGTGTCCCAGAACAAGAAGGCCTACCACGACTACTTCATCGAAGAGAAGTACGAGGCCGGCATCGAGCTTTTCGGCACGGAGGTCAAGTCCATCCGGGCGGGGAACGTGAACCTGAAGGACTCCTTCTGCACCGTCAAGGGCGGGGAGCTCTTCGCCCACGGGATGCACATCTCCCCTTACGAGAAGGGCAACATCTTCAACCGGGACCCTATGCGCCCCAAGAGGCTTTTGATGCACAAGCGGGAGATCGCGAAGCTCCAGGCGCGTCTCCAGCAGGACGGGCTGGCGCTCATTCCCCTGTCGCTCTATCTCAAGGACGCGCGGGTGAAGGTGGAGCTGGGGCTTGCCCGGGGCAAAAAGCTCTACGACAAACGGGACGCCGCCGCCCAGCGGGACGCGGACCGGGAGATCGACCGCACCATGAAAGAAAAATTCAGATAAAAGGAGAAACTACCATGGCTAATCCCATCGCAACCATCGAAATGGAGGACGGCAAGGTCATCAAGGCCGAGCTCTTCCCCGACATCGCGCCCATCTCGGTCGCGAACTTCATCTCCCTGGCAAACAAGGGCTTCTACAACGGCCTCATCTTCCACCGGGTCATCAAGGACTTCATGATCCAGGGCGGCTGTCCCAAGGGCAACGGCACCGGCGGCCCCGGCTACTGCATCAAGGGCGAGTTTTCCGCCAACGGCGTCGCGAACCCCCTGAAGCACGAGCGCGGCGTCCTCTCCATGGCCCGCACCCCCGTGCCCGACTCCGCCGGGAGCCAGTTCTTCATCGTCCACGCCGACTCTCCCCATCTGGACGGCCAGTACGCCGCCTTCGGCAAGGTCACCGAGGGCATGGACGTGGTGGATGAGATCGCCAATGTCCGGGTGGACTACAACGACAAGCCCCGCAAGCCCCAGGTCATGAAATCCGTG
Source organism: uncultured Oscillospiraceae bacterium (assembly GCA_947626385.1). GTDB lineage: Bacteria > Bacillota > Clostridia > Oscillospirales > Oscillospiraceae > RUG626. Next base: position 36,764 of record CANQSD010000001.1, on the reverse strand, counting down.
ACGGTGGAGACCTTCGGCGTAGACTATGGCGAGCCCGCCAAGGTGTAAGGGATGAAAATTGCCATCATCACCGGCGCGTCCTCCGGCCTCGGCCGGGAGTACGCCCTCCAGCTTGCGGCAAATTTTCCGGAGGTGGAGGCGGTCTGGCTCGTGGCGCGCCGGAAGGCGCTTCTCGACGAGCTGGGCGTGGAGCTCTCCCTCCCCACCGTGTCCGTGCCGCTGGATCTCACAAACGAGGCCGACATCGCCCTTCTCTCCCGGAAGCTGGAGGACGAACAGCCCGACGTTCGGGTGCTGGTCAACTGCGCCGGGTGCGGGTATCTGGCCAACGTGGCCGAGACGGACCCCGCGCTTCTTTCCCGGATGTGCGACCTCAACATGAAGGCCATGACGCTGGTCACCCGCGTGGCCCTGCCCTACATGGGTGAGGGCGGGCACATCGTCAACGTCAGCTCCATCGCCAGCTTCTGCCCCAACGCCCGGATGACGGTGTACAGCTCCACCAAGGCGTATGTGTCCAGCTTCTCACTGGGCCTGAGGGAGGAGCTGCGGGAACGGAAAATCTCCGTCACCGCCATCTGCTCCGGCCCCATGGACACGGAGTTTCTGGACGTGGGCGAGATCCGCGGCAACTCCAAAATGTTCAAAACACTCCCCTACTGCGACCCCAAAAAGGTCGCCGCCGGCAGCTACAGGGCCGCCAAGAAGGACCAGGCCTTCCACACCCCCCGCGCCTTCTTCAAGCTCTACCGCGGCCTTGCCAAGCTCCTCCCCAGCACCCTGGTAGTCAAGCTGGCAAAAACATAAAATTCAAAATTTTTTGCGGCGGCTTTGCCGCCGTGAAACCCCTCTTTCCAACCAAATCGGAGCCCAGCGCAGCGGGTCCGATTTGGAAAGGAGGAGCGAAGTCAGCGTGTGAGGGGTGCGGCAGCCGCCCTTGGCGACTGCCGTGCCCCGAACCAACGCGACTTCCGCGACGACGCGGGGGCGTACCGGTTTCGACGGGGACGCGGAAACTTGAATAGCGGGCGGATGCGCCTGACATCCATAAAACGGGCAATTATAAATCAAAGAACAACGACGAGTTTGTTCCTGTCGCTGCGTAAGCAGTGACCGTCCCACCCCGGAGGTCCACGGCCGGGGATGGGGCGTCGACGAGTGGAGAACGTGCGCGCGGTAAGCTTTGCCCGCGCCATGCACCATGAAGCTACCGGACCCCGGGGCCTGACGGCTGTCCCCGGGGCGAGGGAACCGGCTTTCTTGCCAAAAGAACCGTCTGCGCCCGGAGAAGTTTGAGCGGATGTGTTTTCGGACAGGGGTTCAACTCCCCTCGCCTCCACCAAAAGAGACCCCAAAGCCGCTATGGCCAAGGGGTCTCTTGTTATTTGTGCCACTACCGGCTTCGTCTGCGGCTGGGCTGGTTTGGTGCGAACTGTGATACAGTGTTATTTCCCCCCTCCCGCTGACACAGCTGCCTAAACTGTGCCTTGACATCCCCGCCTTTATATGCTATTCTTCTTATAGGCCCGAATCGGGTTCCCTCTAACGGCACATTTAGGTTGCCGCAGACTTGGAACCAGTTTCGGGTCTTTTTTCTGCCCTCATATAGATTCCTGTTCACCTTCTCTCATTTTTACTGTTTCGCAAAGAACAAGGGTTGAATCCCCGGCGGGGATTTGGTAAAATGATGGTGACATGCAAAAGGCGTATATCACACGAGAATAAGGAGGCGCGGTCATGATACAGCATGAAAAGCAGTACCACATCCAGTGCGAGGCGGGCGATGTGGGGAGGTATGTGATCCTGCCCGGCGATCCGGGGCGGTGCGAGGCGATCGCGGCGCTCTTTGACGGGGCGCGGTTCGTGGCGCGAAACCGGGAGTTCACCACCTACACCGGGACGCTCTTGGGGGAAAAGGTCTCCGTCTGCTCCACCGGTATCGGCGGACCCTCCGCCGCCATTGCCCTGGAGGAGCTGACGGCCATTGGCGCGGACACCTTCGTGCGGGTGGGCACCTGCGGCGGCATCGCTCTGGAGGTCCAGGCCGGGGACGTGGTGGTGGCCACGGGGGCCGTGCGCTATGAGCACACGAGCCTGGAATACGCGCCCCTGGAATACCCCGCCGTCCCGGACTTCGACGTGGCGTCGGCCCTGCGGGGGGCCGCCCTCGACCTTGGCTACCGCACCCACGTGGGCGTGGTGCAGTGTAAGGACAGCTTCTACGGCCAGCACTCGCCGGAGAGAAGCCCCGTCTCCTATGAGCTCCTGCAAAAATGGGAGGCGTGGCGGCGGCTGGGCGTCAAGGCCAGCGAGATGGAGTCCGCCGCCCTCTTCGTGGCGGCCAACGCCCTCCATGTGCGGTGCGGGAGCTGTTTCCATGTGGTCTGGAACCAGGAGCGCGAGGCCGCCGGCCTCGACCAGTCCGAATCCCACGACACCTCCACCGCCGTCAAGGTGGGCGTGGAGGCCGTCAAGCGGCTCATCGCTCTTGACCGGGGCTGATTTTTGAGCCATAGCTGGAGTGATGATTCATCCAACAGTGCGCATAAAAAATACCCGCCAGCAGAATTGCTGACGGGTGATCATGCAAAATACCCTGCCGCTGAGAATCAGCCGAACCAGAAAACAGAAAAGTATACATTTATTTCAATGCTTTTAGTCCGTTATATAATTCGTCGAATGATTTTTTCTTTGCGCATCGGCCAAATGACAGATCACGGTTTTCTCCAATCTCCAGCAGGAAACATTTTGCAAGTTCTTCAACAGTCTGCTCCAACGCAGTAAAAAACTGCTGATAAGCAAAATTCTGCGCAGTTGTACCCTCTTCAAAGACATTTGTGATGAGGGATTCCGTCACTTGATCGAGAGGGTACATTTTCAGGTGCATGAGTTCATGCACGATCACTTCTTCGAGATTTTCCTGATTTGGATTGAATACATTTAACATCAGAATTGCTTTTCGATCGTCGCAGTCAATCTTGATGTCTCCTGTTTTTCGCCATGCCGGGTCTTCCACGAATGCAAGCTTTACATCCCATATTGGCGTAATGCGCAATTTGGCGCTGTATTTATCTACCAAGCGCTGGATCTCATCTTTTTGCATTTTTAATGCCTCCAAACAGCGATTTGCCAAACAGCCGCCCACTTGATATTTCTGATTATACCACCCAAATGTGGAGAAATCTACTACATATTTTTTGTTCCTGTGGAATCGTGCCGAAAGCGCTTTGAAACGTAAGGCTTATAAAACGAACAGCGCGGCCTTGGGATTTTGGGGTGCGCTTTTTTGTGAATTTTGTGGAAATTCTCTGTTTTCCCCTTGCTAAATTCCGGCAAATCACGCATAATAGGGATTAAAGCGACAGTGTGTCGCAAAGGCGCACGGAAACGGGAGGAACGCTTATGAAACTGACCGCATCGCAGAAGGCTGCGTTTGGGATCGGCGCGGTGGGAAAGGACATGGTGTACGCGCTTTCGGCCACCTATGTCATGTACTACTACCAGGACCTTCTCGGTCTGTCCGCCACGTTCGTGGGGACGATCCTGATGCTCGCGCGGGTATTTGACGCGCTCAACGACCCGTTCATGGGGATCCTGGTGGCGAAGACCAGGACAAAATGGGGCCGCTTCCGCCCCTGGCTCATCTCGGGCACGGTGCTCAACGCCTTCACGCTCTACGCCCTCTTTGCCGCACCAGACCTCAAGGGGACGGGGCTCATGGTGTTCTTCACGGTGGTCTACATACTCTGGGGCGTCACCTACACCATGATGGATATCCCCTACTGGTCCATGATCCCCGCCATCACCTCCACCCCCGCCGACCGGGAGAACCTGTCCGTCATCGGGCGCACCTGCGCCGGCGTGGGCTCGGCACTCATCCAGGTGGGCACCGTTATGGCGGTGGCCTTCCTGGGCGGCGACAGCGAGCGGCGCGGTTTCGCGCTTCTGGCGCTGATCGTAGCGGTCCTTTTCGTTATTACCGAGGTCATCTGCGCCCTGAAGGTCAAGGAGCACGACATCGGGAAAATGGAGACGTCCACCGTCCCCCAGATGTTCAAGGCCCTCTTCCGCAACGACCAGGCGATGATCACGGTGCTGGCTATTCTGCTCATCAACGCGGCCCTGTATCTGACCTCCAACCTCGTCATCTACTTCTTCAAGTACGACATCGGCGGCACGGGCTGGAAGGGCAACTACACGCTCTTCACCATGGTTGGCGGCGTCTTCCAGATCCTCGGCATGATGGTGGTCTATCCCCTGCTGCGCAAGAAGCTGGGCAACATCCAGATCTTCAAGGCCGCCCTGGGCACCGCCATGCTGGGCTACGCCCTCATCCTGGCCGTGTGCTTCGCGGGGCTTTCCGCCAATATGGTCCTCATCTGCGTTTGCGGGGCGCTGGTCTTTGCCGCCAACGGCATCCTCACGGTGCTCACCACCGTGTTCCTCTCCAGCTCCGTGGACTACGGCGAGCTGAAGACGGGCCGGCGGGAGGAGTCCGTCATCTTCTCCATGCAGACCTTCGTGGTGAAGGCCGCCTCGGGCCTCGCCGTCTTCATCACCGGCATCGGCCTCGACCTCATCGGCCTTGAGGGCGACACGGAGGAGACCGGCGAGATCATCGCCCAGTCCGCCTCCACCATCACGGGGCTCAGGCTTTTGATGACCGTCCTGCCCATCCTGGGGCTGGTCATCGCCTTCATCTTCTTTGCCAAAAAATTTACCCTCACCGACAAACAGGTGCAGGAGATCTGTGATACGCTCAAAGCGAAAAAGGAGGAAACCTGAATGCTTTTCACATGGAAAGCCGTTGTAACAACTGACGCGGGGGACGTCGCCCTCTCGGGAAGCGCGGACGCCCGGTGGGGGGAGGCCCTGCACATCACCGCTTCCCTGCCCCAGGGGCACATCAAATCCGTTACCGCCCGGATGCCGCTGGCGGCGGTGGAGGGGTCCCGTGTCTTTATGAACGGCTACCAGACCTGGACCACGTGCCCGGAATATTCCCTCACCGACCGTATCTGGGACCTTCGGCGGGTGCCGAAGGCGACCGTTGCCGAGCACGGCTTTGACCGGTACGGGGACTATCACTTTGTGAAATACCCCTGCCGCCCCGGCGTGACCCACGGCTTTTCCTGGTGCTACGTGCGGCGCGGGGAGGAATTCAAGCTTATCGGCTCTCTGGACGAAAAGCCCGGCTACACCATGTTCACCTATGACGCCGAAATCGCCTTCCTCACGGTGGAGCGCGACTGTGCGGGCCTTGCCTGCGGCGGGGACTATCCCCTCTTCGACCTCTACTTTGCCAAGGGGTCCGAGGACCAGGTCTTCGACGGGTGGTTTGCGTCCATGGGCGTCAACCCCCTGCCGGCAAAGCCCCTGCGGGGCTACACCAGCTGGTATAACCGCTTCACCGGCATCACCGAGGCGACCATCCGCCAGGACCTGGAGGGCTGTAAAAAGCTCCTGGCCCCCGGCGACCTCTTTCAGATCGACGACGGCTGGCAGCCCGCCGTGGGAGACTGGCTGGAGTGCGACCGGGAGAAGTTCCCCTCCGGCATGAAGGCGCTGGTGGATGAGATCCACGGGGCCGGGTTCAAGGCCGGCCTGTGGCTTGCGCCCTTCATCGCCCACAAGGACTCCGCCCTGGTGCGGGAGCATCCGGACTGGGTGGTTAAGGTCAATGGCGAACCCTGGTTCATGGGCGACAACTGGGGCGGCTTCGTGGCGCTGGACATCGATAAGCCGGAGCTTCTCGAATATCTGCGTCAGGTCCTCCGCCGGGTGATCCACGAGTGGGGCTTCGACCTACTGAAGCTGGACTTCCTCTACGGCGCGGCGGTCTTCGGAACGGAGACCGAGACAAGGGCCGCGCGGATGATCCGGGCCATGGACTTTTTGCGCCAAGAGTGCGGCGAGACGCCCATCCTGGGATGCGGCGTTCCCGTGATGCCCGCCTTCGGGAAGGTGGAATACTGCCGCATCAGCTGCGACGCGTGCCTGGAGTGGGACGGCGCGCCCTTCGCCGACCTTACCCACCGGGAGCGGGTCAGCTCCAGGAACGCCATCCTCAACACCCTCTTCCGCCGGGAGCTTTGCGGGCGGGCACATATCAATGACCCGGACGTCTTCTTCCTCCGGGAGGAGAACATCTCCCTCCGGGACGACCAGAAGCTCCTTTTAGCGCGGGTCAACGCCCTTCTGGGCGGTGTGTTCCTCATCTCCGACGACCCCGGCTCCTACACCTACGCCCAGCGGGCGGCGTATAAGGAGCTTGTCCATCTTTTCAACGACGCTGAAAACGTGCGCTTTGACGCCGACAAGTTTATGCTCACCTTCACGCTGGACGGCGAGGAGCAGATCCTGCCGGTGCCCAGAGAGTTGCTTGAGCAGTAAGGAGGCACTTATGATCAAAATTTACGCCGACAGCACCAACGACCTGACGCCGGAGCTTTGGGAGAAGTACCGCATCCGCGTCATCCCCCTCTATGTGAACATGGGGGACAAGACCTATGTGGACTGGCAGAACATCACTCCCGACGAGCTCTACGCCTGGTCCGACGAGCACAACACCACCCCCGTCACCGCCGCTTTCTCGGTGGGCGACGCGGAAAACGCTTTGCGTGAGGCGGTGGAGGCCGGAGACGACGTCATCTTCTTCGGCATCTCCACGGGCTTGTCCGCCTCGTGCAACATCTTCAAAATGGCGGCGGAGAATCTGGATTATGCCGACCACGTGGCGGTCATCGACTCCCGGAATCTCTGCACCGGTATCGGGCTTCTCATCCTGAAGGCCGCCGAGCGCATCGAGGCCGGGGAGACGGACCTGCGGGCGCTTGAGAGTTATGTAAACTCCTTCATCCCCAAGGTCCGCACCACCTCCGTCATCGAGGAGCTCAACTACATCCACCGGGGCGGCCGTTGCTCGGCGGCCACCGCCCTCATCGGCAGCGCCCTGAAGATCAAGCCGAAGATCCTGGTGAAGGACGGCGGCCTTGGCGTGGCTAAGAAGTACCGGGGCAAACAGCCCGACGTCATCCGCAAGTACTACGAGGACCTGGAGCCCCTTTTGAAAAACGCCGACCCCGACCATGTCTTTGTCTCCCACACCGGGCGTCTGCCCCAGGAGATTATCGACGAGATCGCGGATAAGGTGCGCGCGCTCGGCGTCTTCAAAAACGTCCATGTCACCCGCGCCGGGAGCGTCGTCACCATCCACTGCGGCCCCGGCACCCTGGGGGTCTTCTATATCGCTAAGGACGAAAACGCCGGTTGGTAACGCCAAAAGCGCAAAAAGAGAGCGGGAAACGGATTTCCCGCCCTCTTTTTGTCAAATTTGGAGCATTTTGCACAAAAATTGTGTTGCTTTTTCCTTCATCCTCTGTTAATATATTTGTAAAAGAATTTAAAATTTATTCTTAGGAGGATGTCATGGAAAAGCTGAAGCTCAACAACAAGCGCACCGTCCTGGTGGGGTTGGCGTTCCTGTCCATCAGCGCCTTTTGGCAGATGTACGACAACGTGATCCAACTGATCCTCGGAAACACCTTCCATCTGAACGAGACCATCTCCGGCGTCATTATGGCGGCGGACAATGTGCTGGCCCTGTTCCTGCTGCCCCTGTTCGGCGGGCTGTCCGACCGTACCAAGCCCGGCAAGCTTGGCCGACGCACCCCCTACATCCTGGCGGGCACCGCCGCCGCGGTGATCCTGATGAACATCCTGCCCATTCTGGACAACAGCTACGCCGCCGAGGCCGCTCCCTATAAGTTCGTTTCTTTTGTGGTGGTGCTGGGGCTGCTGCTCATCGCCATGGGCATCTACCGCTCCCCTGCTGTGGCCCTCATGCCAGACGTGACGCCCAAGCCTCTCCGGTCCAAGGGCAACGCCATCATCAACCTCATGGGCGCCGTGGGCGGCATCATCTATCTGGCTATCGCCTCCGTCATGTACCCCACCGACAAGGTGAAGGCGCTGGAGCACGTGAACTATCAGCCTCTTTTCCTGATCGTGTCCGGCATCATGGCCGTGGCGGTGATCGTGCTGCTGGTCACCATCCGGGAGCCCAAGCTGGCCGCCGAGAACCAGGCGCTGGAGGCCAAGCACCCTGAGTGGAACCTGGCGGAGGACGACGGCTCCGGCCACGAGGCGCTGCCCGCCCCGGTCAAGCGCAGTCTGGGCTTCCTGCTGGCCTCCATCGCCCTCTGGTTCGTGGGCTACAACGGCGTCACCACCTGGTTCACCCGGTACATCGACAAGGTCATGGGCGAGGGTCTGGGCGGCGCGTCCACCTGCCTCATGGTGGCTACCGCCGGGGCTATCGTCAGCTACATCCCCATCGGCATCGTGGCCTCCAAGATCGGACGGAAAAAGACCATCCTGGGCGGCGTTGCCCTGCTGGCCGCCTGCTTCCTGCTGGGCGGGGTGCTCACCAACGTGTTCGATTCCATCAACTTTATCATGTACGTCGTCTTCGCCCTGGTAGGCCTTGCCTGGGCGGCCATCAACGTCAACTCCCTGCCCATGGTGGTGGAAATGTGCAAGGGCTCCGATGTGGGCAAGTTCACCGGCTACTACTATACCGCCTCCATGGCCGCCCAGGTGATCACCCCCGCGCTGGTCGGCACCCTGATGGGGGCCGTCGGTTATTGGACCCTGTTCCCCTATGCCGCCTTCTTTGTGGGCCTGAGCTTTGTCACCATGCTCTTTGTGAAGCACGGCGACGCCAAGGCCGAGCCCAAGCGGGGCCTGGCGGCCTTTGAGGACATGGACGACTGAGAGGTGCAGCTATGAAGAAATCTACAAAAGTGTCGCTTACCGTCGCCGCCGCTGCCGCGTCCCTGGGCGCTGTCGGGGTCGCCTCCCTGGCCCCACGGAGGGGCTTTCCCGGATGGGAGCACTTCGCCGGACACCGTTTCGCCCACAGAGGTTTACATAATTTAGATGAGGGGCGGCCCGAAAACTCCCTGCCCGCCTTCCGCGCCGCCGTGGAGCACGGCTTCGGGGCGGAGCTGGATGTCCACCTCATGCGCGACGGGTATCTGTGCGTGGTCCACGACAGCGACCTTGCCCGCGTCACCGGGCGGCCCGCTGTGGTGGAGGACATGACGGCGGCGGACCTTGCCGGCTTCCCGCTTCTGGGAACCGAGGAGACTGTCCCACTCTTTGAGGAGGTCCTGGAGGTCTTCTCCGGCAAAACGCCGCTGATCGTCGAGCTCAAGACCCACGGAGGCAACGCCCAGCCGCTTGTGCGCGCCGTTATGGAACGGATGGGCCGGTATAAGGGCCCCTACTGCCTGGAATCCTTCGACCCCAATGTCCTCTGGTGGCTCAAGCGGGAGTATCCCGACGTCATCCGGGGACAGCTTAGCGAAAACTTCCAGCGCTCCGCCCCGGCCCATCTCTCCCCCTCCCAGCGCTTCGCCCTGACAAACCTCCTGACCACGCCCCTCACGACCCCGGACTTCATCGCCTACAACCACATAGACCGCGACGTCCCCGTCCTCGGCCTCATGCGCCGCCTCTACAACGTCCACGAGGTCAGCTGGACCGTCCGCGACCCGGAGCGTATGCGAGAGCTTGAGGCAAACGGCTGCGTCGTCATCTTCGAGGGGTTCATACCGGAATAAGCATGAATGATAACTATGAGCTTTAAACCGACTTGTTGATACCACACAAGGCAAAGAGCGCACAGCAAAAACGCTGTGCGCTCTTTGCGCTTCTTAACTAAGCGCTTAGGTCGGTTTGCTGTTCATCCCGGAGGAACAGGATAAATCCGTATCCCTCCGGGGGCGTCAGCGTCAGCTCATGAAGCTGGGCGAAGGTGGCGTAGAGATAAAGGAAGTAGTGGTGCTCCTGGCCGTCGAAATAGTCCTCCATGCATGAGATGATGTCCAGGGCGGAAAAGAGATTCGCCGCCATCTTGACTTCCTCCGGGGAGGACTTGTCAAGAGGCTCCCCGTTTTTGAATACATCCACGCGCACATTGTAGAGGACCGTGTCCCCGTACTCGTTCATCGCCCCGGAAAGCTGGTTGGAGCAAAACGTCTCCCCGTTTTGAGGGGTGGCGAAACATCCCTCATCTCCTTCGCCGTAGCTGCCGTAGCTTGAGATCATGGGCATGGGCTCCGTCAATTCCCCTCCTTCTCCCACCGGGAGGTAGAAGCCCCCCACCTCCCCGCCGGTCTCCTGGGGCTGCATGGGCGCGGGGTCTGTCTCCTCAAGCGGGTGTTTCCCCGCTTCCGCACCGGTTTCCGGGGGCTCAGTGGGCGTGGGGTCAGACTCACTCTCCGACGCGGGGGGCGGCGTGGACACCGCGGGCCCCACCAGCACCTCGTCTATGTCCTCCGGGCCCCCGAACTGCCACGCTCCCACCCCGATCAGCGCCACGGCGGCAAAGGAGCACAGGCACACACGCCCCGCCGTTCTCCGTTTGGCCCTCATTCTCGTCTCATAGGCCCGTCCCCGCTCCAGCGCGGAGGCGGCGATCTCCTCATAGCTCTTCATAATGATCGATATCCTCCTTTTTAAGCTCAGCTTTCAGGGCCGCGCGGGCCCTGTACAAGAGGTTTTCCGTCTGGTGGCGGCTCTTTTTCATCACGGCGGCGATCTCGGCGGCGGTCATGTCCTCAAAATACGCAAGGAACAGCGCCTGACGGTACTGGGGCGGGAGCTTTTTCAGCGCCCGGTGGACGGCCACGCGCCACTCCTGCCGCAGATAGTCCCGCTCTACGCTCTCCTCCTCCGCCAGCGCCTCCGGAACATCCTCCGGCGGGGTGTCGGCCAGATGCCGGCGTCGACGCGCCGCGTCCAGGGCGGCGTTGCGCCCGATGATATAGAGCCACGTTTTGAAGGAGCTTTTCCCGGAAAAGCGGGGCTTTTTGGCGACCAGTGTAAAAAACACCTGCTCCATAATCTCCTCGGCCGCGAAGATGTCGCCTGTGAGCTTCACGAGGTACAGCGTCAGCCCGTCCCGGTACTCCCGGACAATATCCGTAAGGCCCGTGTCGTCCCCGTCCAGAAAACGCCGGTAGCTTTCCGCTCCGCTGTCCATCGGCTCACCTCCCCGGGCTTTCGCCCCTTCACTTATTAGACGATACCGCGGCCAAAAACTCCCGCGCTTTTTTGGAAAAACGGAAGCTCTCATGAACATAAACCCGGCAGTGTGTTCGGTTTAATGGTACATTTGGAGAAATTGTTGCATATTGTGGAGAACCAGTTAATGGACTATAATTAGAATAGAATGATTTGTTTGTAAGGAGGTGCGGGAAGTGGCAAAATATCGGATCATCTCCGACGGCTCCTGCGATCTTCCCGAGGAGATCTGCCGGGAGCGGGACATCCATGTGGTCCCCTTTTACGTGACCATGGACGATACCAATTACATCAGGGAAAACGTGGACATTTCCAAAGCTGACTTTTATAAGTGGATGGTGGAGCATCCCGGGCAGTTTCCCAAGAGCTCCATGCCCCCCACGTCGGACTTCCTGGCGGCCTTTGAGGAGGCGGCCAAGGCCGGGGAGGATGTGATTTGCCTCACCATCACGCGCAAGTTCTCCTCCTGCTACGACGTGGCCCGCGCCGCGCGGGACCTCTTCCTGGAGGAGCACCCCGACCGTAAGTGCGCCGTCATCGACTCCACCGTGGACACGGTGCTCCAGGGGCTGGTGGTGCTTGAGTTATGTAAACTTCGCGATGCCGGGTTCGATTTTGAGGTGTCGGTCAAGCGCCTGACGGATATTCTCCCCTCCGGGCGCATCCTCTTCACCGTGGGCAATCTCGATTACCTCCGCGCCGGCGGGCGTATCGGCAAGCTCACCGGCATGGCCGGGGCGCTCCTGGGCATCCGGCCGCTCATCACCCTGAAGGAGGGGGAGATCTTCCCCTCCGGCATCACCAGGTCCCGGAAAAAGTCCATGGATATGGTGGGCAAGCTGGTGACCAAGTACGTCACCGCCACCTTCCAAAGCCCCGACGAGTACGTGGCGTGCATCGGCTACGGCTACGACTACGCCGAGGGGGAGGTCTTCCGGGACGTGATTCGGGAGCATCTGCGCTCCATCGGCCACGACCAGCCGCTGGACATCTACCACATCGGCGCCGCCATCTCCGTCCACACCGGCCCCTATCCCCTGGGCTTCGGCATCGTGAGAAAAGCGGACTTGAGTTAACAAACAATAACGCGGCTCTTCTCTCGGGAAGGGCCGCGCTTATTTTTTGTCCGGTTTTTGTTTGAAAATGAAAAATTTGCTGGCCACGTAGTTGAGGACGGTGACGACAACATTGGAGACGAGCTTCCAGAGGACCCCGTTCCCGTGGAGCCTGTCCACGGCGACGGCCATGATGACCACGTCCAGAATGCCCGTGAGCACGCGGCAGCCGAAGAAGGACGTAAGCTCCGCCAAAAGGCCCGCGCCGGTCTCCCGGCGGCTTTTAAAAACCCAGCGCTTGTTGGTGAAGAAGGCGAAAACCACCGCCGCCAGCCACGCAAGGACCGTGGCGGGGACGTTACCCACGTCCAGAAGCTCGTAGAGGACATAGTAGGCCGCCATGTTCACCAGCATGGCGCAGACGCCGAAGAAGAGGTAGGAGACGATCTCCCCGTGCTCCCGAAGGAGGCGCTTGACTGTCTCTATAAGCGATTTGTCGTTCATCCTTCGCCCCCTCACGCAAGACCCAGGAGGCTTCCGATGACGCCCACCTTCTCCGGGTAGTAGATGCCAACGGTGTAAACGCACAGGAGGAAGGCCGACACCACCGTCGCCGCCGCCAGGGACATGGAGACAAAGGCAAGTCTCCTCCGCCCCTTCTCCCCCAGGGAGCCGTACCACAGGCCCACGGCGAGGAAGCACAGGAGCCCCAGGAGGAAGTAGAGATCCATCCGATAGCGCTCCAAAAGGTACGGCGTCCAGACGATCTCAAAGGCGGTGATGACCAGCACCGTGACCACCAGTCCCGCAAGCAGAGGCCCCAGGCGGTGTTCCCGTCCGGCACTGAGCGCCGGGAGGAAGGCGAGGACAGTCAAAAAGAGAATGGGGAAATTGGCAAAGGCGCTGGAGGACCGCAGGTACGGGAAAGCGGTGCCGATGCGCCCCAGCGCGAAAAAGTTGTTGGCCGTGTCGTTGAGCACCCGCAGGACCGTCGCGCTGTCCAGGCTGACGCGGTAGTTATGCTGGTCCGCTATGGTGAGCTGATACGCCTGTCCGAACTCGAAGGGGTCCTCAAACCGGACGTAGTTATAGACCATCAGCGCCGCGCCAACTACCACATAGGGAAGCGCCGCCAGCGCCAGCTTCCCTATAAGCTTCCAGGTCACGGAGCGCTTTTTCAGAAAGGCCGCCAGCATCGGGATAACCAGAAGGTTCGCCAGCGCCACCGTGGGCCGGCATCCGAAGGCCAGCGCCCCTAAAAGAGCCCCCACGCCGGCAAGAGCGATCTGCCGGTTCTCCCGCGTTTCGCCCCAGACGGCGCGGATGAAGAAGAAAAGGCTCCACACCTCCAGCGCCACGGCGGCGGTGATAGCGGTGCAGTAGAGGGCCGGCTCGGCGCAGGCGTACCAGACGCTCATGACCGAAAAGGCCACAGAGAGGGCGATATACACGTCGAAGGACAGCTTGCGGAAGAAAAGCCGCGCCGCCATCCAGAAAAGGGCAAAGATGCCCGCGATGATGAGGACCGTAAAGAGCTGCGTGGCGTGGTAGGTGGTCAGGGCCTCCCCCGTCAGAAGCCTGTAGGGGATGAAGACGAGGAGCACGGGCACGACGCCGAAGTACATATAGTAATGCCCCTTGTAGTAGGCGTGGTCCCAGTGGTAGTAGACCCTCGCCTCCGCCCGTTCGTTCGGGTCGTAGGGGTTCTCCAGGTCCTTCAGGGTATCCTCGTCGCCGTAGGCAAACTCGATCCGTCCGTCCAGAATAGTCTCCGCCATGAGCTCGTATTGGTTCCGGTGCCCCGGCTCCTCCCCGTTCCAGATGGGGAGCTTCCCCATGGGCCAGAGACACGCCGCGGCCGTGGCGGCCGCCGCCAGGACGGTGACCAGGACCTTCCAGGGCCGGCAAGTCTCCACCGTGGGCCGGTGGAGGGCGGAGCCGGGGCGGAAAGCAAAGAGCAGGATCGCCCCAACGCCCGCGTAGAGCCACCGCTTCCCCGCTGTCAGGACCAGAACCGCCGTCAGCAGAATTAAGGCGGGGTAAAAGAACATGGCATAGGCGTCCAGCCAGCCCCGCAGGCGCTTACTCATACGTGTCCTCCCCCGCCATGAGCTCCCGGAAGCGCCAATTCATCTGGATGCGCTCCAGCTCGAAATCCTGCTTATTCTTCTGCACGGCGTTCTGGAGCTGGAGCCCCGCGAAAAAGGACAGGAGCGCGGCGATGGCCGTGAAGCCGCAGACGATGAGCGTGGGGAAATTGGGCACCAGCCCCGTGCGGATGTAGGTGACCAGCACGGGAATAAAGAAGCCCGCCGCCAGAAGCATCAAAAGCGCCGCGATGGCGCCAAAGAAGGCGCAGGGCTTGTAATTCCTGTGGAGCTTCAAAATGGTCCGCAGGACCTTCATGCCGTCCCTTACCGTGTTGAGCTTGGACTGGCTCCCCGCCGGCCTGTCCCGGTAAGGGATCACCACCTGGTCGATCTTCATGTTCTTATCCAGCGCATGGATGGTCATCTCCGTCTCGATCTCAAAGCCGGAGGACAGCACCGGGAAGGTCTTGACGAACTCGAAGCTGAACGCCCGGCACCCGGTCATGATGTCCCGGATGTCGGCCTTGAAGAGCGTGTTGATGGCGAAGCGCACCAGGGCGTTGCCGAAGTTGTGGAAGGGCCGTTTGTTCTCCGTGAAGTACGTGGAGGAGAGCCTGTCCCCCACCACCATGTCCGCCTGCCGGTGGAGCACCAGATCCACCATTTCCCGGGCGCAGTCGGCGGGGTAGGTGTCGTCCCCGTCCACCATGAGGTAGACCCGGGCGTCCACCTCCCGGAACATACGGCGGATCACGTTGCCCTTTCCCTGCTGGTACTCGTGCCGCACCACCGCGCCGGCCTCGCGGGCGATGTCCGCGGTGCCGTCGGTGGAGTTGTTGTCGTATACGTAGACCACCGCCTCCGGCAGGGCGCGCTTCCAGTCCTCCACCACCTTGGCCACCGTGAGGCTTTCGTTGTAGCAGGGGATCAAAACGGCTATCTTATCCATGCCATCTCTCCGTTCGAATGTTCTACCGGCTCATTTTACGCCGAAAATGTGAACAAATCAAGGCTTTTTCCCATATCCTCCTGTTTGCGCCTCATCGCCACGGCCTTGGCTCCGACGGGACCCTCTCCCCTGTCTCCACCGCCCTTTTCATCCGCAGCCACATATAAGCGTCCTCCAAAGCCTCGCTCAAGGGGTAAAACTCCCGTCCCGCGCGCAGGAGCGTCCCGAAGTCCAGAAGAAGCGTGGCAATGGCGTACTCGTCCTGGGCCGTTTCCATGTGGACGAAGGGGTCCCAGCGCGCCCCGATTTCCGCAAGCTCCGGCGTCATCAGCGCCTCATAGCCCGATACAGCCTCCGCCCGAAGCTTTAAAAGCCCCGGCGCGTGGCCGGCGTCCACGTACCGGACGACCGTGTCGTTCCACTGTCCCCGGACGCCCCGGACTTCGATGTGGCGCGCGCGGATGAAGCTGTGGTACTGCACGCCGTCAAAGTCATAGAAGGCCCGCTTGCCGCCGGAAAAGACGAATTCCGCCCGGACACGCCCCCGCGCCTTCACCGTCCCGTCCGTCACGGGACCATAGCGGGAATCCGTCTCCTCCACGGGGCTGACAAATTCCCGGCCCGTGACGGTGAAGTCCTCAGGCCCGAAACCCAGCATCCGCCGGATGAGGCTCATGGCGTGGTAGTCATGGACCAGCGACAGCTCCACGCTGTCTGTCTCCCCGATAAGCCCCCGCGCAAGCGCCCGGAGGCCGCAAGCCACCAGAGGATAGCGGAAATACTGCTCCGCCACCCGGATCATCGCGCCGGCCCTGGCAAGCTCCCAAAGCGCCCACAGGTCCTCCTCGCGGATCCCAGCCGGCGTCTCCATGAGCACCGGGAACCCCAGCCCCGCCCAATGGCGCGTGACCTCGAAAAGGGACTCCTTGTTGACTGCCGCCACGACAAAGTCAGGCCGCGCCTTGATACACCGCTCCTCCGAGGCCGTGGCGGGCACCCCCAGCCGCTCCCCCATCGCCCGGGCCTTCTTCTCGGTCCGGCACAGGATATATTTGAGCTCGAAAAGCGCCGGAAAGCGCCTCGCGATCCGCGCGTAAAATTCGCTCCTCCACCCGGAGCCCACCACGATAAACGAGCATTTTCCCATCGCCGCGCACCACCTTTTTCCCACAGTATACACGCCCCGCCCTGATTTGTAAACCTCCCTCTTGGGAAGGAGCCAAGCTTAGCGCCGCCTTTATAAAAAAATGCGGCGAAGCCGCAACCTTTTTAAGCCCCCTCCTCGTAGGAGGGGGGCAAGGGGGGAAGCGAAGGTGGGATGACAGAGCGGTTACGAAAAAACGCACCAGCCAAAGCCCCTCCCTCTGGGAGGGGCTCAGCCTGTCGCAAAAACCGCCCCCCGGCTTTCGCCGGGGGGCTAACGCTGTTTCCTTACTTGATCACATTCTCGCAGAACCGCATGAAGATCGCGGCGACCTCGGCGCGGGTGGCGGTCTCCTTCGGCGCAAGGCGGTCGCCCCGGCCGCTAATGAGGCCCACGCTCACGGCCCAGTCCATGGCCTCCTGAGCGTAGCCGTTAATGTCATTGGCGTCCGTGAAGGCGCTGTACTTTCCGTCGCGCGTCAGGCGGTAACCCATCTTCCCGGCGTAGCGGTACAGGATCACCGCCAGGTCCTCACGGGTGATGTCCTCCTCCGGCGCAAAAAGATCGTCGCTCTTGCCGTTGACGACGCCCAGGCCCGCGGCCCAGGAAACCGCCTCGGCGTAGTACCGGCCCGCGTCCACGTCGCCGAAGCCGGCCGCCGCCGCGTCGGGCTCATACGCCAGCCGGTGGAGCACCGTGACCAACATGCCGCGCGTCATGTTGCCGTCGGGCGAGAACACGTCCTCGCCGGTGCCGTTGAAGAGCTGCCGCGCGGCGACGAACTCGACCTCCTCCGTGGCCCAGTGATTTGCCGGCTCCACATCCTTGAAGGTCTTTGTGTTGTCCACGATCTTCAGCGTCACGTCGCCCTCGATATTGAGCACAACGCCGTTCTCGCCAAGGACGCAGTCGCGGACGATCTCCTCCGTGCCGTCCTCGTGGACGACCACGGCCACGGTGCCGGGGCCGAACTCGGTGACGGGGATCTCCACCCTCGTCGTGTCCTCGGACCCGGTCCTGACGCTGATCTCCGGGGCCTCGTCCGTAGATTTGGCGGCGGGGACCTCCACGGGTGCGGTGACGGTCTCGCCGTCCTTCGACTCGGGGATCACCACCTCGACGGCCGTGATCTCGCCTTGGGCGTCGGTGGTCACCTGACCGGTGACGCCATCGGAGGTCGTAGTAGTCTCAACGGCGGAGCCGTCGGGATAGGTGACCTTCTCGGTGACGGTCCCGTCGGTCTGGGTCGTCGTCTCGGTCCTGGTCCCGTCGGCCTCGGTGGTCGTCGTGGTGGTGGAGCCATCGGGATTGGTGACGGTCTCCGTCTTGCTGCCGGGGGTGCCGGGGTTTGAGGGGGCAACGTAGGCTTTGACCTCCACGCTGGCGGCTTCGCTGGCGAAGGAGCTCTCCCCCGCCTTCACGCGGACCTCGTAATTACCGGAGGCAAGATCTTCCACTTTCCCGCCCTCGGGAACCGTGTTCCAGCTGTTCTCGCCGAACTTGCGGTACTCGTAAGCTTTGCCGTCCTCAACGGTGACGATGATGGTGCCGTCAGAGGCTGTGGCGCTGCCGGCCTGGGTCGACGAGGCGGTGGGCGCCTCGGGGCGGGCGGGGATATCCAAGGTGACGGACGCGCCGTCCACGCTGGTCTTGCCGTCTCCGCTCTTGGTAACGGTGACCTGCCTGCCGAACCAGCCTTCCTTTATGGCGCAATCGGTCCCGGTGACGGTAACGGTGCTTTCCTGACCGTCCACGGTGACCTTGTAGGCGCCCTCGGTGAGATTGGTCAGCGTCTCATTTGTGTAGTCGATGGAAATATCTGTGGGCGTCTCCATGGTCTCAGGCACGAACTTCCGGATGTTGACCTCCACCGCCGGGCTGTGGGCCAGGTCCTCGGTCTCAGACAGACGGACCCAGATGTGGAGACTGCCCTCGACCTTGGCAAGCTCCGCGATCTTATCCTCAGTGAACGGGACATACACGCCGTTCTCCTGCTCGCTCCACTCCATGGCGACGGTCAGTCCGGTGACGGACCCCGTCTCGCCGATCGCGGCGGCCTGGGTGACGGTGAGGGACGGCGCGGCCTGTCCGTCCTTGAGGGTGACAACCGCGGAGACGGTCTCTCCGGCGAAGGTGTTATCGGCAGCCTTCACGCGGACATAGTAGGTGCCCTCGGAGAGGTTTTCGGCTTTCGTGCCTTCCAGATCCGTCCAAGCGCCGCTTTCTCCCTTCTTGTACTCATAGGCGCTGCCCTCTGTGGGATCCGTAACGGTAAATCCGCCGTTATCCTTGCCTGCCTCGCTGACACGCCGGACGGTGACACCGGGCGCGGCGGGACGGGCGGGGATCTCAAGGCTCTGGGCCTCGCTGTCGATGCTTGTGGGAGAGGTTCCCTTCTTGACGATCTCCACCGTGGCGCCAAACCAGTCGGGGTCGATGTCGGCCTTCTTGTCCGTAACGGTGATTTGGGTGCCGTTGACGGTATAGGTCCCATCTTCAAAGCCGGTGAGCTGCTCTGCCTTGTAGTCGATGGTAATGGCCGGGGTCTTCTCCACCGTGGGATCGGTGATCGTGACGGTAGTCTCCTCGCCGTAAAACGCGGTGTCCGTAGCGGCGAGGCGCACCTGATAGGTGCCGGCGGCAAGCTCAGTCTCAGCGGTGAGGGGCTGCCACACGTCGCTGGCCTTGTACTCGTACTCAGCGTTGGTGAGGCCAGTCACCTTGCCGTCGGAGCCCTCGGGCGCGGAGGTGTAGCCGCCGGTAAGTCCTTCGGGCGCGGCGGGACGGTTCGGGATGGGCAGGCTCTGAGACTCGCTGTCCTCAGTCTTCACTCCATCGCCCTTCCTCACGACGGAAACGGTCGTACCGATCCAATCCTCGTCAATGTCGATCTTCCCTTCGCCGTCAGCGGTAACGTTCTGCTCATTGATCTTGTACTCGCCGCCAGCGGTAAGCCCGGTGAGCTTTTCGGCCTTGAAATCGATGGCAGCCGAAGGCGTGATCTCCTGATCGGGGCTAAACTCATTGATGGTTACTTCCGTCGCGGGGCTGGCGTTCTGGTTCGAATTTTCCTTATACCGCACTTTGTAGGTCCCCGGATCAAGGTCGGGGATCGTCGTGTCGGTGACATCCTTCCAAGTGTCCCCGTCGCCGTCCTTCTGGTACTCCATGTTCGTCGTCACGCCGGTGATGGAGCCCTTGCCGTCAATATGGTCGGGCTGCGTCGCCGTAACATAGACAGGCGCGTCCTGCCCGCCCTTTATGACGTTTGCGTCGACCTGAGCGGTGAGCTGAGTGATTTCCTCATAGTTCTGCTTCGATTTCTTGCTCGGTGTGAAGGTCACTGTGTAGGACTTGCCGACCTCCGGCACGGTATTGGGCTCAGCCCATTCGAATGTACCGTACTCCTCGCTCCCGCCGGTGAGCTTTACATTCTCCAGCTTGCCATTGGGATCATAGGTAACCTCTTCAGTCACCGTTGGGAAGGTGATGCCAGGTGCCGGGGCCTTGGTGATGCTCCACTCCAGGGTGAGGTTTGTCGGCTTTTCGTAGCTGCCGAGCTTGTCACCTTCGATAACCGCCGTCGCCTGATAATTCCCGACGTCCGTATTCTTATCGCCGGAGAGGGTTACGGTAAGCGCGTCTCCGTTCAGCTGGCCGGAAAGCGTGGCGGTGACGGACTGCTCGCTGCCGGTATAGGTGAACTCTGTCTGCTCGCCCCATGTAAGGGTCAGCTGCGCCTTGCCGATGGTCCAGGGAAGCTCGACAGTAGCGCCATCGATCGTGTAGTTTTCCGCGCCCTCGCCGGTGATGCCGGTGACTTTGGCGGTGTAGCTGTCCGCGTCGGTGCCGGTGTCGCCGGTCAGGATGGCGGTCACGTCTTCGCCGTCAACCTTGTTGGTGACCGTCGCGGTGACGGTCTGCTCGGCGCCGGTGTAGGTGAGGCTCGCGTTGTCAAGCGCAAACTTGGCAACGATGGGCTTCACGGTCAGCGTGCCGAGCACCTCGACAAGCTTGTATCCGCTGCCGCTCGAGGTGACCTTGCGGACGGAGTATTCGCCGGCGTTCTTGGCCTCGCCGGCCCACGGACCGTCCGCGGCCTTGTACTCGTAGGCGGCACTGTCATCCGCCCACTTCTGGGCATCGCCGTTGTACGTGACGGAATTGGTCTCCTTGCCGTCCTCGGCGGCCTTGATGACGGTAACACCACCCTCTTTCCAGCAGGTATAGGTCTTGCCGGACTCGACCGTACAGCCGTCGATGACAGCGGTGAAGGTGAGGTCTCTTATCGGGTTCGGGTTTGAAGCCCCGCCTATCTTGCAGTAGTCGTTTGCCTCTTTTGACTTTACCTCCACGCCGCCGTTGAAGGTCACGACAGCGGGATGCGTTTCCGTTGCGCTCTCGGCGATCTCGATCTTGCCGGCAAATGCGCCGTTTGCCGTAAGCGTCGTGCCGCCCTCCATCACCAGCTTCGCGTCGCCGCGCTTCTCGGTGGGATAGTTCGTATCCGCCATCTGCGCCTTCATGGTATCAATGAAGGTGGTGTCGTAGAAAACGACATTGTTGCCCTGAATGGGTTCAGAGGGCCCGTCCTGGTTCTTGTCTATACTTCTCTGGGTCTTTTCAGAAATCGTCACATTGGCGCTGTCTTTCAGCGTGACGATGGCGCCGGGCATGAACTTGAGCTGGTCTGTGATAGTCCATGTACCATTGACCTCAAAATCCATGTCGCCGTCGATGGGGAACAGGAAGTCGCCGGTGCTCATCTCCAGACCGACGATCATAAGGGCGCTGTAGGAGATGTTTCCGGTACCGTTCAGAACTATTTTCTCGCGGGACTCATATTTTTCTCCCTTGGGCGTCAACGTCTTGGTAACCGTGCCGCCGCGGATCAGCCCGTTCGTCCCGTCGTCCTGCGGAAACCTTGTATAGCTGAAATAGCCGCCGGCATACATTCTCACGCTGCCCTCAAGCCTGCCGCCGTTTTCAACTACCGTTTCTACCTCGATGTTGTGCATATCCTCCTGGTTCATGGGGTAGACAAGGGGGTATATGGCGAACGCCTGGGAGCCGCCGCGCCAATTGCGGACTACGTAGAGGTCCGAGGCTGTGCCGCCGCTCTTGACGGTGACGGTGCCGGTGCCCTTCACATATCCGAAAACGTCCAGCAGGCCACCGCTCTCCACGACGATCTTGCTGCCCGGCGAAAGCTGTACCACGGCACAGCCGCCGTTCACGTCCTGGTCGTAGTGGCCGCCGCCGGGACGGCCTACCTCGGCATTGACGAGAAGGGTGCCCTTTATTGTGAGAGTCCGTCCATCTGCCACGGTCAGGATACAGTAGGTATTGGTGATGTTCTTGCCGGTAGCGGGACTCAGAGCCGTGCCGTCGGGGGAGCGATTTATTCCGTCACCCACCAAATAGCCCATGTCACTGGCGGAGCAGGGCAGAACGACCGTAACCCCAGCCGGGATGGCCGTGTCCTTCTCGATTTTCAGGTCCTTGGCGACAATCTTGACTGTTTTGTCCACACCGGAAGCGGCGGCAGACAGCGCATCGTCCAGTGTGGTATAAAGCGTTGTCCCGATCTGCGCCACATTATCAGCTTTTTCCCCAAACTTTGCCGTGATGGTTCCGGGGGTACTGCTTTTGATTTGGAGGGAATAGGTGATAGAGAGGGTGAGGAGCTTGCCTTCACCGTCATACCAGCCTAAGAACACTGATGTGTCAGCCGGCGACGCGACCAGGTCAAGTGTCTGACCGACATAGAAGGTGCTGCCCTCCGGGACCGAAATGGTGCCGTCGGCGCCCTCCTGCGAAAAGGTTATTGACTTCGGTTCTGAAAGGAATTTCAGATTCGTGATTGCAGCAAAACCATCGGGTTTTGAAGGTAATGATTCGAAATAATAAGAGTCACCAACCGCCGGAATAATATATTCGTGATGTGTCCAATAAACATTTTCTCTCCCGTCATTGGTGCTGTTTACGGTTAAATCATTTGTATATTGATAGATTTCAGCATCCTTCACCTGGTATTTTGAATACAAGCTTGCGCCATCCGTAACAAGATAATCAAATGAAATAATGCCAGGCTTCTTTGCGGTAAATCTTACTTCTCTATCGATTGAAATTACCTTGTCAAAGACTTGTGAGGTGAAAATATTCTGATGCGATTCATCGCGGATCGGCTTCTGTTCACCCTCTATCTCAATTGTTTCAGGCAGCTTAGAGTTAAATTCAAACGATAAAGTATCCGTTAATAAAGTAAGACTTTCCAAGCGTGCCAATGCGTCCGGTTTGCGTCGCAAAGTCCTGGCGGAATTACCTTCAGTAACGATAAGATCCTCAATCTGTTCACCAAATGCCTGCTCCCAGGTCATGGTCGGCCACAGCAGGAGCGTTACTGCGGATTCTACGGAACCCTCCTCCGAGGAGGTCACGACCATCTTCAACAGGTGCTCGGTGTCGTTGGGCGCAATCTCATAGTAGGACGCCCCGTCCTCTCCGACCTGGACCTCAACGGGCTTTTCGTCATCGTACAGTTTTACCTCGGTGTTCTCGGCGGTCCCTGAATACTGCAACCGCAGCTTCTGGCCGTTATCGGTCCCGCAGGTCCAGTCATACCACCAATAATTCGAGAACGCGTCAGATGGAAGCGAGGTGACAGTCTGATTTCCACAGCCCTTGATTTGAACAGGCTCCCATGCGTCTCCCTCTTGTTTGAGCAGTTGGATGGTGCCGGGCAGGGTGGCCGGTGCGTGTTTTTCAGTGCGCAGGGTAATGTAGTATGTTCCCCCCTTGCTCACTTTCCAGGAAAAACCGCTGCTGTCCGTGGATGTCCACTCGCCCTCGGGAATGTTTGTCTCCCAATTTATAAAGTCTACGTATTGTTTGAGCTTTACCAGCCCCACTGTCACCGTCTTGTCTACAGTGGTTTCAAGGGTGATCGGGAATTGGGTGTCCTCTTTAATTTGTATGTTGCCGTTGCCGCCGGTCACATATGTGAAGTTTGACAGGTCGAGATGGTCTGTGGTCACCGTCACCTTGACGGTAGCTTTCCATTCCTGCGGTAATTCATCATAGACCTTAAAATTGGAAACATAGACCTTTTCCCTGCCTCCGGCAGCGCCATTCAGCTTGTGGAGCAACCCGATTCCGCGACCAGCAGGCACAGCAACATTGGCTGTCTGCCATGTAACGCTCTCCAGCTCTTCCGGGCCAGTAACATCCTCCATTGGCGTTCCCTTGTTAGACAGGGAGTTCAATCTATTGTTGGAGCTTTGGCCGAAACTGAATTCAGCCGTGCTGTCTGCACCTTTGAAAAAAGCGTATTCGAAAGATACATAATACTCTTTATCTGTATTCGAAGGCGTTATCCAGGAGGCAGTCGCCGCATTTGGCGTATCCGATAATTCCGAGACGCTCTCCCATACTGTGTTTCCGTTGTGTTTGATATCAGATTTCTTCCATTCTCCACCTTCCTTCCCAGTGCCATAGCCGGCACTACCCACCTGAGATGTAAAGCTCCACCCCTCCGGCAGCTCGGTAAACAGCCCATCCAAGTCACCGCTTGCCTCCGCCGTTGCGGCAAAAGCAGCCATTGGCAAAAGCGATATCACCATGTAAATCGCTAAAGATAATGTGGCAAAGCGCTTTAGTTGTAACTTCATGTAAATTCTCCTTTACACGTTGACCGGGGGGCAGGCCGAAAGGCCCACCCCCCGGACGTAGGTGTTGTTCTTATGTATCGGTTAACGGGGCTTCAGTTACCGAAGGTTCCGCCGGACCGATCGTGATTGAGACACCAAAAGTCAGGTGCCGGAGTGGAGGGACTTCAGAAGGCCGTAGCTGTGCTCGCCCAGGTCCTTTTTCATCTGCAAGGCGTCCACGATGTCCATATCGAACATCTTCTGCCCGTCATAGCAGATGACCTTGTTGGTCATGCCCTGGGCCAGGACCTGGACGGCGGTGTAACCGAAGTCGGCGGCCAGGACGCGGTCGCGCACGGAGGGGCGGCCGCCGCGCTGGACGTGGCCGATGACGGTGGCGCGGGTATCCATGCCCGTCTCCTCGTTGATGATCTTGGCCACGGTGGTGGCGTGGGCGGCGCCCTCCGCCACGATGACGGCGTAGTTGGTGCGCCCGTGGAGCTGTCCTTCCCGGATGGGACGGATCACGTCCTCCTTGTAGTCGATGGGCTTCTCGGGGACCAGCACGGCGGTGGCGCCCACGGCCAGGCCCACATAGAGCGCCAAATACCCGGCCCGGTTGCCCATGACCTCCACCACGGAGCAGCGCTCGTGGGACTTCATGGTGTCGTTGAGCTTGTCGATGCATTCGATGGCGGTGTTGCAGGCGGTATCGAAGCCGATGGTGTAGTTGGTGCAGGCGATGTCGTTATCGATGGTGGCGGGGATGCCGCAGACGCTGATGCCGTATTTGGAAAGCTCCAGCGCCCCCCGGAAGGTGCCGTCGCCGCCGACGCACACCAGACCGTCGATGCCCCGGAAGCGGCAGATATCCGCCGCCCGCTGGACGCCCTCCGGCGTGCGGAACTCGGCGGACCTGGCGGTATACAGGATGGTGCCGCCGAGGGAGGTAATGCCGGAGACGTCCTGGGGCGTCAGCGGCTCCATATCCCCGGTAATAAGGCCGTGGTAGCCCCGGCGGATGCCGATGCACTCGACTCCCAGGCTGTGGGCGGTGCGAGCCACGGCGCGTATGGCGGAGTTCATCCCCGGCGCGTCGCCGCCGGAGGTGAGAACGCCTATCCTCTTCACTTTTGATTCCATAGTGGGCTCCTCCATTCTCTATCTGAACAGGACCATGTCCTTGTCATAGACCTCTATCCTCCGGAAGGCCGCGTCATCCGGCGCGAGCTCCGGGGCAAGCTGGGTGAGGGCGGAGAGAAGCTGGGCCGGCGAAAGCGCCGGGTCCTGGGCCGCCAGACGCGCCCGCAGGAGCGTCACGTTCTCCGCCTCGTCGGATATCTCCAGTGCGGCGATGAGGGGCTTGACGTCCACCCGCGCCGTGGAGCGCTTGGTCTTCTTCTCGATGACCACCTCCGGGGCGGCGTAGAAGTCCCGCAGGGCCTCCCCCATCCACGTCCTCTTATCGTAAAACAATCTTGCCTCAATGTCAAGCCATTTGATGTCTTTAAATTTTCTCGGGGACTCATAGACCGCCGCGGCCTCGATGCCCTCAGGGCTCACCTCGTTCAAAAGTGCCGGCAGGGCGGCGGGGTCGAAACTTTTCGTGAGCTCAAAGTCCATGAGCTCGCAGACGCTCTCCGTCCCCACACTGAGGGGCAGGGCGAAATTCATATAAGGGTGGGGGTTGAAGCCCTCCGTGTGCCGGATGGGCAGGCCCGCCCGGAGGAAGACCCGCTGCATGGTACGCATGAGGTCCAGGTGCGAGATGAACACCGCCCGGCCCGTCTTTTTGAAAAGGAGTCTACTCATCGCACGCCCTCCTCTCCAGAAGGGAGCTCGCGCCGCAGCCCATACATTTTACGCGGCAGTCCGGGGTAACGCGCCCGGCGTAAGCCTCCCGCCGCTCACGGGCCAGATAGCTCTTGCGCACACCCACGTCGATGACGTCCCAGGGGAAAAGCTCGTCCTCCCCCCGCTCCCGCAGGGCGTAGAAGGCCGGGTCCAGGCCGCAGGTTTGGAAGGCGGCAAGCCACCGGTCCATGCTGAAGTAGTCGCTCCAGGAGTCCAGCCTCCCGCCGGTTTTCCAGACCTCCTCCAGCACCGCGCCCATCCGCCGGTCGCCCCGGCTCAGGGCGGCCTCGATGAGGCTGACGTGGGGCTCATGCCAGTTGTAGACGATGGAGCGGGAGTGGATGGACTCCCGCAGGAGCTTCACCCGCCGCAGATACTCCTCCACCGTCACCTGGGCCTCCCACTCAAAGGGCGTGTGTGGCTTGGGCACGAACATGGAGGTGCTGACGGTGATCTTCACGCCGCGGGATTTGTTGCTGGCGTACTCCCGCCAGGTATGGAGGACCTTTTCCGCCAGACGGGCGATGGCGACCACGTCCTCGTCGGTCTCCGTGGGCAGGCCCAGCATGAAGTAGAGCTTTAAGGTGTTCCAGCCCCCCTCGAAGGCCACGCGGCAGGAGTGCAGGACGTCCTCCTCGGTGACGTTCTTGTTGATCACGTCTCTGAGGCGCTGGCTCCCGGCCTCCGGGGCGAATGTGAGGCCCGTCTTGCGGACCTTCTGCACCCGCTCCATGAGGGCCATGGAGAAGTTGTCCGCCCGAAGAGACGGCAGGGACAGGGAGATCTTCCGGGGCTCGCACCAGTCGAGGAGGCCGTCGGCAAGCTCCGGCAGGCCCTTGAAATCGCTGGTGGAGAGGCTGGAGAGGGTGATCTCCTCATAGCCGGAGTTTAAAAGCGCCGCCTTGGCCTTCTCCAGCAGAAAATCGGTGGAATGCCGCCGCACGGGGCGGTAGACGAAGCCCGCCTGACAGAACCGGCAGCCCCGGATGCACCCGCGCATGACCTCCAGCACCACCCGGTCGTGGACGATCTCGGTGCTGGGGACGACGCATTTGGTGGGGAAAAAGGCGGTGTCCAGGTCCTCGACGACGCGCTTGCGCACCGTCTCCGGCGTGCAAGGCTCCCGGTCCACGCGGGAAAGGGTCCCGTTGTCGTTGTATACGGGGGTATAAAAGCGCGGCACATAGACGCCGGGGATGTCCATGACACGGCGCAGAAATTCGTCCTTGGTCCAGTTCTCCCCCTTGGCCTTCCGCAAAAGGCGCAGAAGCTCAACGTCCAGCTCCTCCCCCTCGCCCAGGACGAAGAGGTCCATGAAGTCCGCCATGGGCTCAGGATTGACGCAGGAGGTGCCGCCGGCGAAGACAAGGGGCGTAAGGGCCGTCCGGTCGGCGCTCCTCACCGGGAGCCCCGCCAGGTCCAGCATATTGAGGACGGAGGTATAGGCCATTTCGTAGCCCAGGGAGAAGCCGATGGCGTCAAACGCCGTGAGAGGGTCGCCGCTCTCCAGGGCATAAAGGGGGATGCCCTCCCGGCGCAGCTCCTCCTCCATGTCCCCCCAGGGGGCGAAGCACCGCTCGCACCACATGCCGGGCTCGGCGTTGATGGTGCCGTAGAGGATCTGGAGGCCTAAGTTGGACATGCCGATCTCGTAGGTGTCCGGGAAGCAGAAGGCCATGCGCAGGTCCACCGCGGCCTTGTCCTTCACGATCTGGTTATATTCCCCGCCGGTGTAGCGGGCGGGCTTTTGCACGCGCGTCAGGACGCGCCGGAGCTTTGGTGTCATAGGGTCCCTCCCGGTGGAAAGATGGGGGCTAACCATGTCCCATTTTAGATTTTACACCAAACCTCCGCTTTTTGCAACAGCCGTTCAGGAGAAAAACCGCGTAGAATAGGCCCGCCGCGCTGCCGGCCGGGCGAAAAAGAAGGGCGCACCCGCCGATAAAGGCCGCCGTCACGCACAGGATATCCAGCGCAAGACCCACGCCCCACGCCGCGTCCGGGCCGAAGAGGAGGCTCACCACCGCCTCCAGCGCCCGCCCGCCGTCGGTGACAGAGGCCGGCACCAGGTTCACGGCGGTATAAAGGGCGCTCACCGCCGCAAGCTCCAGGAGAAAATCTCCGCCCCACCGCCGCCCCGCCCACAGGGAAAGCCCCGTGAGCATGGCCCCCGCCAGAGGCCCAGACAGCGCCGCCGCCATCTCGGCGGGATAGGATAGGCGCTTTGTGAACACGATCCGCGCCCCCGCTCCCGCGAGGGAAAAGCGCTCCACACGCGCCCCCAGCGCCCGCAGGGCAATGAGGTGCCCCAGCTCGTGGACCGCCGCGGCGACCACCACGATCAGCGTCCGCCGGGGACCGGCCAGCACTGTCACGGCGATGAGGAGCAGAAGAAAACCGGATGTTATGTTAACTTTACGGCTCATCTCGGTATACATAATGTTGTGGGTTAACATAATTTCCGTCTATCAGCAGCTCCAGGTGGACTGTGTCCCCGGAGAGGGTCCCCACGGTCTCCCCCGCCGCCAGGGCGTCGCCCTCCTTTAAGGGCGTCGCGCCCAACAGGGCGTACAGGGACTCCACGCCGTCATCGTGGCTGACGATGACGTAGGTGCCGAAGACGGTGCTCTCCCCCACCGCCGTCACGGTCCCGTCCGCCACGCACCGGACGGGGCTTTGGCTCTCGCCTTGGACGTCAATGCCGTAGTGGAAGACGGGCTCGCCGTTCTCATCCGCCCCGTAGCCGAAGCCCCGGACCACGCTGCCACGCAGGGGGCCGGCCAGCACCAGGTCCTCCCGGGGCCGCTCCGCCGTCACATGGGCGGGCAGAGGCAGGTCCTTGAAGGTCTCCGGGTCGATCACGACGGGGGCGGCATCGGTGGCGTCCGGTTCCGAGGCCGCCGGTCCCGGCTCCTCCGCCGAGACGGGCACGCCCTCGCCGCCCTCGGCGGAAAAGACGTACTGAAAGGCGCTCTTGGCGGCGGAAAAGACGTTTTTGGCCTTGGCCTCCCGGCTGAAGACCTCCATGGCCCCGCCGATGTCCACGCCAATGGCGCGCCCCAGCCTGTCCCGGACCTTTGCCGCCGGTCCGGGAAACAAAAGCGCCGCGGCCACCGTGAGCGCCAGTACCCACAAAAGCGCCCGAAAGACCGCTCCCCCGCCCTTCTTCGCCCTTCTCCCGCGTTTTCGCCCCTCATACACCATACCCGGACCCCCTCAAGGAATTTGGTACAAGTTTATGCAGGGCAAGGCATGGCTAGTACGAAAACCGGCTCGCACAGCGCGGGCCGGAGGTCATCAAAAGGTTTATTCCGGCATGGTGCCGGGGAAGGTAACGGTGAAGGCGGTGCCGTGGGGGGTGACGGGGCGGACGGAGAGGTCGGCGTTGTGGCGGTCGGCGGTGGATTTGACGATGGAGAGGCCCAGGCCCGTGCCGCCCTCGCCGCGGTCGCGGGATTTCTCCACCCGGTAGAAGCGGTCGAAGATGTAGGGCAGGTCCTCCTCCGGAATGCCGACGCCGGTGTCCTCCACGGTGATGACCACGTTCTCCCCGTCCCGGAGGACCGAGACGGCCACGCGGCCGTTCTTGGTGTTGTACTTGACAGCGTTGTCCACCAGGTTGTGGAGGAGGTGGAAAAGGTCGTCCTCCGTGGCCAGGACGTGGCAGTTGGCGTCGAAGTGAGTGGTGACGGTAACGCCGGCCTTGCGCGCCACAGGCTCCAGGGCGGAAAGGACGCGCTTGGCCACCCGGACGCAGTCCACGTCCACCTGCTTTTCCTCCACGGGGCGGTCGAGCTTGGTGAGGTCCAGAAGCTGGGCGGTGGTGCGGCTCAGGCGTTGGGCCTCCTCCCGGATGCCGGTGACGAACTCCCGCATGGTCTCGGCGTCCATGTTGTCGTTCTCCAGAATGGTGTCCGCCAGGAGCATGATGGCGGAGAGGGGCGTTTTGAGCTCGTGGGAGGCGTCGGAGACGAAGCGCCGGCGGCGCTCCTCCGTCTGCTGCATCCGCTCGGTGAGGGTGTTGAACTCCTCCGCAAGCGTGGCGAACTCGTCGCGGCTCCGGACCTCCACGTGGAAGGTGTAGTCCCCCTCCCGCACCTTGCGGATGCCGGTGAGGACGCGGGTGAGGCCGGCGCTGAGGGTCTTGGACAGGAAGAGGCTGAGCACCACGGCGGCGATGCCAAGGCCGATGGACGCCTTCATCATGTCGTCCCGGATGCCCATGACCAGCGCGCCGGCGGCGTCGTCATACTCATAGACGCCCACCGCCGCCACGGTCTTCCCGCCGCTTTTCACGGGGACGCAGGCGTAGGTCAAAAACGCCCCATCGGCAAGGTCGGAGCGAAAGCCCGTCTCCCCCTCGGAGAGGGCCCTTTCGGCCATGGAAAAAAGGACGCGCTCGTCAAAGCCGCGGGTGTCGTCCCCCTCGGCGCGAAGCTCGTCCTTATTTTGATCGAATATG
Source organism: uncultured Oscillospiraceae bacterium (assembly GCA_947626385.1). GTDB lineage: Bacteria > Bacillota > Clostridia > Oscillospirales > Oscillospiraceae > RUG626. Next base: position 6,470 of record CANQSD010000001.1, on the reverse strand, counting down.
ACCACCCGGGAAAGGCCGTCCGCCTCCCAGAGCTCCAGGGCCGGCCCCGCGCTCTCCGGCGTCAGGTCCGGAAGCTCCCCCAAAAGCTCCGCGACCTGCTGGGCGTAGGGCGGGATGGACTCCTCCTTGGCGAAGACGATGAGGTTCCGGGAGATGCGCATGGGGTAGGTGTTCAGCACCGCGATCACAAGGCCCGTGAAGAGCAGGAGGGAGAGAAAATATTTGGCGCGGATACTGAGGACCCGCCGTTTTCCGCCCTTGTCAGCCCTTGAAATAGTACCCCACTCCCCACTTCGTGATGATGTACTCCGGCTCCGAGGGGTTCGTCTCCAGCTTGTCGCGCAGGCGGTGAACGTGGACATCCACGGTGCGGATGTCGCCCTGGTAGTCAAAGCCCCAGATGATGTTCAAAAGGTTCTCCCGGCTGTAGACCCGGCCGGGGTTTTTCATGAGAAGCTCGATGACGTCGAATTCCCGGCCCGTCAGCTCCACAATGGCCCCGTTTTTGTAAGCCACGCGCCTGTCGCAGTCGATGGAGATGTGGCCGGCGGTGAGGAGGGGGCTGTTCTCGGCCTGGACCTTGGGGGCGGCGCGGCGCAGCAGGGCGCGGATGCGGGCCTTGAGCTCCAGGATGTTGAAGGGCTTGGTGACGTAGTCGTCCGCGCCGTAATCAAAGCCGATGATCTTGTCCATGTCGTCGGTGCGGGCGGTGAGCATGATGATGGGCACCTGGGAGGACTCCCGGATGTGCATACACACCTCAAGGCCGGACATCTTCGGCATCATCAGGTCCAGGATGATGAGGTCGAAATTTCCGGTGCGGGCCAGCTCCAGCCCCTCCTGGCCGTCATAGGCCGCCTCCACCTGGTAGCCCTCGTTCTCCAGATTGAATTTGATGCCCCGCACCAGAAGCTTTTCGTCGTCTACCACTAAGATCTTCATGGGTCCTCCTTCCCCGCGCTTTTCCGTTCCTGACCTCCGGGCGGTCAGACCGTGAGGTAGTCCCTCACGTCCTCAAAAAGGCTCTCCCCGATCCCCCGGACCTCCATGAGCTCCTCCACGGTCTGAAAACCGCCGTGCTCCTCTCTGTAAGCGATGATCCTGTCCGCGAAGGTCTCCCCCACCCCCGGAAGGCTCATGAGCTCCCAGCGGGTGGCGGTGTTGAGGTCGATGCGGGCCGCCCCGGCGTCCCCGGATACGGGGGCGGAGGGGCTTTGGGACACGGTGACGTTCACGTCCCCCGCCCGGCTCCGGCCGGAGAAGTACCCGGCGGTGAAAAAGACCGCCGCGACGGCCAGGGCCAACAGGAAAAGCTCCGGTTTTTTCAGCTTCATAACTTACCAGCTTTGATTTTTCCCACAAATTCGACTTTCCTTATTGATTTTGCGGCGAAAAAAATATATGATATAGGTATCAGGTCTTGGGCGCGTCTTTTCGCCCCACCTCTTATCATACTATATCTTTCGGACTTTGTCCAACATTTCTTTGGAGTTTTTCTATGAAAGCTGAATCAAAAACCTCATCCGTCAAAAAGCTCTTTGCCCTGGCGCTGGTCCTGGCTCTTTTTCTCGTCTCGTCCCTCCCCGTCCTCACTCCGAAGGCCGGGGCCATTGAGGACCCGGCCATCACCACTGCCGCCGCGTACCTCTGGGATCTGGACGCCCGGCAGGTGCTCTACTCCAAAAATCCCACGGAACGCCGGGCACCGGCGAGCCTAACGAAGATCATGACCGTCCTTCTGGCCGTGGAGGCGTATGAGAACGGCGAGATCGGCCTTTCCGACAAGATCACCGTCACCGGCGACCCCTATTTCGACATCACGCCCGACGGCAGCAGCGCCGGCATCAAGACCGGCGAGGAGCTCACGTTCGAGCAGCTTCTCTACTGCTGCCTCCTCCCCTCCGCCAACGAGGGCTGCAACGTCCTGGCCCAGGTCCTGGCCGGGGACGTGCCCGCCTTTGTGGAGCGGATGAACACCCGCGCGGCGGAGCTGGGATGCACGGGCACGCACTTCGCCAACACCCACGGGATGCCGGACGACAACCACTACTCCACCGCCGAGGACCTGTGCAAGATCGCGGAGGAGGCGCTGAAGCACAACCTTTTAAAGCGCATCGTCTCCACCCCCACCTACACCGTCCCCGCCACGAATATGTCCGACGAGCGGGTCCTCAAGAACACCAACAACCTCATCCAGCCCTCGAGCCCCGAGTATTACGAGTACGCCGCCGGGATGAAGACCGGCCACACCAGCGCCGCCGGGTACTGCCTCATCGCCTACGCCGCCAAGGACGGCCGGCAGCTGGTGAGCGTGGTGCTGGGCGGGGAGTCCGCCGTTCTGGACAGCGGCCGCACGGTGCCCACCAGCTTTACGGAGTCGAAGCGGCTTCTGGAGTGGGGCTTTAACAACTTCAGCTATCAGAAGATCCTCTCCACCACGCCTCTGGCGGAGATCCCCGTGGCCCTGGGCCGGGGCTCCTCCTCCGTCACCCTCCGCCCCGAGCGGACCGTCAGCGCCCTCCTGCCCAACGACGCGGACCTCTCCCAGGTGGAGCTGGACCGCCGGGTCTTCACCACCGACCTCACCGCCCCCGTGGACCAGGGCCAGATCCTGGGTGAGGTGTCCGTCAGCTTCAACGGCGTGGACTACGGCACCGTCAATCTGGTGGCCAACTACAAGGTGGAGCTGGACCGCGGTGCCTACATGATGACGGAGATTCGGTCCACCCTCTCCAACAAGTACGTGCGGCTGGGCATCACGCTTTTCGCCATCATGCTCATCCTCTACGTGGCCTTCATCGTCTACTATAACCTCCGCCGCTACAACAAGCGCCGCGTGGCCCACGAGCTGGCCCGCCGCCGCGTGGAGGAGTACCAGCGCTCCCAGGAGCCCAGCACCGGCAAGTCCTTCGAGGAGATCGAAGCAAGACACGCCCGGGAGATGCAGGAGACGAGGAAGAGATAAGGACGCAAGGTCAAACGAACACCCACCTGCCAAGGATACCGGCGGGTGGGTGTGTTTTTTGTAAGAGGGGCGTTAACTCATGCCGCTCTGTCATCCAACCTTCGCTACCCCCCTGCCCCCCTCCTACGAGGAGGGGGCTTAAAAGGTTGCGGCTTCGCCGCAGTTTTGATTTGTCCGCGCGGCGGGGACGGGGGACGAAGGACGGGGGCTCGAATTCCCCTACCCCCTTTGCCCCAAAGGGGGTCAAAAAGGTTTGCGCCGCTATGCGGCGCAATTTTTAAAAAACGCGGCGCGAAGCGCCGCATCCTTATTCCCTTGACCCCTCTTCGGGGAAGAGGGGTGCCGCCGCAGCGGCGGGGTATTCGAGCCCGTTGAGCGTAACTGGGGGTTTCGATAATTGGGATTGCAGCACCACCCCGGCGCTTCGCGCCATCCCGACCTAGGAGGGGCAAGAGAGGTTGCGATAACGGAATGGTCCCGAAAAAACGCACCCGCCTCCGTCTCAGGGCCCCCTCCTCGTAGGAGGGGGCAGGGGGGCAGCGAGCGTTGCGAAACTGAGCGGTTCCGACAAAACGCACCCGTCCCCGACACGTTAGCCCCTCCTAGGTCGGGGACAGCCGCGAAGCGGCTGGGGTGGTGACGCGGCGGCGGGGGCGGGCGGGTGGGAATCAAAGAATGCGGCGAAGCCGCAAACCTTTCGCCGCCGCCCTTCCGGCGCTTCGCGCCACCTCCCCCACGGGGGAGGTTTGCTGCTGCGGCTCCTTACATCACCAATATCAGCACCGCTCTCGTAATCAGCGCGGCGAGGTAGGCCAGGACGCATTGCCAGAGGACCACGCCGGCGGCCCATTTGGCGCCCATTTCGCGGCGGATGGCGGCGATGGAGGCTATGCAGGGGGTGTAGAGGAGGCTGAAGACCAGGAGGGCGCCGGCGGAGACGGAGCTGAGGGCGGTGGTGACGCCGCCGCCGAAGAGGACCTCCATCACGGAGACCACGCTCTCCTTGGCCATGAAGCCGCTGATGAGGGAGGTGCAGATGCGCCAGTCCCCCAGGCCCAGGGGCTTGAAAATGGGGGCGATGGCGCCGGCCAGCAGGGCCATGATGCTCTTGGAGGAGTCCTCCACCAGGTTGAAGCGCAAATCAAAGCTCTGGAGGAACCAGACCACCACGGAGGCGATGAGAATGATGGAGAAGGCGCGCTGGAGAAAGTCCTTGGCCTTCTCCCACACCAGCTGCGCCGTGGTGCGGACGCTGGGGAGGCGGTAGTTGGGCAGCTCCATGACGAAGGGCACGGCCTCACCCTTGAAGAGGACCTTTTTATAGAGAAACGCCAGGGCGATGCCCATAAGGATGCCCAGCAAATACAGCCCCGTCATGATGAACCCGCCCTTGCCGGGGAAGAAGGCGCTGACGAAGAAAGCGTAGATGGGCAGCTTGGCCGTGCAGCTCATGAAGGGCGTGAGCAGGATGGTCATGCGCCGGTCCCGCTCACTGGGGAGGGTCCGGGTAGCCATGACGGCGGGGACGGTACAGCCGAAGCCGATGAGCATGGGCACGATGCTCCGCCCGGAAAGGCCCAGCTTGCGCAGGAGCTTGTCCATGAAGAACGCCACCCGCGCTATGTAGCCCGAATCCTCCAGCAGGGACAGGAAGAGGAACATGGTGACCACGATGGGCATGAAGCTCAGCACCGACCCCACGCCCTCGAAGATGCCGCCCACCACCAGATCCCGGAGGACGGGGTTGACGTGGGCGGAGGCCATGGCGTTGTCCACGAGGACCGTGAGGGCGTCGATGCCACGCTCCAGGAGGTCCTGGAAGAACGCGCCGATGACGTTGAAGGTGAGGTAAAACACCAGCGCCATGATAGCCACGAAGACCGGGATAGCGGTATATTTGCCGGTGAGCACCCGGTCGATTTTGGCGCTGCGGGCGTGCTCCTTCGTCTCACGGGGCTTGCGGACGCAGTCCCGGCAGACGTTGTTGATGAAGTTAAAGCGCATATCCGCGATAGCCGCGCTGCGATCTAAGCCCCGCTCCGTCTCCATCTGGACGGTGATGTGCTCTAAGAGGTCCTTCTCGTTCTGGTCCAGCTTCAGGCGCTCGATGGTGAGGCTCTCCCCCTCGATGGCCTTGGCGGCGGCGAAGCGCACGGGCATCCCGGCGGCCTCCGCGTGGTCCTCGATGAGGTGTACGGCGGCGTGGAGGCACCGGTGGACGGCGCCGCCGGCGGCGTCCCTGGCGCAGAAATCCACCTTCAGGGGCTTTTCCTGGTAGCGGGCGATGTGTATGGCGTGGGTGACAAGCTCGTCCACGCCCTCGTTCTTCGCCGCGGAGATGGGCACCACCGGGACGCCCAGCATGGCCTCCATGGCGTTGACGCTGATGAAGCCGCCGTTGCCGGTGAGCTCGTCCATCATGTTGAGGGCCACCACCATGGGCCGCTCCATCTCCAATAGCTGCATGGTGAGGTACAGGTTGCGCTCGATGTTCGTGGCGTCCACGATGTTGATGATCGCGTCGGGCTTTTCGTCCAGCACGAAGGCGCGGCTGACCAGCTCCTCGGCGGAGTAGGGCGACATGGAATAGATGCCCGGCAGGTCCGTGATGGACGTATTGGGGTGGCCCAGGATCGCGCCGCTCTTGCGGTCCACGGTGACGCCGGGGAAGTTGCCCACGTGCTGATTCGCGCCGGTGAGGCGGTTGAAGAGGGTTGTCTTGCCGCAATTCTGATTGCCCACCAGGGCGAAGGTGAGGACGTGGTCCTCCGGGAGGGGCTCCGTCTCCCCCTTCACGTGGTGGACGCCGGGCTCGCCCAGGTGCGGGTGCGCCACGGGCCGGCGGGGAGCGGCGGCCGTCTCGGCCTCGGCGGCGTCGATCCTGGTGACGTCGATCCTGGCGGCGTCGTCCAGGCGCAGGGTGAGCTCGTAGCCGTGGATGCGGACCTCCACCGGGTCGCCCATGGGGGCGAACTTCACCACCGTCACCTCCGCGCCGGGGATGACGCCCATATCCAGAAAGTGCTGCCGCAGGGCGCCCCCGCCCCCCACGCCGTCGATCCTCCCGCTCTCCCCAATTTTCAGTTCCTTCAGGGTCATATCACGCCTCCGCAATCGCGAAATCTTCCGCCCCCGATTATAGCCTCACACTGCCCCGTTGTCAAACCCCTTATCGATCATTTTTCCCGGCGGCATGTACGTCGGGAAAAATACCTTTTGTCACGGTGAGTGTGCGAGCGAAGCGATGAGCGCCCGCAGGCGCCATGCAAGCGAGCAACCGCCCGAAGGGCGGCTCTTGGCGAGTCGCAGTGCGCGAACCGTGACAGCAGGAAGACCTCCGTGAAAAGCCCGCAGGCTTTTCACGGAGGTCTTCCGCACGTTTCCCCCTTGGCATTTGAAGGCCGCAGCGCGGCCTTCAAAGCCAGCTTTGGTCGGAGTGGCGGGACTTGAACCCGCGGCCTCATGGTCCCGAACCATGCGCGATACCAAACTTCGCCACACCCCG